>CAVAFU010000036.1:0-20465 GCA_963588325.1 Oribacterium sp.
CCCATGTCCATGGAATAAAGTACCAAATGGAATCACCGAGACTAGTCTCACAAAGAGCTGCAATGACCAATCCAGCCATTCCGAAACCAATAACTGTTCCCATTCCAAATGCATAACTCAAAACTTGATGTAGTAAACAAAGAACAAAACCAATAATGAGATAGAACATAAATGTTAAAAGAACAATTTTAAAATCATAATTAGTTCCTAGAAAATAAATCGTTAAAAAGAGGAATAGAATTCCAGATAGAATTAGAGTAATGGCATACATTAACCAAGTGAACAACAATTGATAAAAGAATGGTTTATAATGTGAAGCTGAATAGCCTAGTAAATTCTTATATTTTCCGACACCTGCTTCCATATTTTTTAAATCAACTGATACAATTGCAAACATCAATGGTATAGTCGCTCCAATGATTTGAAAATACGAGTAGATCGTTGCGATATCATTTCTCACACCACCTCTTTGTGACCAATATAGATATAAAACAATCGGAAATACAAACGCAGCTAAACTATGGATGACTAGAAAAGAAGAACGTTTAATTTTGATAAAGTTAGATTGTATGTAATTGAAAATCATTAACGAACCTGCCTTTCAAATGATACACCTGCTAATAAAGAACAAATCCCCCAAAATAAAACGCTAATAGCTATTGGGATTATCAAAGCGATGAATATTGATGATGAAAATGGGGTACTTGTAGGAATACCGTTGATTTGCATATTGGTAAGTGGCTCTAAAAGTCGCATACTCCAATCATATGGGAATATAAACCAATTCTTAGTAAGTGAAATACTTGTCCCAAATAACAATGGTAATAACGTATTCAATATGACACTAACATAAATATTTGTTTTTCTTGCTAACCATAAGGTAAATGGAATTTCCCATAAACTACAAAGCCAAATTAATAAAACAGCTACATAAATTTTTAAAAGCGAAGTTACACTAGGAGTCTTAAAAATTAAGCTAGCAATCGTGAGAATTAATATTAGAACAAGACTACTTATTAACAATAAGATTCCAATAAATCTCCCTCTATATAATTCAACTTTCTTCAAATTTAAATTTCTTGAAAGATAAATCATATAACGATTTGAATCCTTTTCAAGCTTATCTAAAAGTCCTGTAAAAACAGCAATTGTAATATTAATCCACAGAACACTCCATTGATTAACGATTGTTTCTGCTATCAACGGAGTTGTTTCATCTCCTCCTAGAGAACAAAATACGATTGCAATCAAACTACACATGAGAGGAAAAAGCCAGACAAATTTATAAATTTTTGTATGTTTCAACTTTAAAAAATTAGACTTAAGAATCTTTTCCATGTCCTATTTACCACTTTCTATCAAAACTTTATTAAATAATTCTTCAAGATTTTCATGCTCTGTATATTCTTTTTCAAGTATAACTTTCCCTTTATTAATAAATCCAATGTAATCCGCTAAATGTTCAACTTCTGACAAGATATGACTTGATATCAAAATCGTCATTCCTTCTGCCTTAAAGTTTTCAATAATATTTCGCAATTCTTGGATACCTATCGGATCCAAACCGTTTGTCGGTTCGTCTAAAATCAAAAGCTTAGGATGAATAATTAGAGCTACAGCGATTCCTAAGCGCTGTTTCATGCCCAAAGAAAAATTTTTCACGGGTCTATTATCAATTCCTTTTAAACCAACTTTTTCTAGTACTGGAAGAATTTCATTATCTGAAATCCCTAGCATTCTAGTTACAACCTGTAAATTTTCATAAGCACTTAAATTTTTATAGAGTGGAGCATCTTCAATAATACTTCCAATATGCTCTAAATCTTCTCGTCTCCATTCATGACCATCAAATAAGATTTGACCACTTGTCGGCTTCTTTAATCCAGTAATAATTTTCATGATAGTTGACTTACCAGCCCCATTAGGACCAATAAGACAATAAACTTTATTTTTAGGAATATTTAAATTAACATCGTCCAAAACCAAGTTTTTACCATATCTTTTTACTAAATTGTTAATTCTTAACATATTAATTATCTCCTCGTAAGTATTTTTGAACTCTAACCAATTTGTATATTAACATTTCCAAAGCTAATATAACCTTACAAGCAATTAAACTTCCTTACAAAATGTTATAAGGCATAAAAAAAGAACCCAAGGGTTCTTTTAAATTATTGTTTTTGATTTTTGGATAAATGCGAGGCTGAGAATTGCTAGGCTTAATCCGTAAATCAGATAGAGCGATTGGTAAGTTTGAAAGCCTAATAATTGAATGATTAATAAGATAACAATACTGACAATATTTACAAGACTTGTCAAGCTAACCACCCATTTTTCCGCATTTGTGCTTTGCAATAACATTTTTGAGGTTTCATACAAGGGTGTCATTGCCATAATAATCATGGTGTAGGCTGTTAATGGAATGATATTTGAAGTTATCTGATGTGATAAAAATGCTGCAAAGACATTAGCACATAAGGTAACGATAAGTGCAAAAACAGCGCTAACCAAATAACAATTACGATAAATCATGCACATTAATGCTTTAGCTTCATGTTTTTTCGTGGCTTGGGGCAAGAAAACAGATACCGCTCCTGCATACATGAACGCAGGTAAACGTACCATAGAAAATAACTGGCTAATGACTGCATAAATAGAAAGAATTTCCAAACCTTGGCGTCCCATCAAGGCATCAAATGCCATGATAAAAAGAACACTTTCCAAAATTTCTTGAATAGTCAATGGAATCCCAAAAATAATCAACTCTTTCTTATGCGTTGAAGGACCTTTCAAAGCATCAAAAATCACATCATAAACTAAGACAAAATAAGCTAAAACCACTAAAAATAACGACGTTATTGCTGAAATTGCCGCACCTTTAATCCCTAAAATCGGAACCAAATAATAATTCAAGGCAACATCAAGAAGTGAACTGACCACACCTATTCCAAAAATCGGCTTCGTTTTCTTTTCAACCTTTAAAACATTCGTTAGCAAAAAAGACAACAACGTCAGCAAAATATAAGGTGACATGATACTCAAATAAATTGTTGATAAGTCAAGTAAATCACCTGTAAAACCATAAAAAATATGTAGGAAATACCTTCCAAAAATAAGACAAATCACTAAAAATAAAACGCCAATCATCACATCAAGAAGAAAAGATGATTTCAATAAATCTTTAAAAGTTTTCTTGTCATTATCCGCAAAAGCACGCGCTCCTTTGATATTAAACGATAGACTGAAGGCTCCTAAAATCCCGCCAAATGCAAATAAAAAATTCTGAATAACTGATATTCCCGAAAGTGCAACACTCGAATTATTAACCGCAAAATGAAGCGACACTTGATTAATCAAAAGCTGTGCTATATTTGTCGCAATCAACGGAAAAACATAACGGTTAACCTCTTTTGAATAAGACATGATTCCTCCAATAAACCTCAACAGTAACCAATACCGTCTCCCATAAATTAGAATCATTATAACACAAAGAATCCTAAGTGATAGAAGAACTTTTAAGTATTTAACAAAAAATGGAAGAATACCTTTCGTACTCTTCCAAATTACCTTGATGAAATCTAAAGCTATTTTTGGGGTTATTTTTTCTTTTTATCCGATAAATAAATTGCAAGACTTGCAACAAAAACAGTAAAAATTCCTAAATATAATGCCATAATTTCCATCTCCTCGCTTACGATTTGTCCGCTTATAATTCCATAATTTCAAAAAGCTTAGTAATTGTGCTTTTTACTTCAATTTATCTTTTAAATATTGTCCTGTGAAGGATTCTTTGACTTTGGCGACTTCTTCGGGTGTGCCTGTGGCAACGATTTGTCCTCCTCCGACACCGCCTTCTGGTCCGAGGTCGATAATGTGGTCAGCTGTCTTAATCACATCAAGGTTGTGTTCAATGACAAGCACGGTATTGCCATCATCCACGAAGCGTTGAAGGACTTTAAGCAGACGGGCAATATCATCGGTGTGAAGCCCTGTCGTTGGTTCGTCAAGGATATAAAGGCTCTTACCAGTTGAGCGTTTGTGGAGTTCACTCGCCAATTTCATACGCTGTGCTTCACCACCAGACAGCGTTGTAGCTGGTTGTCCAAGAGTAACATAACCAAGTCCAACGTCCTTAATGGTCTGCAATTTGCGTGCGATTTTAGGAATTGGTGCAAAGAATTCAACCGCATCATTGACTGTCATATCAAGGATTTCAGCGATATTTTTGTCTTTGTAATGAACTTCAAGTGTTTCGCTGTTGTAACGTGTGCCATGACAAACTTCACAAGGTACGTAAACATCTGGCAAGAAGTGCATTTCAATCTTGATAATCCCGTCACCAGAACATGCTTCGCAACGTCCACCTTTCACGTTAAATGAGAAGCGTCCTTTCTTGTAACCACGAATTTTAGCTTCATTGGTCTTAGCAAAAAGGTCACGGATATCATCAAATACACCTGTGTAAGTTGCAGGATTTGAACGTGGCGTACGACCGATTGGGCTTTGGTCAATATCAATCAAGCGTTCAATGTGTTCAATTCCCTCAATTGCCTTGTGCTTACCAGGTTTGGCAGAATTACGGTTCAATTTTTGAGCGACAGCTTTTTTCAAAATACTGTTAACCAAAGTTGACTTACCAGAACCAGAAACACCTGTCACCGCAATGAATTTACCAAGTGGGAAAGTCACATCAATGTTTTGCAGGTTATTTTCAGAAGCCCCTTTGACACGAAGCACGCGCCCATTTCCTTTACGGCGTTCAAGTGGTACAGGAATTTCTTTTGCCCCAGACAAATACTGTCCTGTGATTGATTTCTTGTTTTTAGCCACTTCTTCTGGTGTACCAGAAGCAACGATTTGCCCACCAAATTCACCAGCACCTGGTCCGACATCAATGAGCCAATCGGCTTGGCGCATGGTATCTTCATCGTGTTCAACGACAATCAAGGTATTGCCCAAATCACGCATTTTTTTCAAGCTTGAAATCAAGCAGTCATTGTCACGTTGATGAAGTCCAATCGATGGTTCATCCAAGATATAAAGGACACCCGATAAGTTTGAACCAATTTGCGTTGCCAAACGAATACGTTGACTTTCACCACCTGACAAAGTCCCCGCCGAACGTGATAATGTTAGGTAATTCAAGCCCACATTATTTAGGAAAGTTAAACGGTCTTTGATTTCTTTCACGATTGGTGTAGCAATCGTTTTTTCATTTTCAGAGAGTTCTAAGTGATTTAAAAGTTCCAAATGGTCAGCAACTGACAAATCAGACACTTGTCCGATATTTAACCCTTTTTCACCACCCACACGCACACAAAGCGCTTGATTATTCAAACGGTAACCATGACAAGTTGCACATGGCAATTCATTCATGTAACCACGCATAACATTACGTGTGAAGTCACTATTTGTCTCATGATAACGACGGTCAATATTATTGACAACACCCTCAAACGGAAGGTCAATGTTACGTTCGCCACCAAAATCATTAATATAATGGAAATGGAATTCACGGTCACCTGAACCATATAAAACCAAGTTTTGTTCTTCTTCGGTCAAGTCTTCAAATGGTGTATCCATATCAATGCCAAAGGAAGTCATGGCTTGTTCGAGCATGGCTGGGTAATAATTTGATGAGATTGGATTCCATGGGGCTAACGCACCTTCACGAAGTGTCTTACTGCGGTCAGGAATCACCAAATCCAAATCCACTTCCAATTTACTGCCCAAACCATCACACGTTGGACATGAGCCAAATGGTGCATTAAATGAAAAGAGACGTGGTTCCAATTCGGGAACGGTAAAGCCACAGACAGGACATGAGTAATGTTCTGAGAAGAGCAATTCATTACCATCCATCGTATCGATAATCACATAGCCATCTGCCAAACGAAGTGCCGCTTCGACAGAATCAAACAAACGTGAACGAATCCCATCTTTGTTAATCAAACGGTCAACAACAATTTCGATATTGTGCATTTTGCTCTTAGATAACTCAGGAACTTCTGAAATATCGAAAATCTCACCATCCACGCGCACACGGACATAACCATCTTTTTGAATACGGTCAAAAATCGTCTTGTGTTGTCCTTTTTTACGACGCACAACTGGCGCTAAAATCTGCATACGTGTTCGTTCTGGCAATTCCAAAACTTGGTCAACAATTTGCTCAACAGATGATGCCGTAATGGCACCATGCCCATTGATACAATACGGTGTCCCCACACGCGCATACAAAAGGCGCAGATAATCATTGATTTCTGTCGTTGTCCCTACGGTAGAACGAGGGTTTTTACTCGTTGTTTTTTGGTCAATGGAAATAGCAGGGCTGAGACCTTCAATCGAATCAACATCTGGTTTTTCCATATTTCCAAGAAACATACGAGCATACGCTGACAAACTTTCAACATAGCGACGTTGCCCTTCAGCGTAAATCGTATCAAATGCCAAACTTGATTTTCCCGAACCAGACAAACCAGTCACAACAACCAGCTTATCCCGAGGAATTTCAACATTAACATTCTTTAAATTGTGGGCACGTGCCCCACGAATAATTAATTTATCTTGCATAATCCACGTCCATTGGCTAAAAATGAAGAAACTATCATGATTTTTTAACATCTGATAGCTTATTTTTTATCTTAACCAATGTCCTAGTCCTTTCTTTATAACTGCTATTAAGATTCTTACCTTATTATAACAAATTTTCTACTATTCTTTATCCCAAAAAACTGCTATTTGTAGTATAATAGATTAGTATGTAAAATTTTGTCCTTTTTGAGATATCACTAAGATAATTTTCATTTTACATACACCAAAAAATGAATTGAACAAAATCCAATGCTACGTGCTTAAACGAGCTAGATTTTGTATCTTAAAGTAAAAGGAGGGGTTGTTTTTATGGAACAAATGTTTCTATCAACAGCGTTAGAATTTAAAGAAATCAATACATTCGAGCCCGGCGCTTGGATTAATTTGGTCAACCCCTCCCAGGAAGAATCTGTCAAATTATCTGAGCAATTTAATATTGATATTACTGACCTTCGTGCGCCACTCGACCTTGAAGAAACTTCACGTATCGCTGTTGAGGATGATTACACACTAATCATCGTGGACGTTCCAACCTATGAAGAACGTAATAACAAAAGCTATTATGTGACTATTCCGCTCGGTATTATTGTGACAGATAACGCTGTTATCACAACGTGTTTGCAAGAATTGACACTTTTTGATAATTTTTTCAATCGTCGTGTGAAGAACTTTTACACATTTATGAAAACACGTTTTGTATTCCAATTGCTTTATCGTAACGCGGAGCTATTCCTAACTGCCCTTCGTTCTATCGACCGTCAAAGCGACCGAATCGAAGCTGAATTGGAAAATGCGACACGTAACGAACAACTCATTGATATGATGGAGTTGGAAAAATCTATCGTCTACTTGAAAGCCTCACTAAAATTTAACGAACGTATCGTTAAAAAACTTTCGAGTAGTACCAGCTCTTTGAAAAAATATATCGAAGACGAAGATTTGCTTGAAGATACTCTGATTGAAACGCAACAGGCGATTGAGATGGCTGGCATTTATGAAAATGTCTTGAATGCCATGACAGAAACAACTGCTTCAATCATCAACAATAACCAGAATACAATCATGAAAACTCTGGCATTGATGACCATGGCACTTGACATCCCAACCGTTATCTTCTCAGCTTACGGAATGAACTTCCAAAATAACTGGTTGCCATTAAATGGTTTGCCACATGCCTTTTGGTACATCGTCTTTATTGCCGCTGCCATGAGTGCCTTTGTCGTTATCTATTTCTTTAGGAAGAAATGGTTTTAACCTGCCAAATTCTGTTGCGACTAAAGTCGCTAACAGAATTACGGAAGAATCTATTAGGATTCTTCCTAGGCAGCTTACTAGTTCGAAAAGTGATTAATATCGAATCACTTTTCTCTCGTCGTAACCTTAACGTAAGCAACCTGAATCTCTCATGTCGTAATGGTTTTGGTGACAATCGGAGATACTCGTCGTTCAGAACACTTCGTTAATAAAGATGTTTGTTGGGTTTCTTATTAATTAGAGAAAGTAATTAGTTTGTTTTCTCTCACTAGTAAGTTAACTTTATTACAGGATTTTACTTAAATATACTTAGCAGCTTCGCTATTTCAAAAAACAGGAGAATATCAATTATGGATTTAACTAATCTTACTAAAAAGAATCAAGAATTTATTCACATCGCTACTAATCAATTGATTCATGATGGTAAATCTGATGAAGAAATCAAAGCTATTTTAGAAGAAGTTTTACCAACTATTATTGAAAATCAGAAGAAAGGTTTGACTGCTCGTTCTCTTTTCGGTGCTCCAACAGTTTGGGCAGCTTCTTTCACAGAACAAGCTTCAGATAAAAAATCAGAAAAAGAAGAAAAAAATGACAATCCTTGGTTAATGTGGCTTGACACTTCACTTCTTTTCATCGGTGTTGTTGCTCTTCTTACTGCTGTTATGGGATTCTTCAATTCTGCTACAACAAGTTCTGGGCTTATTTCACTTATTGCTCTTGGTTTTGGTGGAGGTGCTGCTATGTACGCTGTCTACCACTTTATCTACCGTCATTCTGGTAAACCAAAAAGCGAACGTCCAGGTTGGTTTAAAACAATCTTGGTTCTTGTCTTAGCAATGCTTGGTTGGGTAATCATTTACACAGCAACAGCTTTCTTACCAGCTGCTATCAACCCACAATTGCCACCAATCGTTATGCTTATCCTTGGTGCCGCTGCTCTTGTTGGACGTCATTTCCTTCAAAAGAAATTTAACATCCTTAACACTATGACACCTCAACAATAACTAACAATAAGAAATCCCCGCTAGGCAATAAGCTTAGCGGATGTTTTTTATTCACTACGTAGGCATAAGACAATGTCATCTGTCCAATCTGATGAAATTTTTATCGTTTTAAGATTTGTTACTTCAATTTTCTTAACAGAAAAATAGGTTTTCTTTTCATGCCTAACGTTAAAGTCATCCTCACCATCTTCTTTAACAGTTTGAAACTCATTATCATTCAAGTAAAAATCAGTAGCTGTGGCTTTTTTCAAATCTTCTTTTGTAGCCATAATATAGATTGTGCCAGAAAAATCTTCAGATAGTTGTTTTTCCTCATCACTATCAATCGAAATAATATCTTTAATATTCATTTCTGATAATCCAGTTGAATATTCTTCACTAATCTCCGTTTGAATATCTTGCGATACGTCAGATAACTCCGAATTAGCGCCACATCCTGCCAAAACAGCTAGCAACATCAACGATAATCCCAATAGAATGCTTCTCTTTTTCATCTTAATCTCTCCTATATTCTAAAATATCCCCTGGTTGGCAGTCTAATTCACGACAAATACTCATTAAAGTATTAAACCTAACCCCTTTTGCCTTTCCAGTTTTTAAAATGGATAAATTTGCCTCAGTAATTCCAATTTTTTCAGCTAATTCTTTCGACGTTACCTGCCTTAACTTCAGCATTTTATCTAAATTTACTTTTATTTCTTCCATAATTAAATAATCTCATCATAATCATTTTGAAGTTGAGCTCCATGTTTTATCACAAGAATACCAATATAATTAATAATAAGCAACATAAGATTTAGTAAATAATTTTTGATAGAAAAATCAAATAATGCACTTGCATTTTCAAGTCCTATAGAATTTGAAATGATGTTAATAACTATTTGGACACCTGTGGACAACAACAAATACACTAACGTTTTAGAAAGAAAATTGATATTTTCAGCATTAAAATAAGACTCTATCTGAAAATTTATCAACAACTTATCCAGATTTTTCATTAGCTGAAAAACAAAATAAAGAATAATAGCTGTCAAAAACAAGATAGATATTGGAAGTAAGACAGAAACTTGTTGAATTTGAAAGCCATAGTCTAGCGTAAATTTTCCATTTTGATGCGTAGCCTCGAATAGAACACCAAAAATTCCTAAAATCATCGCAATAATACCAATGACCGATAAATAACGTATAATCTTGACCACTTCTCTACTAACTTTAAAAATAATACTTTTCATCTCATTCTCCGATTATTGTAAAACAATAATTTTCCATTGTCAAACATCCTAAAAACACAAAAAAACGACTTCGATATGAAGTCGTTTTTGACTATCTGCGTTAACGAATTAGTCTTCGTTTACGAATGGCATAAGAGCCATAACGCGAGCGCGTTTGATAGCTGTTGTTACTTTACGTTGGTTTTTAGCTGAAGTTCCAGTTACGCGACGTGGAAGAATTTTACCACGTTCTGAAACGAAACGGCTAAGAAGCTCAGTATCTTTGTAATCAACATATTCAATTTTGTTAGCTGCGATGTAATCAACTTTTTTACGGCGTTTGAATCCGCCACGACGTTGTTGAGCCATGTTTTATTCTCCTTTATATTATTGTTGTTTCAAGTTTATCAACTTGATAAGTCCTATTCCATCTCTTAGAATGGAAGATCGTCATCTGAAATATCCATTGGGTTTGAATTACCAAATGGGCTTTCATCGCGACCAAAGTTTGGTGTTTGTGATTGTGAAGATTGTGATGAGAAACCACCACCATTTGAAGTGCCACCAAATGATGAATTGTTGTTAAATCCACCGTTGTATGAACCACCTGATTGACCTTCACGTGTAGCACGGCTTTCCAAGATTTGGAAATTATCTGCAATAACCTCTGTTACATAAACACGTTGGCCTTGTTGATTTTCATAATTACGAGTCTGAATACGACCTGTAACTCCAATCAATGTGCCTTTTTTAGCCCAGTTAGACAAATTTTCTGCCTGTTGGCGCCAAATCACACAGTTAATGAAATCAGCTTCACGTTCACCATTTTGATTTTTGAAGTTGCGGTTTACAGCAAGTGTAAATGTGGCAACTGCTTGGTTAGATGGTGTGTAACGGAGTTCTGCATCGCGGGTCATGCGACCAACAAGTACTACATTATTAATCATAAAGCACCTTCTTACGCGTCAAGTTTAACGATCATGTGACGAAGAATGTCACCGTTGATTTTTGAAAGACGGTCAAACTCGTTAAGAGCTGTTGCATCTTCTGCTTCAACGTTGATAACGTGGTAAAGTCCTTCACGGAAATCTTGGATTTCGTATGCAAGACGACGTTTTTCCCAATCTTTTGATTCAACAACAGTTGCACCATTGTCTGTCAAGATAGAGTCAAAGCGTGCTACCAAAGCGTTTTTAGCTTCTTCTTCAATGTTTGGACGAATGATATAAAGAATTTCGTATTTAGCCATTGATATTTTCCTCCTTTTGGTCTAATGACCCGTGACCCTCGCCACGAGTAAGTGAGGTATACTCACAATAAATAATTATACTATACCTAAAGCAAATAAGCAAGAGATTTATGTGTTACAGAAAGATTTCATTTACCTTTTTTGACAAGTAAAAAGGGCAACAAAAAATACTTTTCCTACCATGACTGAGCATCACTAAATCACGTAAGGATAAGTATCAAAAAATGATTTTTAAGTACATTTTTACCTATTATATATGTAAAATTAAAATTCACCTTTGTTAGAGACAGGGAGATTCGTTTCATATAGTTCTGTCGCAAATTCTAACCCTTTTCTAAAACTATCTGCTTCTTCGCGCGTTTCAAACATCTTTTGCGCTTGCACATACTGTTGTCCACTACGCCAATACATTTTTCGAACAACCCACATATCTCTACCTCGCTTTTCGCTAATTTGATTAATTATAACACAAATTGCAACAAAATTTTGTTTTGTCTTGAATTTTTAATATAATATTCAAATTGTTTTAACATGTTTTGTTTTGATTATTATAAACAAAAAAGGCGAGCTTTGATACTCGCCCCTGACTAATGACTATGTTTTCTTCTTATAGAACGCTTTTAGTTGTTCAATAATCTCTTGATATGACTTTTCGTCAATCTGTGGACGGCTAATTCCTTTTTCAGCTAAGTAATTAGCAACACGGTCCATGTGTTTTCTTCGGTAATGTTTGCTAGTCACAATAAAGATGTAAAACACCAGTATAGCACAAATTGGTGCTGCAATAAATGGTGCGATATACAAAGCTCTTAACTGTACAGCATCTGAAATGGTATTAGCAGCTCCATCAGCGTTGGCAATACGATGCCCTCTCACTAGTAAACGCTGCGTATTGACACCATAGGGTGTACAAGTAACCAAGGTCATATAATCTTGATTAGGGTCTATTGTCAAGTCGGTAAAGTCTGTTGGATCAACGACACGAATTTGGTCAACTTCATAAGTCAATGTCTCATTCAAAACATGAACAGTGAAAGTATCCCCCTCGCGAAGTTTGTCCAAATCTGAAAACAATTTTGCCGAAGGTAAGCCACGGTGACCTGATAAAACACTGTGTGTTCCCAAACCACCAACTGGCAAAGAAGTCCCTTCCAAATGCCCAATGGAGGTTTGCAAAACAGAATCATCTGTCCCGTGATAAATGGTTAATTTGACATTTATCTTAGGAATATCTATGTATCCCATAGAACCATCGTTGTTAAAATTTAACTCAGATTCATATTCTGCCTTTTCTTCGTCAGACATTTTCCAATTCATGCTTGTTAGTTTTTGATTGTATTCCTCAGCTTTTTTTAGAATCTCATCATATTCGTCATCAGACATTTTCGAGACACTTTCTGAGTAAGACATTATGGCTTGAGATTGGTGAAAGGAGTTCCAATAGTCGCTAAGTGATGGGTAAAGAACTAAGCCTAGTCCAATTAAAAATATGGTTGGCATGATAAAGGATTTCCAATGTTTTTTTAACCACCTCATGCTAATACTCCTTTCTATTATCATTTTTATGTCTTAACAAAGAATCATCTTCGAAAATATTATCGTGTTAACCGCTAATACTTCCGAAGATGTTATTGATTAATGGCTAGTTATTAGAGATTTTTCACACGACGCTTAGTAATCATGTAAATTAGAGAACCTACGATAATGATTGTACCAATTAGATACAAGATTCTTGTACCGAATGAACCAGTTGATGGCAATTCACTACCTTTGTTGTTGACAACTTCTGCTGTATTTGTTTCTGAAGTTGAAAGTGTCACAGCTTGACGGCTTGTTAATTTATTATAACCATCTGGGGCTGTTGTTTCTTCAAGATAGTAAGTTGTATCGCCTTTTAATCCTTTGATAACAGCTGAACCTGCTTCAATAGCAACTCCTGTTTCACCTGATTCAGCAACACGATAAACACCATCCTCTTCTTTAACAACGGCAATTTCATTACCATTAGTTGAAGCATCGTAAAGTTTGAATTTGGCACCTGTCAAACTATTCGTACCATCAGTTTTGTTAAGTGTGAATTGATAAGTGTTAACAGTTGTTGAATCATCGTCATCAAATGTCGTTGTTCCACTTGCTGTTGTGTAAGAAATATCTGCCGTATTGGTAGCTGCAGCATCTGCGGCACCTGATGTTACTACGGCATCATAAGTGATAACAACTGGTGCTGGTGAAGCATAAATTGTGCTAGTACCATTTGCCCAAGTAAGAGTAATAGTCATAGCACCCGTACTAGAATCAACAGTTGCTGTGTAGTTTGATGAAATTGTTTCTTCACCAACTTTAATCTTAATACTATCAGCATCAATAGCCAAATTTGTTGGTGTATCAGCGATAGTGTAACTAGTGATTTGTGTAGATTCGATGTCTCCATTTGAATCTGTGGCTGTCACATAGTTAGTTGCATTAAATTTAATTTGGTAATTAATGGTATCACCAATTTTAGCTGTTGTTGAATCTGTTGTTGCGCCATCTACAAGGATTTTTTTACCACCGCCATCTGTATCATCAGGGATGTTTGGAGCTGTGGTATTTTTATCCTTAACAGTCGCATCTGGATTAGTACTATCAACGGTTACTGTCACACCAAGTGAAGATGTGATGTAGTAATAACCATAAGTTAGATTTGTAAACGCTACGGCATTACTTGTTGCTGTTGTTGAAGTAACTTGTGTACCGAAACTTTCTGCCCAAGTGGCGAAAGCTTCATCTGAAAAGTCGATATCACCTGTAGCAGAGACATTTCCAGCATCATCGACTGTGAAATAAGTCGTATCGCTTAATGTTTTTCCGCTTGGTACAGTATAAGCAATTGCTCCATTACCATCTACTGTGGCATCGAACAATTTATACACGGTATAAGTTTGCCCGTGTGATGCATTATCGATAGTGATGGTAGCAGAGCCTCCTGCTCCACTGTCAACGGTCTGAGTATCGGCGAATACTTGACCTCCTGTAAAAAGAAGAGCAAGCGTCGCAATTATTAATGTGATGGTATACCTAATCTTTTTCATGAAGGTTTCCTCTTTCTTTTGTCTATTGCTTTTCATACGTTAACTTTAATCATTCTCAAGGAAAGATTTCTCAACTACTATCACTAGCTGCAGAACGTAGCCTGATAATCACTCCTCCTAGTACTGCAATGAGCATTAGGATTACCCCTGCTATGATAATTTTGTGTGTGCCAATACCACCACTACTTGGAAGGGCGCTACCAGCTTCATCTGCAATCTGGATACGATTACTGTAACCATCATCGCTACTACCACTGAGTAACTGAGCATTACTTGATGAATCAAGTGCATTTCCATCAGCATCTGATAATGCTACGGTAAAGGTATCCTGACCGTCATCATCAGTTGTCTCAGTAATAGTAAAGTAAATGTAATCATTCAAAATTCTGTAACCATCTGGTGCAGCTGTTTCTTTGATTCGGTAAATACCTGATGTTAAATCATCAGAGATATTGATACCAGATGTTGAATCAATTGTGACATCTTCAAGTTTTGTCCAGCTATCATCATCATCAAAAACACTGATTTCAAATTCACCACCTGATAATGCTGTCCAACTAGTTGTTGTTTTTTGAATATTAATCGTTGGTGTAACGGTTAAGACACCATATTCAGTATCAATATCATAGTTTCGTGCATCTGTTGCTGAACTCAATGTGTAAGTGAAGAGGTTATCTGATGAACCTGGATCTGTTTGACTTCCAGTAAATGTGAGTGTATCAATACCTTCACCAGTAATAAAGCCTTCAGTATCTGTCGGTGTTGTCGAAGTGACTTCCTCTTTTGTCAAAGCGGTACCGTCGTAAGCTTTAGTAGCTGATGATGATGTCAACGTGACTTTCCGTTGACTAATAACTAAAACACCATTTGAAACTTGGAAATCAACATTAAAGTTACTATTCGTATTCGAGAATTTATTTTCAAGATTTAACAAGTACGTTCCGTAATTTTTCTTACTAATAGAAGCATCAGAATCCTCACCGTTAAATTGAATATTATCTTCTGAATATAAGCTGTCGCTGATACTTGTAATGTTGTAAGTTACGGTAGAATATGTTCCATCATAAGTTTTTTCAATAACATCACCGTCAATCACAACTGTTACATCTAAAGGATTTACCGTCAGAACTCCTGAGATGTATTCAATATTATAATAATATGTCCTATCATTTCCCTCCGAGTCTGTAATAACCGCATCAGATGGTGTCGTAGCACTCGTACCTGCATCGGTTTGTGAGCCTGTAAATGTAATACCTGTCAACTGGTCTTGTAGTTCAAGATAACTTCTATATGACGTATCCAAATCAGATACACCACTGCTTGCAAGAGCCTCGCCATCATAATCTTTCTCTTTATCAAGAGCATCGATTTGCAAATTCTTTTGATAGTAAAGATTGATAACGATGTCTTCACCACCATTGATAGTGTAGGTTGTTTGAACATCTTGAGGGTCATCCTCATCCGTGACGTCCTTACCCTCTTTATAAGTGTAACCTGAAATATCTGGTGGACTAACAGTATAAGTACTTGGTTTAGTCTTTCTAGTAACGGTTGCTTCTTGACCAGGGATTGGATTTCCATCCATATCAAGATAATTTACCGTAATACGTCCTGTGTCGTAAGTATTATAGTAGAAAGTTATCACATTGTTTTCAGAATTTGACGTCAATGTCAAACTTGAAATTTCTTCTGTTGGGTAATAGTCACCATCATCACCAGCTGGTATGTCTGGTGCAATTTCCTTAACAATAACCGTATTACCATCTACTGTCTTCGTAACAGGATCTTTCAATACTGTATTGTTACTATCGTCATCGTCATCATCTTCTAACAAATACTTAACCGTATAGCTAACGGTAGAAGCCTTTTGTGTGTAGTAGAACGTGATGACATTATTATCATAATCTAGTTCGATTGATTTCGAGTTTGCATCAGGTCTGTAACCGGTAATCGCTACAGCTTTCTCTGAAATTTCTTCTCCATATGCCAAGGCTGGGCTTGTCACAACTTTATCAGGAGAAAGTTTCGTGTCATTGTTGTCACCATCCACATATTTAACCGTATAAGTCAATGGATTTAATGTCCAATGGGCATAAAGCTCAACATCTTCTGTTACTGGTTTTGACCAGTCATAACGTTCACCATCAGCCGTATACCAACCGTCGAACGTGTAATGCTCTCGTGTCGGCTCATCAGGCTCATCTGCAACCTTATATTTCTCAACGGTCTGTGAATCAGGCGTTGTGCCATCGCCACCATTAAGGTTAAAGGAAACCGTGTACTCCGGCGCTACCCACTTCGCATAAAGAACCAAGTTGTTATTTGGCATCGTGTCAAACGTATACGGTTCTGTTAAAAGTGAGTCACTATACCAACCACCCCACGTATAATCACTATCAACACCACTTGGTCGACTTGGTTCATAGTTATACGTTGATGATGAGATGTCCGCTTCGTATAAAACATCCGAAATGGTATTTACTTTCGTATTAGCATAGTAATAATCAATTTGATAACTATTACGGTTGTAGTAGAAACGGTACGTTGAACCTGAACTACCTGAATAGCTAACACCATCATGGGTGAAGCTTTGATTTGTATAGTAGGTATACCCAAAGATTTCTTTGGCACTTAAGGTACTACCTGTTTGCATAACCATTGACTGACTGTATTTATCTGATTTCTGATAAGAACCATCAGCCTGTTGCAACCAATATTCTACAGTAGCTGTACTATTTGTATTGATCCAGTGTGCTGTATACGTTCGGGTTGTTCCCGAAGTTGGCAACATTTCTTCAGTTACTTCGTAACGTTTTGTCTTGAAGTTTCCTTCAGTCCAGTAGTCAAATTTATAGTTTCCGTTAGTCGTATAGATTTCCTGTGGGTCAGAAATAGATGACGGCCAGACACTTGAAATATCTTGACCTAAAACGACATCAGTAAGTTGATATTGTGAGCCACTATAAGTCTGACCACCAATACTTATCCGACCATTTGTAACAGTCGTTCCACCACCTGGACGTGTCGAACTTGCTGGTCCATCAAGATTAAAGATAAATGTGTAACGAATCAAGCTATAGTAGACATTCAACACCGATGTGCCATCAGCTTCAATGGTAATTGATGACGAACTGTTTTTTCCATAAGCCGACTCACGTTCATAACCTGTTGGAACGGTTGATAATCCTTGAGCAGTTGTTGCTGAGATAGTATCACCAACCTTACCAGATGCTGTTCGTGAACTATCGTAAACGTAAATCGTTGAGTTTGTCGCGTTATCATAAATTTCTTTATAATACGCAATCGTGTAGTTAACTGTGTCTGCTTCCCACTTCGCATACAAGGTTTTATCTGACTCTAACACAACATCATCAGTAACTGGCGTTCCTGTCAAGTCTGCATTGTCATACCAACCTGCAAAAGTATAACCTGCTTTGGTAGGTGTTGTACTAGAGATGGAAACCGTCGTTCCATACAAATCTGTCGTTGGCGCAATGTAGCTTCCGCCATTTGTATCATAAGAAAGAGTGTAGCTCTTTCGTGTGTAGTAAACATATAAGTCTTGACCTTCAGCTTCTGTAATAGTTACTGAACTTGTCTTTTCAAAGTTAGCATAGGTATATGTCAAAACTTGTGGTCTAATAGTTGAACCAAGGACACCATGATTTTCAACACTTTCAATCTCGCTATAACCGCTACCATCGAGGTCTTTTAACATGTAGTGGACTGTATATGTTGCCGTATAAGGAACATATTCAAGATTAATAGTGATTTGATTATCAACTGTACCGTCTGCAGCATCTTTTGTTGCAAGATCATCAGCGTCTGCCAATTCAATGATTGTTTGAGTTGGATAATAAAGTGTTCCTGATTCTAGGCTGGTATCTTCTTCAGGTTTTGTTGAAGAAGGTGGAATAATACGATAAGGTGTTTCGTCAGCTTCAACATGATAAATCTCAGTATCGAATGTTGTGTTGGCTGATGTCGTATTATTATAGTAATAATAATTAATCGTGACATTATAGATTGTAATTTCACTAAATTGTGCAACAACAGTCATATCACTCGTAACAACAGTATCGTCAGTGACCGTCTCACCCGTTTCTTCATTTACCCAACCAGTAAAACGATAACCAGATCTGAATGGTGATGCTGGAAGAGCACCGATGGTTTGACCATCTTCAATAGATAATTCAACAATTTCATTTTCAACACCGTCGTTATTAGTGTACTTGAATGTTACGGTGTGCGTTGTTGTCGCAGTAGCTGCTAAGCTAGCTGAGGCACTACTTGTTGAATCATCGCTTGATTCTGTTGTGTCATCACTTGTGCTGTTAGTTGAAGTCAATACAGCAAAAATTGAGAATTGACTACTTTCAAAGCTAACTGAGCTAATTTTATTGTCTGATTCATTAACATCTTTTTGTGAAATGTTTTCGGTTGAGCCATCATCTGGAAAATGAAGGATATCAAGATTATCTTTAGCATCAATAGCCGTAGTTGGTTGAATGGTTATTTTGACATTGGCTTCTGGTTCGACTTCTTGTCCATTGTATTCAAAAGAAACATCGTAAAATTTTGCAGTTGCAATGTCTTTATCTGTTAAAGCATTTTGTGCTTTAGTGTAATTGACTTGATAGTCTGCATCGTCACTCTTGATTTCCTTGACTTTCAAGCTGACATCTTTTGGTAATTTTGCATCAGTATCGACAACAGCTGTAACAACGTAATCTGGATTTGTCGCTGTTAATGTAGTTTGTTGTGTGATTAACTCAGGCTCATCACTCTCTGTTTCCGATGAGGAAGCCGTTGTGTCTGAACTTGAGGTTACTGGTGCACTCCCCAAAGTATCATCGACTGGAGATTCCAGTGACGGTACTGTCGCACTTTCCCCGCTTGAACTACTTGATTCACTGCTGACTTCTACCCCTGCTTCTTGACTAGCAGCTGTGCTATCCAAGGTTAATGCTGGTAAAATCAAAACATACGTCGTCACTATGACAACCAAAACAGCAAATACCGTAGCTATCTTTTTATAATTAATATTTTTATAGTTAAATGTTTTAAGAGGTTTAAGATACTTTTTCCTATTCCTAAAAAACTTCTTCATAGACTTTCACTCCCTTCCCTAATCAGTGAAAAATCCCTTTAAAGAATCCGATTATTCAATGAATCCAATATCAGAAAGTGGCCAAATTCTAAAGACCAATTTTCCAACAATTTGTTCATCAGATACTGTTCCGACCGAGGTATTTCTGGAATCTATAGAAACTTCTCGGTTGTCTCCCATGACGAAAATCCGATTTTCTGGAACTTGATATGGAAACGTGATGTTGGTTTCCCCGTATGCTTTACTTGTCAAATAGGGTTCGTCTAATTTTTTATCGTTAACATAAACCGTACCATCTTCGGTCATGTTTACCCAGTCACCTGATTTGGCAATTACTCGCTTCACTAAAATATTGTTATTGTAGTAAAAAGCAACGATATCTCCTGTATTTAACTGATTGCTTTTAACTGTAACGACAATATCGCCGCTATCAAGTGTTCCCTTCATGGATTTCCCATAAATCCTTAGAATAGGTAAAAACAGCATTGCTACTAAAACAGCAAATGCTGCTACCACGATTAACATGAAAACAGTACTGCGAAGCTTTTCGGCAAAGTTTTTCCGATACCTAGCTTTTTTATAGAGTCCTTCAATCTCGCTTGTTTCAGGAAGATATATCTCTTTCTTATTCTTCATTGACGCCATCTCCCTTCAACGTTTGAACATTTTTCAGATACAAATCTGCAGCTTTTTGAGCTTCCTCAAAAACTTTTGTCAAACTTAGGGAGGCTTCTGCAATAGAACCTGCTTTTTCTAGTTTTATTTCTTGGCTAACTAACTGTTTTTTAGTCTCAGCCAGCTCTTTTTTTAATTGATCAATCTCTTGACTTTGCGCCAACATGATTTCATATAATTCAATGCGTTTTAATCTTCGGAATTTATCTTTTTTCATACCAATTGCCTCAAATTTTGCTCTCATTTTGAAACCCTTTCCTATAACCTAATTATAGTAGTTTTTTTTTTTTTTTT
>CAVAFU010000036.1:20521-52924 GCA_963588325.1 Oribacterium sp.
TTTCCTTTCCTATAACCTAATTATAGTAGTTTTTTTTTTTTTTAATGCTTTTCTGTATATTTTCTAAAAATTGCATTTTCAGAAAATATACAGAAAAGCTCAAAAACTTCTATAAAACAAGGATTTAAGGGCAACAAAAAAAGCCTGAGAAAATTTTCTCAAGCTCTGCTATTTTATTCGGCATAAATCGTGGCTAAGATATTGTCAACAATTTCTGCACGTTTGGCTTTTCCTTTATAAGTATCGTCTTTGCGATAAGGATTTTCAACAATATCAACAATTGTTGAGTGTTTAACGACGACGATTTTATTTGCCATGCGTGCAGCTTCGTCGATATCGTGTGTAACAAGCATTGTGGTAAACTGACGTGATTGACAAATATCGAGAATCAAGTCTTGCATTTTCCGACGGGTTAAGGCATCAAGTGCTCCCAAAGGTTCATCTAACAATAAAAGTTCAGGATGGTACATAAGCGCACGCGCCAATGCCACACGTTGTTTTTGCCCACCTGATAAACGAGAAGGATAATAATCTGCAAACTCTGACAATCCAACAAGTTGTAATAACTCATCAGCTTCTTTGGTCATTTTATCTGTTTTATCACCAAAAGAAAGGTTTTCTCGGACAGTCATCCATGGCAATAAACGGTCATCTTGAAACATCACACGCGCATTTTCATTTAAAGACGTTACAGGTTTTCCATTTTGGCTAATTGTTCCTTGGGTTGGCTGTTCAAGCCCAGCTACCATTCGCAAAAGTGTGGTTTTTCCGCTACCGCTCATGCCGACAAGGGCAACAAAATCACCTTTTTCAATCGTTAAATTTGCATTTGACAGCGCCGTTTTATCACCGTATTTTTTACTTACACTATTAATCGTCATTAATTCTGTCATATCTTCCTCCTAATCACGCCAATCTAACAAAAGATCTTCTAGATTCTTGGCAATAAAATCTGATAATTTCCCAAGCAAGGCATAGATGAGAATACATAAGAAAATAGTCTTCATGTTCATAAACTGTTGGGCATTAGTTGACATGTAGCCAATCCCTGAATCTGCTGAGACGGTTTCGGCAACAATCAAAGTTGTCCACATGACACCCAAAGCATAACGTACCCCCATCAAAATCGTTGGCATGGCACCTGGGAAAATAATTTTACGGAACATTTGCATTCGTGATAAACCGTAAGATTTTCCCATTTCTACCAAATGCGAATCAACAGATGTAATGCCATGATAAGTGTTGATGTACATTGGGAAAAGACAACCAATTGCAACCAAACTAATCTTGGCTGATTCACCAATACCAAGTGTTAAGATAACCACAGGAATCAAAGCCAAGTGGGGAATGTTACGCAACATTTGAATCGTTGAATCAAATGTCATTCGAGCTACACGTGAGACACCATTGATAACACCAAGAATGAAACCAATTCCGCCACCGATTACAAAGCCAACACTGGCACGGTATAAACTGATACTGATATTCTCTTGAAGCGTTCCGTTTTTAAACAAAGTCACGCCTTGTTTTAAAACGCTCCAAGGTGATGGGATAAAAGAACTGGTAATCCATCCCACCATAACACCAATTTGCCAAAAAGCAATCAGCAATATCGGGATAAGCCATGGAAGGATATTTAAAACAACATCTGATTTTTTAACGCTTAATTTTTTCATGCTAAAACTGCCTTTCTAATCAATCTTCTAAATATTGCACATGGTCACTGACGGTTACTTTATTTTCAATTAAACCTTCAGAATAGAATAAGTCAGCAATATCTTGAAGTTCTGAAACAGATTCAGATGTCATAGCTGTCATAGAATACGTACGACGTGATACCATTTTTTCAACAACGGCTTGTTCAACACCAAGACTGTCTGTCAACAAATCAACTAAGTCATCAATATTTTCATTTGCCCATTCCATATCTTCATTGGTGTATTCAATTAACAAGGCTGTCGCTTCTTCATTTTCTTCAGCAAAATCACTAGCAGCTACAATATAAGAACGGTTATTATCGCCAATATCAGAACCACTGACCACTAATTTGGAATTGTCAGTTACTTCTGCTTGCGAAGTTGCTGGGTCCCAGTTTGCCCAAGCATCAACCGTTCTATCAGCATAGGCAACACTTGCTGCGCTTTGGTCAAGGCTGACAAGGTTAACGTCATCTGTTGTCAAACCAGCTGCGGCTAAAGCCTTCATCACAAGGTATTGTGAACTTGTTCCTTGCGTGTAAGCAATTGTTTTACCAGCTAAATCTGCAGCGCTATCAATACCAGAATCATTGTGCACCAAGATACCAGAACCTTGGTCTTTCTTACCACCCACAGCAACATAAGTTAAATCTGTTCCTGCAGCGAGTGCTGACACCCCTGGTGTATCACCGATACGCGCGTAATCAATACTTCCTGAAGCCAAGGCTTGCATTTCAGCAGAACCATTTTGGAATTCTGTGAAAACAACTTTATAACCTTGTGCTTTCATTTTCTTAACCAACTCGCCACGCGCTTGTGAAATGTCAAATTCATCCCCTGCTTGGTAACCAATCACAATTGTTTGCAGGTCACTTGAATCATCATCTTGTGTTTGTTTCCAGCCGTAAAATGCCACACCAACCCAACAGATTAACAAGGCAAAAATGAAACTTTTTCGTACGATTTTCTTATTTTTCAATCTTTTTTCCTTTCTCAAGGCTTAACTGATGAACTTCCTCAATCAACTGACGACGTAATAATTTGCCAGTCGGATTTCTTGGAAAATCATCCATGAAATATAACTGCGTTGGGTGACAATAACTTGCCAAATGCTCCGCAGAAAATGCTAGAATAGTTGTTTTTAACTCATTTGAAGGTTTGATATCTTTTTGCAAAATAATCGCAGCTGCCACAACTTCACCATAAATCTCATCAGCTACTGGTATCACAGCAACATCTTTGATGACATCAAGTTGTACCAAGACATCCTCTACTATTACAGGACTAATTTTTTCACCACCACGGTTGATGAAATCTTTTTTCCGTCCTTCAAGGTAAAGGTAGCCATCTTCATCCAAATGACCGATGTCTCCTGTCAATAACCAACCATCTTTGAATGATGACGGACTTGGCTGCAAGTAATCGGTAATCACCTGCGGACCTCGCAGGGCAACCTCACCTGTCTGCATTGCTTGTTTCGTTAGCTGATTATCTTTGACAATTGCCAAGTCAATATTAAAAGGTTTACCAACAGACCCTTGCTTAATGGCATTTGGTGGATTCAAGGTAATCTGACCACTTGCTTCGGTCATTCCCATCCCTTCTAGAATAGGCACACCAAAGGTTTCACAAAAGGCTTTTTCTTTACTTTTTGCCAGAATGGCTGACCCACAACGAACAAAACGCAAATGAGAAACTGGTTTAAATGTTTTTCGAGACGCCTCATTTTTCAATAAAATCGTCACAATCGTTGGTACGACAGATGTCCATGTAATGCGATAATCTTGAATCCATGTCCAAAAACGGCTAGCGCTGAATTTCGGTGCAATGATTAATTGCCCAGATGACAGAAGCGTTGCATTGACAATGATATTTTGAGCATTGATGTGAAACATGGGCATCACGACTAAGACACGGTCATTTTCTGTGAGGGGATGACTAGCCACACTATTCTTAGCACCGATGAACAATTGTTGATGAGTTAGACCAACTTGTTTTGGCTTTCCTGTCGTACCAGACGTGTTAAGAATGAGGGCTAGACTTGTCTCTGTCGGCAGTTTTAAAGGTGCCAGATGACCTGATTTCGTCAAAATAATCAAATTTGGACAAGTTTTCAATGGAAGATAATGCGCTGTCAGCTCTGCGTATTTTTCAAAAGCCTCAATCTTATCAGATTCTACGATGATAGCTGGATAATTAGCCGCTTCGTAGTATTTTTGCAATTCTTTAGCTGGTGTTGTTTCAGATACGGGATGTGCAACCATTCCCAGTTGCCAAAGGGCTTGATTTAGCGGAATATAAAGTGCCGAATTGCCAAATGCCAAGAACAAGGTATCTTGATAGCCCATTCCTTGCCTTTGAAAAAAGTCCTGAAGCTGCTTGATGTCATCAAGAATATCCTGCCCTGTAAACCAAGTATCTAGCTGAATATCTTTGATAATCGGCTTCTGGGCATTCTCAGATAATTTTTCGGTTAAAGCTTTAGTTAACTCTGTCATACCGCTTCAACCTCTCTTTGTTTGGCAAGCATTTGTGAGAGCTGCGGACGCATGATTTTATTAGTTGGATTAAGCGGGAATGCTTCTACAAAATAAATTTCTGTTGGGCATTCGTGTTTTACCAAGTGTTTTGCACAATAGTCCTTGATTTCTTCTTTTAATTCAGCACTTGCCACAACTTCAGGTTGTAAGATAATAGCCGCTGCAACGATTTCACCATAAATATCATCTGGTAGGGGAACCGCCGCAATTCCTCTAACAAACTCAAGGTTTCCAATGACATTTTCAATAATGGTTGGGTTAATTTTTTCACCACCACGGTTAATGATATTTTTACTGCGACCATTTAACCAGAGATAACCATCTTCGTCGTAATAGCCAAGGTCTCCTGTTAATAACCAGCCATCTTTGAATGATTTAGGACTTGGTGATAAATAATCGGTAATGACATGTGGTCCACGAATGGCAATTTCTCCCTCGACACCAGCTTTCATAGTAAAAGTATCACCATCAACAATCTTCACTTCACTACCATAAGGTTTACCAACAGAACCAACTTTTATGGCATCTAGCGGATTAATCGTACATTGGCTACAAGATTCTGTCATACCATAACCTTCAAGAATTGGCACACCAAAAGTTTCTGTGAATTCTCGATTACGATTGATTGGCAACATCGCTGACGCACAACGGATGAAACGCAAGTGATGATTTGGATTAAAATTTTCCAAAGACTGCTGATTTTTCAGTAGAATGGTTACAATCGTTGGCACAACGGAACTCCATGTGCAATTGTCTTCATTAATCCATTGCCAGAAATGGCTAGCGCTGAATTTCGGCGCAATAACAATACGCCCACTTGATAATAACGTTGAAACAACAATCAATTCTTGAGCATTGATATGAAACATCGGCATAACAATCAAGACTGTGTCCTCTTTGGTCAAACGATGAGAAATCAAGTCATCTTGACCAGCCAAACGCATGAAACGATGAGAAAGACCAACTTGTTTTGGTTTACCAGTTGTCCCAGAAGTATTTAAAATCCATCCCAAAGTATCCTCAGTTGGTGTCAGTTCTTTGTGCGTATTATCATTGTCCTTACGTGTTAACAAGACCAAATTTGGAAAGGTTTTAAGGTGCAGTACTTCATAACGTAATTCAGATTTTTCTTGAAAAGCCTCAGCTTTTTCTTGATTAAAAATCATCGCTGGATACTGATTTTCAGCATAATCACTCAATAATTCTGCTGTCGGTGTTGTGCTAGCTACAGGATGTGCGGTAATACCATAACGCCACATTGCCTGATTCATCGGAATATAAACCGCTGAATTTTCCAAAGCCATGAAAATAACATCATCACGTCCAAGACCGTTACGTCTGAAGGCTTCCTGAAAAACAGCAATATCATCTTCAACATCTTTTCCTGTAAACCAGCGATTCAGTGAAATATCTTTTAAAAATGGGCGCTCTGCATTTTCTACCAAACGCGCTTTTAAATCATCAACTAATAATGTCATAGTACCTTATCTTCCTTTCTTAATATGATTTGGACGACCAATCAAAATACCAAATGGCGGAACTTTATAGCAGAAATAAGAAATCAACCACGCGCCACCTAATACCAACAGATACCCCAGTGGGAAAAGCAAAGCCAACGTCACATCACTCAAATAAGGATTAATCCAATCAATCACTAATCCAAAAATAGCAAGCGATGCTGTCTGTGTTAAGTAAATTCCAAATGACAATTTTGAAGACAAATCAACTGAACGACGTAACCACTGAAGACTTGCTTTCTCACGATTCTTAGCATAATGCAAACTAAGTGCAAACACCGTTGCAATCATAAAGCTTGCATAAATCATCATATAAGGTTGGTGAACCAAGTGCGCATAATGACGACTTAAACCAAGAATTTTAGTATTGTAATAATAAAGACCGATTGTTCCCAAACTCAAACAAGCCGTTATCGCATAAATGCGTTTTTGATACTTCATCAGAAGAGCTGTGACTTTATCGTAATGAATCGACACATAAGCACCAGCCATAAAGTAGAACTGATACGTTAACACAAACATTCCGTAAGAACGGAAAAGATACGGCCAATTCGTATGGTCTTGATGTGGGAAAATATACTTAATATAAAAAAGAAAAATCAACTGAATTATTGCTGAAATCGTAATAATCAGATTGTGGTGATTCTTGAATTGTTTGTACAACCAAAGCATAACTGGAAAAATTAAGTAAAGTTGCATGGTTACCAAAATATAGTAAAGGTAAAAACGATTACCATGTAACAAAGCATCTCCCCATTCTCCAGACCACTCAGAAAACGTAAAAGTTCCCAGAGCTAATAATGTTACTAAAATATAAAAACCATTCCAAAAAACATAAGGAATCCCCGAGCCTTTAAACCGTTTAATCCAAAAAGGAATAACATCCAAATGCTCTTTTTTGTAATTTCCTAAAAATAATACTAGTCCCGTTACAAACATAAACCCCATACGTGTAAAATGGGGCATTAAGTGCGTTGCCGTAAAAAATTTATAAGCTCCTGAACTTTGAGAAACGGCATTGGTAAATAAAGAACTAACATGATTAATCAGCACCCCAAAGATAAAAATACAGCGCATGAGGTCAACTTCATAAAGATATTTCTTCTTTTTTTTCGCTTCTGTAGGCAAAATAGCTGCTCCTTCTTTAAAAATTACTTGCCAACAATTATCCAACTTTAATCTTAAGGCTATCTTAAGTTTGTCTTCAAAAAGTTGCAGCACTAGCCTTTTTAAAAAATTATTTTTTCTAAAAAAACAAAAAAATCTGGAACACTTCTGTGTTCCAGACCTTCTTAAAAATATTGCGTATGTTGCGCCAACATACCAATCTCATAAGGAGTTAGGCTGTTGGATTATTATCTCCATTTTTATAGCGACTTAAATTCATTTTCAGCATTGTACATACCTCCACGACTTTTTTTATCACTACTTTTTACATTGGTTTCACCCCTTAAGCTATTTTCTGCAACTAGCTTCGGTATCACCATTTTTATATCTTGCTACGTTCATAAGATACCTCCATTAATCTGAAAATACTCACATAACAACGATAATAATCACCTAATTTTTAATTTGTTTTTCTGTTTTTTGATTGATACAGCGATTGACTCGTCGCCATATCTGTTTAGAGTCTCCATTTTTGTAACGGCCTACATTGATTGCTTTCATATCTATCACAACTTTCATTTAAAGCTTTTCGAACATGGAAGCAATATGATTAGAAGCCCTTTCGATTACTACTGTTACTAGCAACAAGATCAACCGGTAATATTTCTTGCACTAGCTATTTTTCTAATCGTTCACTTCCAATAATAATTTTTCATCCAAAATGTGACATCACTCCTTTATTGCTATTTTCTGCAACAAGTCGTTAGTCTCCATTTTTGTAACGACCTACATTAAACATCAACATAAGGCGTTCCTCCGATGTACTTTGTTACAAGTTTTGGTTTTCAAGGCTAAACAAGATGTTCAATCACCATCTTTATAGCGTCCTAAGTTAAATAATAACATAAGCGCCACCTCCGTAAAGTTAACTGTGCCTACTCAACTCCGACTTGGAGACAATCACCATTTTTGTACCGGGCGACATGTGGTTTCATCATAAGAACTGTTACCTCCTTACTTCGTTTCTTTTGTCATCCTTCTTTACACTTTTATTGTAATGTAAACGATTACATTTGTCAATACTTAAGAACTAATTTTCTAAAAAAATTTAAAAATCTCATTTTAGAATCCAAATTAGTACCTAGAATAAAGGATTTTCAAGAGTTGAAGAATTTATAAGCATTTTTATTACTGAAAGGAATCATTCTTTGTTAAAATAGAAACATGATTAATTTAACTGATTATGGCATTGAGATGTGGGATGATAAGAAAATCGCTTCTTTTCGTCGGACGTTGCTTGCTTGGTATGATAACGAAAAACGTGATTTGCCATGGCGCAGGACCAAAAATCCTTATCACATCTGGGTGTCGGAAATTATGCTCCAGCAAACTCAGGTAGTGACGGTTATTCCCTACTATGAACGTTTTTTAGACTGGTTTCCAACCGTCGAAGCATTGGCTAAAGCTCCCGAAGAAAAATTATTAAAAGCTTGGGAAGGACTGGGCTACTATTCTCGTGTGCGTAATATGCAAAAGGCAGCACAAGAAATCATGGAGAATTTTAACGGTGAGTTTCCTAGCAATCACAAAGATATTCTTTCTTTAAAGGGAATTGGTCCTTATACGGCTGGCGCGATTGCAAGTATTGCTTTTGGGCTTCCTGAACCAGCTGTCGATGGCAATGTAATGCGCGTGATGGCACGTCTTTTTGAAGTCAATTATGACATTGGTGACCCCAAAAATCGCAAAATTTTTCAGGCTATCATGGAAGTGCTCATTGACCCTGAGCGCCCTGGGGATTTCAATCAAGCGCTTATGGATTTGGGCACAGATATTGAGTCTGCTAAAAATCCTCGCCCAGATGAGTCACCGATTCGCTTTTTCAGCGCAGCTTATTTACATGGGACTTATGATAAATACCCTATCAAATTGCCAAAGAAAAAGCCAAAACCGTTGCAAATTCAAGCATTTGTTATCCGCAATAGCGAAGGTGATTTCTTATTAGAAAAGAATATCGACGGACGATTGCTTGGCGGTTTTTGGACTTTTCCAATTATAGAAACAGACTTTATTGGGCAACAGCTTGATTTATTTGAGACAGATAGTACTGAGCAAGGCACTCTTAAAACAACGTCGCAAAAAGCTTTATTTATAGAAGATTATCACCTAAAACCAACTTGGACCAATCGGGAATTTTCACCCGTTAAACATACGTTTAGCCATCAAAAATGGACTATCGAACTTATCGAAGGTCTGGTAGATTCAACTGATTTTACCAAAGATAAAGAACTACGCTGGGTCGCACTAGACCAACTCTCACAATACCCCATGGCAACCCCACAAAAGAAAATGTTGAAGGAATATCTAAAAGAGAGTTAAGTCTTATTTAAGTATCACTGGTTAATATAGACTCAATCCTAATGATAGATAGTCGTAGGCAAGCTAAGTGCAAAGACTATTAAAAAACTTTTCTTTTTCATATAGGTATTTCCTAGACTAAAAGTCTACAAATACTGTAAATCTCCTAAAACACGGTTAGGCTTAGACACCCTAACCGTGTTTTTGATTGCAAAATATTATAACATTAATACTTTCCTCCTAAAAAATGATACTTTCCTAATATCGTACGAAAAACGTTTACATTTTATTTAAAAAAGGAGTATGCTATAGGTAATTATTTGTGTAAAAGAGGTGGACTATATGAAATTAGTTGCTATCGTTGGAACAAATTCAGACCGTTCTACTAACCGAAAATTACTAAAATTCATGGCAAAGCATTTTGCAGATTTGGCAGATATTGAAATCCTTGAAATCAAAGATTTACCTGCCTTTAATGAACCAGAAGATAAAGTTGCGCCTGCCTCTGTAGCTGAATTTTCTAAGAAAATTGCTAGCGCAGACGGTGTTATCATCGCAACTCCAGAATATGACCATACCATTCCTGCGCCGCTTGCTTCTGCTCTTGAATGGATTGCCTACACTAGCCGTGTGCTTATCAATAAACCAACCATGATTGTCGGGGCTTCCCTTGGTGCTCTCGGTACTTCACGCGCACAAGCTCATCTCCGTCAAATCCTTGATGCTCCTGAATTAAAAGCACGCATCATGCCAGGAACAGAATTTTTCCTCGGACATTCTGAACAAGTCTTGGATGATAATTTTAATCTCAATAATCCTGAAAAAGTGGCTGAACTTGAAGATAATTTCAAAGAATTCCAATCATTTGTTGAGATTAGCAATCAAATTGTTAGCCAAGCTGATACAGACCGTAAACGCGCTTTTGCTTGGGAAACAAAATAGGAGGTAGCCTTATGAAATTTGTCGCTATTGTCGGAACCAATGCCAAAAAATCATACAATCGATTATTACTACAATACATGGCAAAACATTTTGCTAAAAAAGCTGATATTGAGATTTTAGAAATCACAGATGTTCCCATGTTTAATGAAACAGATGACCAGACAGAATCAGCTGTTATCCAAGAATTTAATAGTAAAATCACGGAAGCTGACGGTGTTATCATCGGAACACCCGAGCACAACCATACGATTCCATCAAGTTTAAACAGCCTGCTTGAATGGCTATCTTTCAATATCCATCCTCTAGCTGGTAAACCAACGATGATTGTTGGGGCTTCTTATGACATTCAAGGGTCATCACGTGCCCAATTACATCTTCGTCAAATCTTGGATGCTCCAGGTGTTAACGCCACAGTTATGCCAGGAAGTGAATTTCTACTTGGACGTGCCCATGAAGCTTTTGATGATAATGGAGACTTAAAAGCACAAGGTACAATTGATTTCTTGGAATCATGCTTCTTTAGATTTATCCGCTTTGCAACCATTGCTAATCAACTCAATGAACCAGAAGAAGTTCGTTTTGAACCTGGTACTTACCAAGTCACAACAGTTGGGCACAACGGTGATTTACCAATGTCCGTAACGCTCTCAGAAGAACGTATTGAAGCCATTGACATTGATTCTTCTGGTGAAACAGGTGGAATTGCTGACGTTGTCTTTACTCGTATTCCAAGTGAAATTATCGAAGGTCAAACCTTAAATGTTGATGCGGTATCAGGTGCTTCAGTCACATCAAATGGTGTTCTTGACGGAGTCGCTCGCGCTGTTCGACAAGCAGGTGCCAATCCAGATGCCCTCCGCTCACGTCCAAAAGCACCATCAGCACTTGATAAAGAAGACAAAACTTACACCACCGAACTTATCGTTGTCGGGGGTGGTGGAGCAGGTCTTGCTGCTGCCGCTCGTGCTCTCCAAGCTGGTAAAAAAGTGGTTGTCGTTGAAAAATTCCCATCCGTTGGTGGCAATACTGTCCGTGCTGGTGGACCAATGAACGCCCCTGACCCTGCTTGGCAAAATACATTTGCTGCTAACCCTGGTGAAGCTAATACGCTTCAAGAATTGCATGATATTGATGAGGCAACAATTGACCCTGAATTTTTAGATGATTTCCGTGCTTTAAAAATTGAAATTGAAGAATACCTCAAAGACCCAACTTATCTCTTTGATTCAAAATTACTCTACCGTATCCAAACATACCTTGGTGGAAAACGTAAAGACCTTAAAGACAATGAAATTCACGGAAATTATCAGCTAATCAGTGTTTTAACCGAACGTGCCCTCGAATCTGTCCGTTGGCTGGAAAACATCGGTGTTGAATTTGTTCGTGATGAAGTCACTATGCCAGTTGGTGCGCTCTGGCGCCGCGGTCATAAACCAAAAGTTCCGATGGGGGTTGCTTTCATTTCTGTTCTAAAAGATTTTGTTCTAAAAAATGGTGGTATCATTTTAACTGACACCCAAGTTAAAGAATTGCTTGTGACCGACGGCATTGTAACTGGCGTTAAAGGTACTGGACGCAATGGTCAAACCATTACCGTAAATGGTAAAGCTGTCATTCTGACAACAGGTGGCTTTGGAGCAAATACTAAAATGCTCCAACAGTACAATACTTACTGGTCAGAAATTGATGACGACATTGCCACATCTAATACCCCAGCAGCCACTGGTGACGGCATTTTACTTGGTCAATCCGTCGGTGCTGACTTGGTTGGAATGGGATTTAGCCAAATGATGCCCGTATCAGACCCAGTTACTGGTGCTCTCTTCTCAGGTCTCCAAGTCCCACCAGCTAACTTTATCATGGTCAATACCAAAGGAAAACGATTTGTTGACGAATACGGCAGCCGTGACCAATTGTCCCAAGCGGCAATTGATAACGGTGGACTTTTCTACTTGATTGCTGATGAAAACATCAAAGAAACAGCTTATAATACAAGCCAAGAAAAAATTGATGCTCAAGTAGAAGCTGGAACGCTTTTCCGCGCTGATACTTTGGAAGAATTAGCAGAGCAAATCAATATTGACCCAGCCGTTCTGGTAGAAACAATCACCAATTACAATTCATACGTTGATGCTGGTCATGACCCCGAATTTGACAAGGGTGCCTTCGACCTCAAAGTCGAAAAAGCACCATTTTACGCGACACCACGCAAACCAGCTGTTCACCATACCATGGGTGGTTTAAAAATTGATACCAAAGCCCACGTCATCAACGAAGATGGTAAAGTTATCAAAGGACTATTTGCCGCAGGTGAAGTTGCTGGTGGACTCCATGCTGGTAACCGCCTCGGTGGTAATTCATTAACAGATATTTTCACATTTGGTCGTATCGCAACCGATACCGCTATCGCTGAATATCTTGATTAAGAATATTATTGAAATAAAAAACAAGATGAAAAAATTTCACCTTGTTTTTTTGCTTTTTAAATGAGAGAAACCCCAGCTAATTCTAACTGGGGTCCACTAGGAGATTTACGATAGCCGTTGCTGCTTTAGCAACTTACGGATATCAATGAAAAAGAAAGTTTATTAGGATTGTTTATAGTATAGTGCCACATACTTAACGAAACCTAAATTTTTTCTTACAGAAAACTTAAACTTTTTCTTTTCAATGTCCTCGTTTTTTCTGATGACGCTTTTCTTGTCTAAGCAGATATTTTCGTTCCTTTTTCAGTTCACGTTTTACTTTTTGCTCAGACTTTTTGGTCTTCTTAACTTCCTCACGCAGTTCCTGCATGGCAAGTTGAGCTTTCGTTGACACCACAGGTTTACGCTTAGCTTTATTGATATCACGTTGCACCCGTTTTGGATTTCGTTTTTTCTGTGAAATAGCTGGCGCTGAAATTTCAGAACTTACTTCGACCTTATCGTACCTGCGCAGCCATTTTTCCAAAGAAACATCAATAAAGTTTAGAATATCATCATCCTTTGGTTCCTTGCCAAACACGTAACGAAAAGCCTTGTAACGTCCCTTTGAATCCGTAAATTCAATCAAAGCCGACCAAAATGCCACATCAAAATATACTGTCATTTTCATAACAGCCCCTCCTTGAAAAAATTGACAACGGACGACCTCGGAAGGGGAAGGTTACTGATACATTTTGTACTCGCAGACTACCAACTGCGACGTGTTTTTATGCCAGCTTTAGTATATCAGATTTTGCTGATTTTGAAAAAAAGTGCCTTGGCAACCTAAAAAAGTCTGCAAATCTACCGTAAAGACATTCGCCACCGCAAATTGATATTTACCTTTGAAATGTCCTAAATGACTCATCGTTCTGATGTTGTATTTCTTAGCAAATTTCTTATAGGCGACATAATCAATTTCCTTGGTATCTAGAAAATAAATCGTCTGCTCTACCATTTCAAGTCTTTCTAGACCTTTTTGCGTATCCACATTATCCAAACGACCAATAAAAAGATAGAATTCTTCCTTAGCAGCCATCTTTTCTTTCACATCATCAAGGGTCACAAAGCAAATATTATCAGCCGTTTCAGCCCTAGCATCACCACAATGAAATAGAACAGCCAAAATCAACAATCCAAACACACTTACAAGTCTCATCATCTCTCCTCCTACTTTATTATTCGAAAAAGAAATGAGAAAACTAAAATTATTTTTGTGGGTAAGGGACTAGGTACAACTGTTTGTTGACATATTCTGCTAGAAAAATATCTTTGGAAGATTTGAAACCTTGCTGCTCCAGCATGTCTATTAACCACTGCTCATCTCGACCAATTAACTCTAAAACATCATTATTAATGCGACCATTGCTAATGAGTGGAAATTTAGGATTTTCCGAATTCTTATCTAAAATTGTTAGCTTGCCATTCGGCTCCAAAATAGCACTTTTAACGTCTTGAGTTGAGGTCAATCCTTCTGTACGTAAATGCAACATTAACTGGTCTGCCGATATCCCAACTTGAGCACAATTTTCAACATTAACAGTCCCATTTTTAATTAAAATAACAGGATTTCCAACGACTAATGATTTAATGAATTGGTTATTTATCAGCAATTTAACCACAATAACAACCAAGGACCAGATGAGAAGGACAATCAAAAAAGTTAATACAGAAATTGATTTATTGTAAATAACTCCACCGATAATGCCACCAAGGACGTAATTTTGAATTTGATTAAGGGGCGTGTTGACTGAAAATTCGTATTTTCCCAAAATATTAATCTGCAAAATCATCACTAGCATTCCCAAGATAAATTTTACAGCAGTTAAAACATACAAATCCATAAGCTACTCTCCTCCATTGATATAAACATGATGGTCTATAACATGTGTGCGTTCCAAAGTATAAGAATTATTATCATCATTGAGATGAACTGTGTAATCTTCCTCATTGTAACGAACAATAATACCATCTTTTAAGGTCGTCGAATTTACCAGTACATCATCTGATGAAATATCATTATCTGTAGCAACACTTTCAATAAATCTCACAAGCACTTGCGATTGAGAAAAATCTTGATTATTTTGCATGTAATCTTCAACTTGAATTCCCAAAAGAATGAACATTAGCACTACAATGCCAATGCTAATATCACGTAAGCGTGTTTTTATCCTATTACGCATATAATGAATACTGGTGAGAATAACGATACCAAGAAGAAGAATCAAAATCACAGACCTAACAACCAAATTAAACGATTGATGTTGCGTAATGTACTCTAAATTGTAAAAATTCATACCTGCTACCCCTAACTAATGCTAACTTAGTTTACCATTATACTATTTCTCTATATCAAAACAAAGAAATTTATTTATCGGTTTATTAAAAAAGCCGATTTCAAAATGTCTTTGAAAATCAGCTTTCTTTGGTATTAAATGTTGTTAGCGACGGCTTTCTTCTTTTTGTAAAAAGTTATATAGAGCGCCGTAAAGATTGGCGTCATTTCCAAATTTTGTCGCCATAATTTCAATATCTTTTGGTGTATTTAGGGCAAGGATTGGACTAGATTTAACAATCGCATTAAATTGGCGGTTGATTTCTTCAATGAGAATTTTCTGAGCGCTAATTCCTCCACCGATGACAAATCGTTTCACATCCAAAATTCCTTGAATGGAAAGAATTTGATTGGCAATCGTACGGCAATAATCTTCAAAGATTGAAATAGCCTGTTGATTACCAGCATGGATAGCCTCAAAGGCAACTTTGCCATCTGTCAATTTAGCATTGCCAAGTACAGTATTAATACGACTAACCATGCCAACCGCAGAGTTGGTAAAACCAGCACACAAATAATCATCAGCGCTATAATCAGATGACATGAAACTAAATTCTCCTGCTTGAAAATGTGTTCCAACATGAAGTTTACCATCTAAAATGATACCTCCACCGACACCAGTTCCTAAAATTAGAGCTACCCCATTATCAACACCTTTAAGATTTCCAAGCCAAAGTTCTGCAAGCGCAGCAGCTTTACCATCATTTTGAACAGAAACAGCCTTACCGTATGTTTCCAATTCTTTTTCAAGGCAAAAACCATCTAAATAAGTCAAAGACCCACCAAAATAAATCGTTCCTGTTTCAGTATCAATTTTTCCTGGAATGCTAAAGGCATACCCACTAACTTGCTCATGATATTGATTTATCAAGGATTGAATAACCTGTGAAAACTCAGCTAAATTGTCTGGTGTTGGTTGTTTGCTACTTTCTTTTAACTGACCATCTACAGTCATTACCCCATACTTAATATCTGTTCCACCAACATCTACTGTCAAATATTCCGTCATCACTTATTCCTTCCTTTATAAAATGTTTAATCAGATAAAACGCAATACAAGAATAGCTAGAGATAATCAGACGACACAAGGTGAATAATCACGTTTATCTGAATCAAAAACTTCCCAAATCGTAAGATTTTATTGAAAAGAATTTCTTCACCCTAGCCAATTTTTGTTATCTCTTTTAGAAAAATAGCCAAGCTTGGTTAGCTATATTATACTCGACTTTTTCCGTCTTGAATAGATTTTTTCACAATAACAAAAAGCCATCATTATCTGATGTGATGGCTTTTGAAGTTCTATTCACTGAAAATTTTGAGAAAGTTGTTTCAGATTATTAATCCATAACAATCATTGATTTGATTGCTTTGCGGTCTTGCATGTCTTTGTAGGCTTGGTTGATGTCATCCAAGCGATAAGTGTTTGTAAAGACGCGACCTGGGTTGATGTCACCATCAAGAACAGCTTTGAGAAGGAGTTGTTTATCGTAGGTTGTAACAGAAGCTGAACCACCACCAACAGTGATATTTTGAGCAAATGTTGAACCTAGTGGACGGTTATTGTAATGTGGTACACCAACAAATCCAACACGTCCACCATTGTGGATAACACCGAGAGCTTGTTCGATAGCAGCTTCTGTACCAACACATTCAAGAGCAGCGTCAGCTCCTCCGCCAAGAATTTGACGAACCTTAGCAATGCCTTCTTCACCACGTTCAGCAACGACAGCGGTAGCTCCTGAAGCAAGCGCCATTTGTTGACGGTCTTCATGTCGACTCATCAAGACAATCTGAGAAGCTCCGCGCATTTTTGCCGCAATGACGGCACATTGTCCAACGGCACCATCACCAATAACAACGACTTTGTCGCCACGTTTGACGTCAGCAACACGCGCAGCATGGTAACCTGTCGGCATAACATCAGCCAAAGTAAGGAGTGATTTCATCATACCTTCTGAATAATCAGATGGTTGTCCAGGGATTTTAATCAAAGCCCAGTTAGCATAGTGGAAGCGGACATATTCTGATTGGAAACCAGAAGACCAGTTTGTGTAGCCAGGGTGGTTATCACATGTCCCGTCAAAACCAGCACGGCAAGCATCACATTCTCCACAGCCATGTGTAAATGGGACGATAACAAAATCTCCAGGTTTCACAGTTGTAATGGCAGAGCCAACTTCTTCAACAATTCCAAGAGCTTCATGACCAGAGTTTTCAGAGTGCGCAGCTTTTTCGTCACCGTTGGCATAAGACCAAAGATCAGAACCACAAACACAAGCACGAACAACTTTGATGATAACATCGTCATCAGCTTGCAACGTTGGCTTAGCCACTTCTTCGACTGTCATCAGACCAGCCTTTTCAAAAATAGCAGATTTCATAATAAGATACCGAGCCCGTATACGACAAAGTAAAAATAGGAAATCGACCGACGATGCTTGCATCTAGGAAGATTTATCTTTTTTACACAGTCAGTAGGGCGGGTTCAATTATCATATCAAACATGACAATCGAACCTTTCCTTTCTAATTTTTTGGGAATACTATCACTCACTTACAAGTCTCCCAAGCTTCTAAGTGATTTTACACAGTCAGTAAGGTAGTCTTGATTGTTCTTCCATATCAAAAAGAGCAAACCACCTTTCTTTTCCCTCATACTCATCATAAGGTCACTAACATTGTCAGAGATTCATATCTCTTAACGCCATCATTATATACCTTTGAGTTAACTCCAAGTCAAGCAAAAACTGATATCATTTATAAAAAAACAGGTCAGGGAGACCCCTGACCTTCTTGAAATTAGCTCAATTCAGCAACGATTTCTTTGATTTGTTCTTTAGTGTGCACACCAGCGACTTGTTTGACCACTTCACCGTCTTTTTTGAACAACAATGTTGGAATTGACATGATACCAAATTTTTGTGCTGTATCTGGATTTTCATCAACGTCAATTTTTACGATTTTAAGTTCGTCTTCATCGATTTCTTCTGACAATTGTTCTAAAATTGGAGCTTGCATCAAACATGGACCACACCAAGTTGCCCAAAAGTCAATAAGAACAAGACCTTCGCTTGTTTCTGCTTCGAATGTCGCATCTGTAATATTATGTGCCATAATAAATTACCTAGAACTCTAGAAACTACTGGAAAATACCTTAAAAGGCAAACTATTAAATAGTAATATACAACCAGCTAGACAATCCTAAAGTTCATTTCCTTTTCTATTAGTTTATGAGCCTATTTTACGGGAAAATTATTATTTTGACAACTAATTGCTACGGAAAATTACTTTTTGAAAAAATTCTCATTTTTTATTTGGTTTTCCTATATGCTATAATAACATTATTATCATACAAAGGACCTACCCATGAAAAATTACGCTGATTTTTATGCCAAATTAACAAGTTATTTTCGAAAATATCCTGTTGCCGCTCGTCTTTTACAAGTTATCAACAGCTTATTAACCAAAGTCATGTATTTGGTCTATCCTATCTTATTAGGTTATCTTTTCTTTACAACGCCCCAAAAACTCATTGGATTTATTCTCATTCCAAGTATTTCTTTTGTACTGGTCTCTCTTGTGCGCAAATGGCTAAACGTTCCAAGACCCTACGAAGCTTGGGCGATTCATCCACTTATCTCCAAAGATACCAAAGGACAATCACTACCAAGTCGACACGTCTTTTCAGCAACTATTATCAGCATGGCTGTTTTGCAGGTCAATTCATTTCTAGGCATTATATTTTTACTATTGTCGCTAGTTCTTGCTTGCTGTCGTGTCATTGGCGGGGTCCATTATCCACGTGATGTTATTGTTGGTTATATTGTCGGCGTTGTCTGTGGATTACTTCTCATTTTCATATAGTTATCAACACAAAATCCCCAACTCTGATGAGTTGAGGATTTTTTTGAACAATAATTTTAAACCTTATCCACTTATTTATTAACAGGATGCAAATTTTTAAGTGACAAATCAAGAATTTTCGCAGAATGGGTAATCGCTCCGCTTGAGACGTATTGGACATCCAAATCAACATAAGAAGCCAAGTTTTCTCTCGTGACATTTCCTGAAATTTCAATTTCAGCTCTACCATCAATCAAAGCTACTGCTTCTTTCATTTGGTCATGAGTCATGTTATCAAGCATGATAATATCGGCACCTGCTTCGATGGCTTCTTTAACCATATCGAGTGTTTCAACTTCGATTTCAATTTTGCGAACAGATGGGGCATAACTTTTAGCAGCCAGAACAGCTTCTTTCACACCACCTGCTGCGCCGATATGATTATCTTTCAATAGCACACCGTCTGATAAATTGTAACGGTGGTTTTTTCCGCCACCAATTTTAACAGCGTATTTTTCAAAAATACGGTTATTTGGTGTTGTTTTGCGTGAATCTAGCAGCGTTATCGAACTGCCTTTGAGAAGCTCTGCCATTTCATGCGTATAGGTCGCAATACCACTCATACGCTGTAGGTAATTAAGAGCAGTACGTTCACCTGAAAGAAGGACACGAATATCCCCATAGATAGTACCTAAGTGCTGACCTTTTTTGACAACTTCGCCATCCTTAACAGACATTTCAAAACGAGTTGTTGGGTCAAGAAGGTAAAAAACACGTTCAAAAACAGGTAAGCCACAGATAATACCGTCTTCTTTACAAATCAAATCCACTTGCCCAGCCACATTTTCAGGCATCACACTGTTGGTTGACACATCTTCGTTATTGATATCCTCAGACAAAGCGCTCAAAAGCAGCGGGTCGACATTTAGTTTTAAGGTAATTGGGTCTAACATCTTTAACCTTTCTTTTTGATTTTTAAACAATATACGTTGCCAATTGGTTTTGTTCAGTTAATTTTTCAAGGACTATTTTCTTGTAATCATCTTCAAGTGTTTCTTGGTCTTGGTAATCTTCCAAATCAAGTTCAGCTAAAGTTGCAGGCAATGTTGATACCATTTCATAATGAGCTGTCAAATCTTTAGCCGCACGTTTGGCAAAGACCAGACTTTCAAGAAGCGAATTGCTTGCCAAACGATTTTGTCCATGAACACCATTACAAGCTGTCTCACCAACAGCATAAAGAGCATCCATCGTCGTTTTACTATGATGATTAACTTTAATTCCACCCATGAAATAATGCTGTGCTGGGACAACAGGAATGCATTCAGTGAATGGGTCATAGCCAGCCTTGCGACAATGGGCAACAATATTTGGGAAATGCTCTTCGAGTTCTTGTTTAGGAATAAGGCGTAAATCTTCCCAAACATGCTCAGTGCCATCTTTTTCCATTTGTTTTAAAATGGCTTGCGCAACAACATCACGCGGTTGCAATTCATCCACGAAACGATTCATATTTTTATCGTAAAGCAGAGCACCTTCACCACGAACAGATTCCGAAATCAAGAAAGAACGTTCTGTTGAATCTTCTTGGTAAAGCGTTGTTGGGTGAATTTGCACATAAGACATATCTTTGAGTTCAATGTCATGCTTGATAGAAATAGCCAAAGCATCACCTGTCAAATGTTTGAAATTCGTACTGTTTTTATACAGACCACCAACACCACCGCTAGCCAATACTGTCACATCAGCTGTGATTTTTTCTAAATCACCATTTTCTAAACGCACGATACCGCCGTAGCAACGATTATCTTCTTCTAAAATATCAAGCAAGCAGGTGTGTTCCATCAAGGTTACGTTAGGACGTTTTTTTACCGCAGCAAGCAACTTACTTGTGATTTCTTTACCCGTTGTATCTTGATAGAAAAGAATACGCTTATCAGAATGCGCTCCTTCTCTCGTAAAGGCTAGCTCACCGTTTTCATCACGTTGAAAATCCACACCGTAACCAATCAAATCTTTGATAACATCAGGTGACGATTTTATCATCAAATCAACCGAAACCTTGTCATTTTTATAGTGACCAGCACGTAAAGTATCTTCAAAAAATGACTCATAATCTGACTCATCTTTTAACATACAAATACCGCCTTGCGCTAAAAAGGAATCACTGTTTTCTAATTTATCCTTGGTAATAATAGTAATTTGAAGTTCTTGTGGCAAATTTAGAGCAGTATAAAGCCCTGAACACCCACTACCTACAATAAGTACATTTGTTTTCATACAAACCTTCTTTTTTGGCATTGACAGCTTCAAAAAATACTGTCACAGCCACTTTTATTAGAATTAGGATGAAAATCATTCATTATAAAGTGATTTAGCTTCCCAATTCCTTTCATTAAATAAATCATACGACTTAGGAAACATTTTACCACTAAACACGACACCTGACAAGACACCTAAAAGAATTTTATTTACAGGTGTCTTGACACCTTGCGTTTACAAGACTATAATATATAACTAAGACAATTCAAGGAAGGATACCACAATCTACAATGAATACAAGAGAGATGCAGGATGAGATTTTACGTCTTAAAAAAGAAAAAGGGGTCTGCATTTTAGCACATGCCTATCAAAGTCACGACATTTGGGAAGTCGCTGATTTTGTTGGTGATTCTTTTGCATTAAGTAAGTATGCCGCTAAAGCACCGCAAGACACAATTATCATGTGTGGCGTTCGTTTCATGGCAGAAACCGTTAAAGTTTTATCTCCTGAAAAAACATCTATTTTAGCTAACCCGATGGCTGGCTGTCCAATGGCTGCGCAGATTGATAAAAAACTTGTCAGCTGGTTAAAAGAAGCTCATCCAGACTATACTGTTGTTGCCTATATCAATACAACTTCAGAAGTAAAAACACTCGTTGATGTCTGTGTAACGTCATCTTCTGCTGTCAAAATCATCAGTAACATTGACAATGATAAAATCCTCTTTGTTCCAGACCGTAATCTTGGACAATGGGTCGCTGAACAATGCCCTGATAAACAATTTGAATTTTTCAAAGGTGGCTGTCCAACGCATATGCGCATGCGTAAACGTGATGTCATTCGTGCGCGTGAAGAACATCCGAATGCTAAAGTCCTTGTTCACCCAGAATGTCTAGCTGAGGTAACTGAATTAGCTGACTTTGCAGGAAGTACCACAGAAATCATGGCTTACGCCAAAAATAGTTCTGACAAAGAATTTATCATCGGTACAGAAAGCAGTATTGTCCAACACTTGCAATTTGAATGTCCAGACAAACGCTTCTATCTGCTATCAACAGAATGTGTTTGCCACAACATGAAAATGACAACTTTGGCTGATATTTACAACTGCTTACTCGGTCAAGCAGGGGAAGAAATCACTCTAGACGAAGAAACAATCAACGGCGCTCGCCGCTCTATTGACCAAATGATTCTACTCGGACAAAAATAAATTGATTAGTATATAAAAATAAACGAACAATTTAAAATTCTGTTTTACAGAGAACTTAAATTGTTCGTTTTTATTTTAGATATCACCTATATAATTTAGAAATAAATTTTTTATTGAATAATTCTAGACTAAAAATAAATTGAAAATCGAGCTTTAATTCAGTATAATTCATAAGTATATACAAATGTAACTATGGGCTTATTTATGAAAAAGACCGATTCTTATAAAAAGATTCAGTCAATCACAATTCTTCGATAAATTAATGCACTAACCAACTACTATAACTAAAATCCCTTCTATAACAAGGCAAGCTATAGTACTTAATCTTAGAAGTTTCATAAAATCACCTCAATTCAGTTACTATTATAGTATAGACTTTAAAGGAATGTAAAAATTCCCATTTTTACAACTTGGAGGTTTGGGATGGCTTATTTAGGAAAAATTTTTAAAACATTTCGTGAATCTAGAGGCATAAAATTAACAGAATTCATTTCTAAGAAAATTTTATTAATTTATTTAGTCTGTATTGCCATTACATGGCTGGAAGCAATCATTAATCCAAGTATCGTTAGCATGGTTATTAGGAGTTTTGAGCATCAAAAATTAGAAACGCTTTGGTATGCTCTTGCTCTTGGAATTATTGGAAATATTATCCTTTTAATTGGTTTATCAGGAAAAAGGTATTTCTATGCTAAACTAATCGCGTTTTTTAACTTCAAACTCAAGAAAAAGATTTTTTACCAATTCCTGTATAGTGATTCAATAGCAACTAATGATATCTTGTCTGATTTAGAAAATGATATCAAACAGCTTGAAGATAACTGTATTGAACCATCAGTTATTATTCTATCATCTCTTGGTTTTACCATTGTATCAGCGATTTATGCTTTATGTACCAATTTTTTACTAGGTCTTATTTTTATCCTATTTTATTCAATACCTGCTCTTTGTAGCGGTATTGGCTCAACAAAACTCGACCTCATTTCCATTCAAAAATCAAAAATTAATCAATCTTATCTTTCAAAACTAACAAATATCATCGGTGGCACGAGGGTTATAAAAAATTACCATGGTGAAAAATTCTTTTATGAGAAATACTCACAAGAATTGCATAACAATATCAAGCAAAACATCAACTATGAAAAACAACGTACCATCAATATTAGTATTGTTAATGGAATTGATGCTTTTTGTTCTGTTTTTCCAATCATTATTGGTGGCTTTATGACCTTCTATGGTAAATTATCAGGCGCAAATTTCGTTGCTATTTATTTAGTATCGTACAACATTGGTTATCAATTTCAAGATCTTTCGTATTATATTAATACTTTTAAATCTAGCAAAAATTTACGCCAAAAATATCAACAAATTTTCGATGTTCCTACTGTTGATATCATGAAAAGTCACAACGATTTATTTCCTATTCAGCTAAAAAATATTGACCTTGCATTTGATAACAAAGTTATCTTTTCCAATTTTTCTTATCAGATAACTTCAGGTCAAAAAATTGCCGTTATCGGTCCAAGTGGCTGTGGAAAATCAACCTTACTTAATATCATTTATGGCGAAATGCTGCCAGATTCAGGTCAGGTTTTATTTAACGGAAAAATCCTACAAAAGCATCAAATAATGCAATCTACTGCTTATATTCTTCAAGATAGTTATTGCTTTAACGAATTAACATTAGAAGAAAATATTGCCTTGAACAAAACTTTCGATGTCGATAAAATGGATAAAATACTGAATTTAGTCAACATTGCCTATCTGAAAGGAAAAATCATTAACCCTAATAAAATATCAGGTGGAGAAAAACAACGCATAGAAATTGCACGAAGTTTGTATCATGATAGCAACTTAATTTTAGCCGATGAGGTAAAATCGAATTTGGACAAGGCTAACGCCAAGCAAATTGAAGAAATTTTATTAACAATTCCACAAACAGTCATTGAGGTTATTCATCATTACACAGATGAAACTTTACATCATTATGACCAAGTTATTGATTTATCACAGAAAAACTCTTAATAAATGTATTCAAAAAGTCTAGGAGCTATCCTAGACTTTTTGAATTTTTAACCTAGATTTGCAATAGTGCAGCCGCTGCCGCCTGCGTTTTGTGGGGCGTAGCCAAATGATTTGACGTGTTTGTTGCGGCGAAGGTATTTTGTGACACCGTCACGGATAACACCTGTTCCGATACCGTGAATAATATCGACTTGTGCCATGTTATTTAGCAAGGCTTGGTCGATAAATTCATCCAATTCTTGCATGGCTTCTTCGTAACGTTTACCACGTAAATCAAGTCGGGCACGTGGTCCAGCTGATTTTTTGCTTTTCTTAACCACATTGACTTGTTTTTTCTTCGGTTTTTGGGCTTCCTCTTGAACTTTAACGAGGGTAAATTCATCCTCTTTAAGCGTCATTTTAATCAAACCAACTTGTGCTTCCCATTTTCCGTTTTTACCTTGATTTATCAAGGTTCCACGTTGTCCGTAGGCTGTGACAACAATGTCATCACCCACACGCGGTGCACGCAATTTTTTCGCTTTCTTGAGGACTTTATTTTTAGAAAGGTCAACCTCAGGTGCCAATTTTTTCAATTGACTCTTAGCTTCAATGACTTCGTGCGGTTTTAAGCTCGCTCTATCATGAAGATTTTTGAGAATTTCATCACTTTCTGCCATGGCTTTATCCACAATTTCTTGTGCCTTAGCTGTAGCTTTTTCAAGCTCTTTGTCCTTAGCATGTGAAAATTCATTGTAAAGTTTCTTAACCGCACGATTAAATTTGAGGTTATCTTGTTCAACTTCCTTGATATGGTCTAAACGTTTACGGCTTTCGTGTGTTTGTTCTTCCAAACGTTCAATAATACGATTGACATCTGTATCTGAATCCGTCAAACGCTCTGCTTCATTGACAATAATTTCCGCCAATCCAAGACGACGCGCAATTTCAAAGGCATTTGAACGTCCTGGCACACCTTGCATGAAGTGATAAGTTGGGCTCAAAGTGTCCGTATCAAACTCCATGCTGGCATTTTCCACAAATTCTGTCTCAATACCATAAGCCTTTAACTCTGGGTAGTGAGTTGTCGCCATGGTTTTAATTTCCATGAGACGAAGGTGTTCGAGAATGGAAATTGCAAGGCTAGCACCTTCTTGTGGGTCAGTCCCTGCTCCTAATTCATCAACCAAAACAAGGCTATCTTTATCTGCTGCTGCTAAAATCTCAACGATATTTGTCATGTGGCTTGAGAATGTTGACAGACTTTGCTCGATAGATTGTTCATCACCGATATCTGCAAAAATCTCATTAAATACAGCGACTTTACTACCTTTGTCAGCCAAAATAGGCAAACCAGATTGTGCCATCAGCTGCGCTAATCCCAATGTTTTCAACATGACAGTCTTACCACCTGTGTTGGGACCTGTAATCACAATCACTGTCAAATCATTCAAGAAATGAAGGTCATTAGCGACTGGATTCGTCAAAAGAGGATGGCGAGCTTGTAGCAATTGAACGGTTTTATCAGCTGATAATTGTGGAACAATGGCTTGATGTTCTTGCATGAAAAGGTACTTAGCACGCACAAAATCCAAATGCCCTAAAACCCACGCATTGTTTCGAATGATATTGGTGTGCGGGCGAAGCATATTAGACAATTCACGCAAAATACGTGCCATCTCATGACGTTCATCAGCTCGTAATTGTGTGATTTCTTCATTGAGTTGAACTACCGCACGTGGTTCAATATAAACCGTATTTCCTGATGCTGAAATATCATGTACCACGCCAGAAATGCGATTACGGTAGCTATTTTTTACTGGCAAAACAGCACGACCATTACGACTAGCAATCAATGTCTCTGTCAAATGGTCAGCTTGTTTTTTCAAAATGTCCTGCAAAATCTGGCGGACACGACTTTCACCACTACTGATTTGGCGACGAATGCGCTCCAACTCAGAACTTGCAAAATTTTCAATAAAACCACCATCATTAATGGCTTGAAGACTTCCTTGTAGACTTGGCAATAATTCAATCTTATCAAAAAGAGTGTTTAAAGCTTTCAAATCTACGTTTTCTAAATCATTATAAAAATGCTTAATTTCTGCTGAGACTTGTAGAACTTTTTTGATATCAATAATTTCTGAGATATTAACATCCGCATCCAATTCTAAACGACGCATGCTTTCAGAAATATCACGTAAACTCCCCATTCCAAATGAATGATGTTCAATGAAAATCTGCTCCATATCTGACATTTCATCAAATGAACGTGAGATACGGTCAGACTCAGTCATTGGCTCAAGCTTACGCAATTCATCTTGTCCTTGCTCAGTTTGTAAATAGCCTGCAAAAAGTTGCTTGACTTTATCAAATTCTAACTGTTCTAAAATTCTGTTATTCATATTACTATTATACCAAAACTTATCTTATTTAATGTGTTTCTAAACACTATAAAAATAAGGGCTTAGCGCCCTAACTTATCCTAAAATTGCTGTTACCCATAACGCCTTTATGATACTAGATAAAGGTGGCAAATAATTAATAATCACGCGCGCAAGAAAGCTGCCTGATAAGATATTCTGTACCATCGTCATAGGAACTGTTGCTAACACTGTTAGCGCAAGATTGAAAAATATCAGTGTTACTAAAATCGCTAAAACACCGCTGATACAGTTCATCTTGACATTATCAAAATGATGAATTGGTGCCAAATGCATCAAAACACCGATAAGACGAAACAACAAATAAGCCACAATGTAAATGGCTGTAAAAGCTACGCCTGCATAATAAACTTGGTCTAAATCAAAAATATTAACATCTGCAAAAAATGTAACCGTAGCTCCCTGACTAGCATTAGAATAGGGAACCCACAGTGTGATTTTTTCAGCTAATGTTCGATAAAACTGGCTAGCAATCACGAGTGAGGCAATACTTGCTACAAGATAATAAGCCTGCAAAATAATGCCACGCGAATACCCGATGTAAAAATGCCAGACTAAAATCAATACTAGAAGAATTGATAACATAATTAATCCTCATCGGAATCAGACTTGCTGGCTTTCTCCTTAATGTCTACAATCGCTTCAGAACGAAGAGCCATCAATTCTTTTTCCATCTTTTCAACTTCAATCTCACGACTAAGCTGAGTTGAAAGCGAATTGATAGCCATCAAAATAGCAATCGTTTCATTATCAGCTTGTGGTAATTTTTCCTTGATAGTATTATATTTCTCTTTGGCTACACGCTCAACTTCCTCCATGAAGAGGTTATCCTTATCTGTTGTCAATGTGAGTGGCTTATCACCAAAGACGAATTTATAACGATTTTTGCTTTTCATATAGTCACCTCCTTGACATTATACCTTAAAATAAAGATTTCGTAAAATCTAAGGCTGAAAAATAGCACTTTCTACCAGCTATTTTGCCCTCTTACAGATTTTTTATGTTAAAATAAAAACATGAATACCATTGTTATGAAACTAGGGAAAGACGAGTTACAAAATCTGGTTAAAACCTTAGCTAGCAAACAAGTCAGCAACAATAATCCTTACGTTACTTTTGCTGCAAAAGTTCAGGGCGTCACTGTACTTGTTTACACATCAGGTAAAGTCGTCTTTCAAGGAACAGATGCCGAAAACATCGCAAAACAGTTTGGCTATCAAGTATCACATCAAGATTCTGACACACTTAGCGGTCAGAACATGCCACTTATTGGTTCAGATGAAGTGGGAAATGGGTCTTATTTTGGTGGACTGGCTGTTGTTGCTAGTTTTGTAACACCTGACGATCACCCACTTCTGAAAAAACTTGGTGTGGACGATTCCAAAAATTTAACAGACTCAAAAATTCGACAAATCGCCCCAATTTTAGAGGAAAATATCAAGCATAAAGCTCTGCTATTATCCCCTCAAAAATACAACCAAGTTGTTGGCAAAGGTAAAATGCACAATGCCGTTTCAGTCAAAGTCGCCCTGCACAATCAAGCTATTTATCTGCTATTGCAAGACGGCGTGGAACCGCAAAAAATCGTGATTGATGCCTTTACCAGTCGTCAAAATTATCAAAAATACCTCAAAAATGAAGTTAATCAGTTTGATAATCCGCTAACTTTAGAAGAAAAAGCTGAAGGAAAATATTTAGCTGTCGCTGTTAGCTCGATTATCGCTCGTAATCTTTTCCTAGAAAATCTGGACAAACTTAGTCAAGAGGTACAGTATCAGTTACCTAGCGGTGCTGGTACCAAATCAGACAAGGTAGCTAGTCAGATTTTAGCTGCCTATGGCATGGCTGGATTAGAACACACTGCAAAACTCCATTTTGCAAATACCCAAAAAGCACAAGCATTATTAAAAAATAAATAGAGGAAGATTTATGAAACACTTTATTAAAGAATGGGGAGCACTTATCCTCTTTTTCCTTATCCTTTTACTCACTCGCGTTTTTATTTGGCAACCTGTAAAAGTTGATGGACATTCAATGGATCCAACGTTAGCTGATGGGGAACGCCTCATCGTCCTTTCAACAACGTCTATTGACCGTTTTGACATCGTTGTTGCTAAAGAAACCGAAGACGGCAAAACCAAAGAAATCGTCAAACGTGTGATTGGTATGCCTGGCGACACTATTACCTACAAAAACGACGTCCTCTATGTTAACGGCAAAAAAGTTGATGAAGACTACTTAGATGAATACAAAAAGGCCTTTGAAGATGACCAATTGCAAGATACGTATTCCTACAACACTCTATTCCAACAATTAGCTGAAAATGCGGACGCCTTTACAACTGACAGCGATGGTAATACCGAATTTACCGTCAAAGTTCCAAAAGGACAATATTACCTTCTTGGTGATGACCGTATTGTTTCAAAAGACAGCCGTGAAGTAGGAACTTTCTCTAAATCAGACATCGTCGGTGAAGTCAAATTCCGCTTCTGGCCACTCACAAAAATCGGCACAGTTGATTAATCTTAGAAGCTGAAATATCAGCTTCTTTTTCTTTAGTTATTTCTAGAGGATTTTGCTTACAACATTAATGCCTCTTCAGCTAACCGTTTGTTTATCAGAATTAGCAATGTTATAATAAAACCACTATATAATCAAGTAAGGATATGTTATGGAATACTTCTTTTCTGGCACCATTGACCGTATTATTTTTGAAAATGCCAGCAATTTCTTTAAAATTATTCTACTCGAAATTGAAGACACCGATTCTGATTTTGATGATTTTGAAATCATTGTGACAGGAACCATCGGCGATGTTATCGAGGGAGAAAATTATACTTTTTGGGGTGAACTAACGCAACACCCAAAATATGGTGAGCAGTTAAAAGTCACACGCTACGAACGCACCAAACCAACTTCTTCTGGGCTTATCAAATACTTCTCAAGTGACCATTTTAAAGGCATTGGTAAGAAAACGGCTGAAAAAATTGTGCAACTATACGGTGAGGACACCATTGATAAAATCTTAGAAGACCCTAGCAAATTGGACAGTATTTCTGGTCTCTCTAAGGAAAATAAGGACAATTTTGTAGCCAAACTCAAGCTTAATTATGGAACAGAACAAATTTTAGCCAAATTAGCTGAATATGGTTTGACCAACCGTGTTGCCTTTGAAATTTTCAATCAATATAAGGAAGAAAGTCTTGATATCATCCAAGAAAATCCTTATCAATTGGTTGAGGATATCCAAGGAATTGGTTTTAAAATCGCTGACCAACTGGCTGAACAGTTAGGAATTGAAGCTGACGCCCCTCAACGTTTTCGTGCTGCTCTTGTTCACATACTGTTTGAAACGTCGATTGAGCGAGGAGACACTTATGTTGAAGCGCGTGATTTGCTTGAAAATGCCATTACAACCCTCGAAGAAGCGAGACAAATTGAACTAGACCCTGCAGCCGTTGCTAAAGAATTAACCAATCTTATCGCTGAAGATAAAGTTCAAAATGTTGGTACCAAGATTTTTGACAATACCCTTTTCTATGCTGAATCTGGTATCAAAAAACATTTGACCCGTATCTTAGACACTCCGCTAGCCAAGCAATTTTCTGATGAGGAATTACAAGAAGAAATCGCTGACGTGGAAGAAGCCTTTGGCATTTCTTATGACGAAATCCAAGAAAATGCTATCAAGGAAGCTCTTCAAAGCAAAGTTTTCATCTTAACTGGTGGACCAGGAACTGGGAAAACAACCGTTATCAATGGTTTGATTGCTGCCTATGCCGACCTTCATCATATTGACCTTGATAAGAAAGATATTCCTATTATCTTAGCTGCGCCAACAGGGCGTGCCGCCCGTCGTATGAATGAATTGACAGGATTACCGAGTGCGACTATCCACCGTCATTTAGGCTTAAATGGAGACAATGACTACCAAGCCATCGATGATTATCTTGATTGTGACTTGATTATCATTGATGAGTTTTCTATGGTTGACACTTGGCTTGCTAATCAGCTGTTTAGTTCTATTTCATCAAATACTCAAGTTATTATCGTTGGAGATAGTGACCAATTACCATCTGTTGGTCCAGGGCAAGTTTTAGCTGACTTATTAAAAATCGAAACTCTTCCACAACTGGCTTTAACCAAAATTTTTAGGCAATCAGAAGATTCTACCATTGTCACTCTTGCTAATCAGATGAGACAAGGCTATCTGCCAGCTGATTTTACGCAGAAAAAAGCTGACCGCTCTTATTTCGAAGCTGGTGCGCAATACATCCCTGAAATGATTCCTAAAATCGTTAGTGCTGCTATCAAAAGTGGTATCAGTCCACATGAAATCCAAATTTTAGCCCCAATGTACCGCGGTGCTGCTGGTATCAATCGACTAAATACGATTATTCAAGACTTGTTAAATCCACTCGGAGACCAGTTATCATTTGCCTTTGGAGAAATGAATTTCCGTAAGGGGGACAAGGTTCTCCATCTTATCAACGATGCTGAACTCAATGTTTTCAATGGGGATATCGGTTATATCACCGACCTCATTCCCGCCAAATATACCGAGTCCAAGCAAGACGAACTTTACATGTCTTTTGATGGTACAGAAGTCATTTATCCTCGTAATGAATGGCATAAAATCACGCTCGCTTACGCTATGTCTATCCACAAGTCTCAAGGTAGCGAATTTCAAGTGGTTATCTTGCCTATCACACGTCAGAGCCGCCGTCTCTTACAACGTAACCTTATCTATACAGCCATTACACGCTCAAAAAGTAAGCTAGTAATGCTCGGTGAAATCGCGGCTTTTGATTACGCCATTAAAAACGAAGGCGCTAAACGCAAAACCTATCTCGTTCAACGTTTTACCAATGCAGATGTCGAGCAAGAAAGTCCTGAATTGCAAGAAGAACTTCCCCAAACAACCATAACAACAGCTGAAAAAATTCAAGAAACTACTGTTTCTGCCGAGACAGAACGCAACACTGAAGAAAATATCCAATTAACCTTAGACATTGATGACAATGTGTCTGACAGCACCAATTCACAGCCACAAAGCTATCGTCTAACAGAAGAAAATATTCATTTTATTGACCCAATGATTGGTATCACACAAGCTGATATCGAACAGTTTTTCAAACACTAAAAAACATTCCCCATGAAAAATAAAATCATGGGGATTTTTACTTTTAACTATAAAATAGTTGGATAGTAAAAGTTGTTTAATCCTTGAAATCAAAGGCTTTGTTGGAAGTTTAATTATTCCAAAAAACTATTTACAGAGAAAAATTTTGTGTTATAATATTTGTACTATCACATTAATATAACCATAGTTTTAGGAGGTTTGATATGGTTTCTTATGAAAAAATTCGTCAATCATTGCGTTCATGGACGCTCTTTATCGCATGGGTAAATGTTCTTGCAGTCCTTGCAAAAATCTTTTCTATCATTAGCTATTTTATGTTAGTTAATAGCCTTGATACACTAAAAAGTGCCTACGATGCAGATGTTTATCAATCTATTGAAGCGTCTACCAATGTTTGGAACCTTATCATTATCGTCGTTGCTTTGATTGTAAACATTGTGGTTGCTTTCTTAGCCTTTAAAAACTTACCAAAAATCAAAGAAGATGCTCCAAGCTTAGCACCATATCGTATCGCTTTGATTTATACGGTTGTCTAC
>CAVAFU010000037.1:0-50517 GCA_963588325.1 Oribacterium sp.
CAATTAACGATAAATATAACAAATCTCTAATTGATATCTCCTGACAAATATCTTTAGTAGAAATTCCTAAGCTTAAATAGCTAATATCCGCTGCCCTGATACAATATCTATCATTTAACTTAATATTTCCCTTTTTTATTTCTAGAAATACCATCGCACTGATAACTAACTTTGATAAAGAAGCAACCTCCATATTTTTAGTAGTATTTGAACATTTTATGTTTTTTTTACCACTAAGATAAAATTGAAATTGCCAATGATTATGTCTTAGCTCTGACTTAAAGGCGTTCAAATCATAAATATCATTAACCAACGGAGTAATTTCAATATTTGAAATTAGATTACTTTCATCATAAGAAAGAGTTAGCTCTCCCCTAATCTCATTATCAACAATAAAAATTCTTTTTGAATCATAATCCAATGAGTACTTTGGCTCACCAATTCTAAGTTTCTTTATTATATTAATAAATCGATTTACCCTATTTTCTTCAATAATTTTATAGCTTAATAAAGCAGAAATTTCTAAAGGAGTAGGATCATCTTTTTTTATCAACATCTCATAAAATAAAATTAAACTTTTATTCATACTATAATTACTCTTCATGCTTCATATAAAAATACAGTAATATTGTTATAAACTAATCTTTAATAAAATAGAGGCCATCATAAGAGAAAGCCTCTAAGATTAAAATTTAGGTTATCCTAAATTGACCATGGCGTCACTGTAACTGTTACTGAAACAGAAATAGAGATTGTTACTGTAGTTCCTACATTTCCTACTTGATTTTCAGAATCTAAACTTTTCTGAATATCTTCAGAAGTTGTATAACGCGAATAGTTATTCAACAAAAGACTTTCCATAGCATTTACCTCCTCTAAAAATTATCTTCTATAGAGTTATTAAAATAATCACCCTACATCGTTAAGGGTAACACTTTTATATTTTATAAACTACTTCAAAAAATTGTCATTTTGTAAAATATAAAAGCTCAAAGAATAGAGATATCTCTATTTCTTTGAGCTTTTTATCAATATGTACTTGACACTGTGACAATATTTTCTTATTTATAAAAATTATTTCAACACATAATCATAAATGGCTTTTGCTACGCCTGCTTGGTCATTATTGCTTGTTTCATAACGGCAAATGGCTTTGACTTCATCTGTTGCATTTCCCATGGCAACACTGTGGTCAGCGAATTCTAGCATTTCAAGGTCGTTTGCTGCATCACCGATAGCCATGACTTCTGCTGGTGTCAATCCTAATTTTTCTGATAAAGCTTTGAGTGCTGTGGCTTTGGTATAACCTTTTGGCATTGCTTCAAAGATGTATTCTTGACTACGAACCACGCTAAATTCAGCAGCCAAAGTATCTTCTTTAGCTTCTTGGAATGGGTCCAAATAAGGTGCTCTTGCCATATACATCGCTTGGAAAATAATTTCTGAGCTTGCTTTCATGTCTTCTAGACTAGCAGCATGTGCTGTGTCAAAAACAAGACTGGCATCATATTGTACCAATTCTGGGACTTCATCTCCAACGGCATAATAATGCTTCTCACCAGTCAATGTTAAGCAAACCTCTGGATAATCCGCAACAGCTTGATATAGCTTATCTAATTCATCATTTGTTACTTGAGCATAGCTGACAAGTTCCCAGTTTTTAGTGTTGTAAATACTACAACCATTGTTCATAATAATGTATTCTTCGTCAGTCAAGCCAAGGCGTTCAAAATAGGGAAGAATACCTGATTTTGGTCTTCCTGTACAAAGAACAATTTTCACACCTGCTTTTGCGGCTTTTTGAATTGCTGCGACATTTTCATCAGGAATTTTTTTATCTGAATTTAATAACGTTCCATCCAAATCAATTGCAATTAATTTAATCATTTTCAATAACCTTCCGTTTAATTTTTGGCAAATGCCATTGACGCCAATAACCTATCATGCGTAAGATGGTTAGAATCAAAACAAGCAAATAGTACCCTGGGTCATTATGGACGACTTTAAAATAAATCGCTAGCGCTGCTAAGATTGACCACCCTGCATAGACTTCGCTTCGTAACACCCCAGGTTTTCGCCCTGCTAGTACATCACGAACAATACCGCCACCAGCACCTGTTAAAACAGCTGCTACAATCACGGCACTTAGTGGCTGGTTCAGTTTCACCGCATACATCGCCCCTTGAACACTAAAGGCTGCTAATCCAATCGCATCTGTCAAAACTTCTGCCTTTTGCCAACCTTTATGAGTAATAACATTTGGAAATACCATGATAAATAACATAGCAACCAAGGCAAAATAAAATGCTTGACCTTGCGACCAAAGAGCACTAATAGGGAGGCCTATGAGAATATTGCGAATGGCACCACCGCCAAAAGCGGTGACAAACCCTAGGATAAACAATCCTAAAATATCAAAATCTTCTTCCATGGCAACAATCGCTCCTGATAACGCAAAGGCAATCGTTCCAATGATACTTAAAATATCCCAAACATCTATTGTCATTTTTGTTCCAAACTAATTTTTTCTTACTAGACTAGTTTATCATTTTTAGCGTAAAAAAAAACAGCACTAAGTCTGTTTTTTTATGATTTTTGAAATTCTTTTAAATTTCTTTTCCTAGGGTGAATTTTGTACCTTTGAGGGCACGTTTTAAGGAAAGTTTGAAAGGATTTCCTGTGACGGTTGCTTGTTTTTTATCCAAATCAACCACAACTTTTTCAACACCACGAACAGCTGACAATTTTTCAGTCACTGTTTTGACACAACCTTGGCATTTCATGCCTGTAACTTCATATGTTTTTTCCATGAGAAACTCCTTTATTTTATCATTAACTAAGTTTAATATATTTTAAGCGAAGGGCGTTAAGAACAACTGAGACAGAACTAAAGCCCATGGCTAGCCCTGCAATCATTGGGTTAAGTAATGGTCCTCCAAAGAGATACAACACACCCATGGCGACAGGAATGGCTAAGATATTATAGATAAATGCCCAGAAAAGATTTTCTTTGATGACTTTAATTGTTAAACGACTAATTGCTAAAGCTTTTAGCACGTCTGAGATTTCTGGCTTCATGAGAATAATATCCGCAGATTCAATGGCAATGTCTGTTCCAGAGCCAACAGCGATACCGATATCAGCTGCTGCTAGTGCTGGAGCATCATTGATTCCATCACCAACCATGGCAACCATTTTTCCTTGACTTTGCAATTCTTGAATGGCTTGCGATTTTTGGTCTGGTAGGACTTCGCTAATAACATTTTTGATACCAGCTTGTTTGGCAATAGCTTGCGCTGTTTTGCTGTTGTCGCCTGTTAACATGACAACCTCAATGCCTTTTTCTTGCAATTTAGCGACAGTTTCTTTACTGTCTGCTTTTAGCAAATCAGCTACGGTGATAAGTCCTAGTATCTGTGCATTTGCCGAGATGTAAATCGGTGTCTGTCCTTTTTGGGTCGCAGCCAGCACCGCTTCTTGACTAATACTCAAGTCAACTTGGTGTTCTTCCATTAACTTACGATTACCAACGTAAATCGTTTGTCCGTCAATGTCTGCTTGCAAACCAAGTCCTGTCAATGAATTAAAATTAGCTACTTCTGTCAAAACAAGCTTATCTGCGGATGCTTTTTCCACGATAGCCTGACTAAGAGGATGTTCTGACAATTTCTCGATTGAGGCAACTTGCGCAAGAAGCTTATCTTTGTCGCCAACATAGGCAATAACGTCAACAACTTGTGATTTTCCTTGGGTGATAGTTCCTGTTTTATCAAAGACGACGGTGTCAAGGTGATGAGCATTTTCGAGCGTATCGCCACGTTTGTAGAGAATGCCATTTTCAGCGCCACGACCAGTTCCAACCATAATCGCTGTCGGTGTAGCAAGTCCTAGTGCGCACGGGCAAGCAATGACAAGCACCGCAATGGCAACTTGAAGAGCAAAGACAAAGGTTTGTCCCATTATCAAGTACCAGAAAATAAAAGTTACTAGCGCAATCGCAATGACAGTAGGAACAAATACGCCTGCTACCCTATCTGCAATTTTCGCAATCGGTGCCTTGGTTTGTTGCGCATCTTCAACTAATTTGATAATTTGTGCCAATAGGGTTTCATCACCAACTTTTTCAGCACGAATAGTTAGTGAACCTTGACCATTAATAGAGGCACCGTAAACCTTATCATCCACATTTTTTTCAACAGGAATACTTTCCCCTGTTAACATTGATTCATCGATAGATGAATGTCCTGAAACCACACTACCATCCACAGGAATTTTTTCACCTGGTTTTACCAAAACAAGGTCACCAATGCGTACTTCGTCGATTGGCACAGCTTGTTCGACACCATCACGAATGACTGTGGCTTCCTTAGCAGACAACTTCATTAATTTTTGAATGGCATCTGACGTGCGACCTTTTGATAAGGTTTCAAAATATTTTCCAAGTGTAATCAAGGTCAAAATCACCGCAACTGATTCAAAATACAACATATGCGCGTGATGAACATGACCAAGTAAAATATGATAGACGCCATAAAGACTGTAGATAAAGGCTGCGCTTGTTGCCAAGGCAACTAGCGAATCCATATTCGGATGCCCTTTAAACAAAGAGCGAAAGCCATTGACATAAAAACGACGTCCAAAATACATAACAGGAAGCGTCAAAACTAATTGAACCAAAGCAAAAATTAATGGGTGAGCTGACATACTGATGATTTCTGGCACCCAAAGCCCCATCATGCTTCCCATTGAAATGTAAAGGAGTGGCACTGCAAATACAGCTGACCAAAGGAATTTATGCCACATATTTTGTGTCGCTTCATTTTGGCGTTCGGATTGACTTTTGGTTGTTGTTGGGTCAAAGACAGTTGCACCATAACCAGCATCAGCCACTGCCTTTTTAATCTCCTCCTCACTGATTAAGTCAGGATTGTAATCCACCGTCATCTTTTCCGTTGTCAAATTAACAACAGCGGAATCAACATGATCTAGCTTTTTGACTGCATTTTCAACGGTTAAAGCGCAGGCAGCACAGGTCATGCCATCTATAACGAAAACTTCTTCTTTTGACATCCGTTTTCCTTTCTAAACTTAGGTTAAACTCCTAAATGTTCTTTACAACGACATTGACCAGGAATACAATCGCAAGGCACTTCGTCGACTGCCTCTTTCTTTTTAGATAATAGCAGAGCTTGCAAGTCATCAATATCTGCTAACGTCATTGGCGTTGTTTCCAAAAGGTGCTTAATCATTGTTGTATGTTTTCGCTGACAAAACTTACCAAAAAGGTCGTCAGCTTGTCGATTCATAGCTTCTTCTTCTGAAACAAGTGCTGAATAAAGAAATGACTTGCCAGACTTTTGCGTTGTCAAATAGCCCTTGTCCACCAAACGTTTTAACAACGTTTTTACGGTTGAAGCTGTCCAATCTGTTTTTTGTTCAAGAATTGCTAAAATCTGACTGCTAGTTGTTTCATTTTTTGTCCACACAACACGCATGATTTCCCATTCTGCATTTGAAATTGACATTTTATTCCTTTCTAAAAATAGTTTTGGTTTACATTTGTAAACTCATTATAATTCTATCGTCTACATTTGTCAATCATAAAACTTCAAAAAAAGCGAAACTTGTCACTTAGACGTGTTTCACTTATATAAACTTATTTAGATTGGCTTTGTGGCACACAATTTTAATCACTAATTTGCAAACGTGGCCATTTTTCTTGCCAATTTTTCTTTTTAAGGCGGTCGTGATAAACTTTCATTCGTTCCTTATCAGCTAAAAAATGTGGGGTCGGTCTCACGATAAAATTCACAATATCCTCATCACCATATGGTAAAAATAGCTCCAACTCATCATTTTTCAATCTTGCCGCAATGGCTGTGCAACGTTCAGGGTATTTGCTAACAGCATCTCTAGCATTCTGGTAAGGAGAAGTATTTGGGCTATGTTGATGCATATAGATTTGATTTTTAACTTCCCATTGATAAGCTGGATAGCGTTTTTGAAGCTCACGTTGAAGTGCTAGCGTGTCATCATAGGACACATTCGCATCGTAAAAAACAACATCAAGGTCACTAGCTTGTGCCAGACCAGGTCTTCCTGATAAGACATTCCAAACATAATTGCGAAGCGTTCCCGCTGCTAACCAAGCATCCTGCAAATCAAGCTCTGCTATTATCTTAAGAATCCCCATAAGCTCTTCATCCTGTGTAAACAATCCCTGTAAATCCATCAATCTCATCCCCTATTCTTAATCATTATCAATAAAATCTGCTAACTCTTGTAACGTGTCCACAAAAATAATGTTGTCACGATCATGTTTCGTTAAAAATCCTGCTTCTGTCATCTGGTCAAAGTGAGCCTTTAGATGATTATAATAGCCATTCATATTAAAAAATAAACAAGGTTTGGTATGTTGCTTCATTCGTGCCCAAGAGATTGCCTGACTGATTTCTTCAAGTGTCCCAGGACCACCTGGAAAAGCTAGCAAAATATCTCCTTTTTCCATTAAAAGACGTTTACGTTCATCTATGTCTGTTACTGTCTGCAAATGCGTTAAGCCTTGATGGGCTGCTTCCTGTTTTTGGAAAAACTCAGGTATAATGCCGTAAACATTACCACCATTTTCCAGTACTGTATCTGCCAAAATCCCCATAAGACCATTTTTACTGCCGCCATAGATTAACTGATGATGCTGCTGAGCAATCCAAACTCCGAGAGCTCTTATTTGTTGCTGATAACTAGCATCATTTCCTAGGCTTGCCCCTAAATAAACTGTGATATTCATTACTTTATATTCCCCTTTTCAAAAAAACACTTTCATTATATCACAAAAAAGCCCGCCGTCTGGCGAGCCTTTTATTAATTTATTTTTTAGCTTCCAAATCACGAAGCATTTGGTCAATTTTATTACCATATTCGATAGATTCATCTTTGATGAATGTCAAATCTGGAATTTTGTACATTGTCAAGTTACGACCAAGTTCGCGTTTGATAGTTCCTTTAGCTTTTTCAAGACCTGTTTGTGCTTTTTGATTGTCAGAAGCAAGTTCAGAGTGAATAGTATAATACACTTTTGCCATAGACAAGTCACCAAGCATTTGAACATCTGTGATAGTCACATCTTGAACACGTGGATCACGAACTTTTTTTTGCAAAATTTCGTTGACTTCACGTTTGATTTCCATCCCAACACGGTCAATACGATGATTAGCCATAATCGTTTCCTTTCTAATCTTTCTTAAAAAAGCTAGGCTAAGCAAGCCTAGCTTTTATTATCATTTATAATTGTAACGTTTAGGAAGAACTCCATAGTTCCTTTTAATTGAAGACAAAGTCATTTCTGATACTTTCCTTAGGTGGTGCGGTCGGCAGCGAATTCCAAAGGAATTCCATGCCTAAGTTTTGAGCCTAAGGTCTCAAAACTTTCCGGTGGCTGATTTATCGACATTACAACCACTATCACCACAGCGGAAAGTATCCTTTTATTGCTCACTTCGCTCGCAACTAATCCTAAAATCTAATCATAGCAAATAACTTGAAAATGATTTTAGGTTAAAACGTTTTGTCTACGTTTAGGGATTCTGTACCACTCCCTAACGTTTCGACGGCTAAAACTTTCAGTCGATAATACTGGAAGTTTTAGACTAGTGTAACGTTTAGGCAAGGTTCCATAGAGATTGCCGTACAAGTATTAGTGGCTTTAGCCACAATACTTGTTAACGTTTAATTTCTTCCATGATGTAGCCTTCGATAACGTCGTCAACTTTGATATCGTTATAGTTTTCAATCATCAAACCACCTTCTTGGCCGTTTCCGATTTCTTTAACGTCATCTTTGAAGTGTTTAAGGCTGGCAAGTTTACCATCGAAGATAACGACACCGTCACGGATAACACGTGCATTGGCATCACGAGTGATTTTACCACTTGTAACCATGAATCCACCGATTGTACCGACTTTAGATACTTTAAATGTTTCACGGATAAGAGCTTCACCGATGATTTTTTCTTTATATTCAGGGTCAAGCATACCTTTCATGGCATCTTCAACTTCTTCGATAACTTTATAGATAATTGAGTGAAGACGAATATCAACTTCATCTGCTTCTGCTTGTTGACGCGCTTGTGGTGTAGGGCGAACGTTGAATCCAATGATAAAGGCATTAGATGCTTCTGCCAAAGTAACGTCTGATTCGTTAATGGCACCAACGGCAGAGTGAACAACTGTCACTTTTACACCTTCGACATCAATTTTAAGAAGTGATGCAGCAAGGGCTTCAACAGAACCTTGTACGTCTGCTTTGATGATAACGTTAACTGATTTAACTTCACCAGCTTTAAGGGTATCAAAGAGATTTTCAAGGCTAACACGTTGAGTCACTTGACGTTGTTTCATAAGCGCACGTTTAGCACGTTCTTCACCAGCTGCACGCGCAGCTTTTTCATCTTCATAAACGGCAAAGTGGTCACCTGCCATAGGGACTTCATTTAGACCAGTGATTGATACTGGTGTTGATGGTTCAGCCACTTTAACACGACGTCCAAGGTCATTAACCATTGCACGAACACGACCGAATGTGTTACCAACAACGATTGGGTCTTGAACATGAAGTGTACCTTGTTGAACAAGAAGGGTTGCAATCGCACCTTTACCTTTATCAAGACGTGCTTCGATAACTGTACCGATAGCGCGAACTGTTGGGTCAGCTTTCAATTCTTCCATTTCAGCAACAAGAAGAACTGTTTCTAGCAATTCATCAATATTTTTACCGTATTTGGCTGAAATTTCAACGAATTCACAGTCACCACCCCAAGCAGTTGAGATGATACCTTGTTCTGCCAATTCACCAATAACACGTTCTGGGTTAGCACCTGGTTTATCAATCTTGTTGATGGCAACAATGATTGGAACGCCAGCGGCTTTAGAGTGGTTAATGGCTTCAATTGTTTGAGGCATAACACCATCATCAGCGGCAACAATCAAGATTGTAATATCTGTGATTGACGCACCACGTGCACGCATTGATGTGAAGGCTGCGTGTCCAGGGGTATCAAGGAAAGTGATTTTCTTACCATTTTCAACGATTTGGTAAGCACCGATATGTTGAGTGATACCACCAGCTTCGCCTGTTGCGACACGTGAATTACGAAGGGTATCAAGAAGGGTTGTTTTACCGTGGTCAACGTGCCCCATGATGGTAACAACAGGAGCACGTTCAACCATATTTTCAGGGTTGAGGTAGCCCTCGTCTACAAAGAAGCGTTCAATATCAGCTTCATCGACTTCAACTTTTTTATGTGCTTCAATACCATAATCAACCATCAACAATTCGATTGTATCGCTGTCGAGGGATTGGTTTTGAGTTGCCATAACACCCATCATGAACAATTTCTTAACAATTTCAGCTGGTTCGCGTTTGATACGTTTTGCGATTTCAGCGACTGTCATGCCTTCAGTGTATTCAAATTCTTTAGGTAATTCGTGGAATTTACGCTCTGTTACAGGTTTTGGAGCGCTGTTACGATTATTTTTACCTTTTTTGTTTTTCTTGTTATTTTTCCAGTTACTATTTCTTTGATTTCTCACTTGGTTTTGATTATTCCAGTTTTTTCTATTTTTATTCTTGCGCGGTCCGTCTTCATTATCACGAGTGTAATCATGTGATTTTTCAGGGCGAACTTGTTTCTTACGACGTTTATCAGCAGTTGGTGCGGGTTGTTCTGCTACCACAGGTTTTGGAGCAGGAGCAGCCTTCTTAACTGCTGCTTTGCTTTCTTCAGCCTTAGCTTTCGCTTCTACACGAGCTTTGTGTTCTTGCTCTTTAACAGCTTTTGCTTGGCGTTTCGCATTTTCTTGCTCGTGAACACGATTTTCACTTTGGCGTGAATACTCAGCATTTTGTTCAGCTTTTATAGCAGCTGCACGTGCTTTAAAGTCAATACGTGGTTTAGCTGCTTGCTGACGATTATCGTGGCGATTGTCACGTTGTTCTCTTCGATTATGATTTTGAGAATTGCGATCGCGTTGGTTTTGTTTGCGATTATTTTGGGCATTCTCTTGTCTTTCATTATGATTTGAACGATTGTCACGACGTTGGTCTTTATGACGTTTTTTATCGCCACCATTAGCGCGTCTTTCAGCTTCTGCTTTGGCACGCGCCTCACGCTCAGCCTTAAAATTACGGCTCTGTGGTTTTGCCGGTGTTGCAGAAGCCGCTTTTGGTGCTTGTGCAACTGGCTTTTCAGAAACTTTTTCTACTTTTGGTTTTGCCGGGGTAGATTGAGGTTTATCTGAAAATTTTGCCACAATGCGTTTGACATCAGATTCTTCAACGCTAGAAGAATGGCTTTTAACAGCAAGTCCTAATTCTTGAGCATATTCAACAACTTCCTTGCTTGGTTTGCCCAATTCTTTAGCGATTTCATATAATCTTTTCTTTGACAATTGATGTCCTCCTATTCTTTTAGTTCATAAGAGTCCTCATTTTCTTTGAAAATCCAGCGTCTGCTATGGCTACCACTTTACGTGGTTTTCCAAGAGCAGCACTTAATTCCAGTGTGTTAAACACTGTGGAGACTTCTACTTTATAATAATTACTTTTATCAGTTGTTTTCTTTGCCAAATTTGCGCCAGCATCGTTTGCTAGGAAAATAAGCTGCGCTTTACCAGATTGGATAGCCTTGATGACCAATTCCTCACCTGAAATAACTTTTCCTGCGCGCTGTGCTAAGCCAATTAAATTTGACAATCTTTCACGATTATTCAAGACCTAACTCTCTTCTCTTAACTTTATGATCGACATAAGCAATCAATTCATCGTAAAATTCGTCAGGAACTTCCATCGAAAAGCTACGATTAAAGACTTTCTTGTTTTTGGCTTGAATAGCTTCTTCATTGTCAAGCTTAATATAGGCACCGCGACCGTTTTTCTTACCAGTCGGGTCGATAGAAATCTCACCTTCTTTATTCTTAACAATGCGAAGCAAATCACGTTTATCAATGATTTCGCCTGAAACAACTGATTTTCTTAAAGGTATTTTACGTGTTTTAGCCATCAAACACCTCTATCTTTCTTTACTCTGCGTCGTTTGCTACAACTTCAGTGTCAACAGATTCGGCTGCTTCTTCAACAGGTGCAACTTCTTCTTGTGCTGCAGCTGCGTTTGCTTCACGTTCAGCTTCAAGTGCTTCGTATTCTGATGCAGATTTAATATCGATACGGTAGCCAGTCAAATGTGCTGCCAAACGAACGTTTTGTCCACGACGACCGATAGCAAGTGATAATTTGTTATCAGGAACAACAACAGTTGCACGTTTGCTATCTTCATCATCAAAGAGAACCATATCCACTTCTGCTGGTGCAATAGCGTTATAGATGAATTCTGCTGGATCTTCAACCCATTGAATAACATCAATGTTTTCTTCGATTGGAACTTCAACGCCAGCTTTGGCATCGTAGCGTTTTGGATGGAATTTGCTGATAACTTTCTTGATGTTGCTTCCACCACGACCAACGATTGTACCAATGGCATCAACGTTTGGATTGTGGCTGCGAACAGCAACTTTCGTACGGTCTCCAGCCTCACGTGAAACGCTCATGATTTCAACTGTTCCATCAAATACTTCAGGAATTTCTTGTTCCATAATGCGTTTGATGAATTGTGGATGGCTACGGCTTACAAAGACGTTAACACCTTTTGGATTGTTTTCAACTTTGTAAACATAGACTTCGATACGGTCATGTGATTTAAATGTTTCACCAGGAATTTGGTCTTGGTGTGACAATTGTGCTTCAAGAGAACCAAGGTTAACATAAATGAAACGTTGGTCGAAGCGTTCAACTGTACCAGTCATGATTTCGCCTTCGTGTTGTTTGTACTCATTGTAAGTCACTTCACGGATTTGACGACGCATTTTTTCCATGATAGTTTGTTTAGCTGATTGAGCAGCAACACGACCAAATTCAGCAACAGATTCTTCAAAACGAATTTTATCGCCAAGTTCATAAGCTGAACTAATTTTCAACGCATCTGACAAACTGATTTCTAAACGGCTATCAAAAACTTCTTCAACAACTTCACGAACAGTGTAAACTTTAAAATCACCTTTTTTGTCATCGAATTCAATAACACATGATTCAGATTGACCATAACGACGTTTGTAAGCTGATTTCAAAGATTCTTTCACAGCGTCAATGATGTCGTCTTTGTTAATGTGTTTTTCTTCTTCCAAAATACGGAAGGCTTCTAGCATTTCTTTGCTCATTTTTTTCATTGCTCTACATGGTCAGCAGAGCGTTATCCTTTCGTTTATATCTAAATAAAATCAGATTGTAGTTCGTATTAACTACAATTTCACTGCCAAACGCGCTTTTGCAACGGTCGAATACGGAATTTCAACTGTTTTTTTCCGCGTTTTATCCAAATAATCAATAGTCAATGTATCACCATCGAAAGCAACAAGGTCTCCTTGAAACACCTTAATTTTATCAATGGCTTTGTAGAGGCTCACATTGACATAAGAGCCTACAGCATTTTCAAGAGCTTCTTTCGTTTTTAAAGGACGCTCTAAACCAGGGCTAGATACTTCCAACATATACTGCTCTGGAAATGGGTCTGGTTTAATCGCATCAAGCAAAGGACTGATAATTTCAGTCAACTCTGCTGTATCATCTACTGTGATACCTTCTGGTTTGTCAATCAAGATACTAAGCACATAATCGCTGCCCATTTTCTCATACTCAACATCAACCAACTCAAACGGCTCTTTGATAACTGGCGCAACCACTTCTGTAACAACTTCAATGATTGTATTTGCGTTTGCGATAAGAATCCCCTCCTTCATTTCAAATTCAAAATAGAAACATTACTACACTTTGTAGTGTCTAACATCATAGAATTACGGGCTTACCCTTCACGCGAAAACAAGCTTTGAGTTTGCTAATGTTTTCATCAAAAAGGTCAAGCACACACAAGAGGCGAAGTCACAAACTCCGCCTCCTTCTACATATTTTATATTATAATACCATATTTTATTGAGCTTGACAAGTCAAAAGCTTGATAGAGCAAGCTTTTTAATTTTTAGGCTCAGGCATCAAACCGTCCACTGGACTGTTGAAAGAATCCAAGGAATTTCTAAAACTTACCCTTTTCCAGAAAGAATATCTGATACTTTATACATTCCTGGTGAATAAGTCTTGCCAAACAATTTTTTCGTCAAGGCATTAAAGGTATAATGGTCATCCAAAATCAACACTTCATCGTATGTTTTCAAAAGGGCAATAAAATCATCATCAGATAAGTTGAAATCATCTCTTGTATCAACATTATCATTCCAAAGATAATAACTTGTCGCACTACCACTATAAGAAGACATCAAATCTAAGAAATCTTGGTCAGCTGACACAAAGTTTTCACGCGCATCAACATTGACATCCCAGAGATAATAACGGCTAGCATATTGTACGAAGTAACTGTCTACGTTTTCTTTATCTGCCGTTACCACTAGAATTCTTTTATTCGATGAGGTCATACTGCTTCCAGCAATCTGATGAAGTTCCTTAGCAACCACATTGGTTTCTTGATTATTGTTGTAAACAATGCTGTTGTTTTCTGATAAAAACATTCCGACTGCATAGACAATTAACACCAGACTAGCATATTGATACACGCGTTTGTTAAATAAACTCTTATACGACCTTGAATTGCGTTTACTAATAATTTTCTCAAAGAAACAATTATCAATTTCCCAAGCTAAAATCATCGTCAGCAAACCAAAGGCAAAAATAACAATACTAGAAGCATACCGTTCAAAGCCAGCCAATTCCAAAGCTTCATCTGTTGGCATTGCCGTCAAATACATCAGCAAAATTCCAATATAATAAGCAACAATTGTGACATCAAGAAATCCCCATGTTAGCAAGACACGTTTTGGTCGTTTTAAGAAAATACCAATGCTAATCACCGCAATAATCATAATGACATTGATAAGAATCACACCACGTGTGGACAAGCTGCTTAGACTAAAGACGGATTTTACAAAAAGATTGATAATTTTTTGTGGGTCGCCTGAAAGATGTCCCGTCATGACTTGACTAAGTTCAGACATGGATACAGCGTGTTTAGCTGTAGAGGCGTCAGGAAAATTATCCGTCACGTGTTTTTGCCATAAAAGGTAAGGCAGAAAACTTGTTAGCACTGTTAGTAGCATAATGGCAAGTGTTCTCAATTTCGTTTTTCTTCTTATCAAAAGTCGCACAAAGAAGATGATATAAGCTACCAGAACAATAGCAACAAAGAAGAGCCCACTAACCTTAACAATGCTCAACAAACCAAGGATAACAGCGGTATTTAGCGACAAAACTCCCAAACGATTTCGGTAAGTAATACAGCCCGCTAACGCTGCTAAAGCAAGGGCAGGAAGTAAAAAGTCAACCAACAAATTATTCAAACGAATCGCAACGTTAAACGTATTGAAAACCGCAAATGAAGCGAAAATCATGGCAACCGTTAAAACTCGACGGTCATCACGTAAAGCACCAAACATGGCATAAAGACAAGAAGCAATTAGGAAAAATTGCCCAACCAGCATACTTCCTTCAGAAAAGCCAACGATAGTTGTAAAGAAATAAATAAACAAGGAACTACCAACAGGGTAAGTGTAATAAGTGATAATCGTATCACTTTGCGTTGGCAAAGTATTATTGATATGTAAGAATTTTACAATCGTTGCCCAATGTGTAAAATTATCATAATGCAAAAGCGGTGAGTGCCAAAGCGTTATCCCAAATAAAACCAAGTAAGCTATCATACCAATGGCAATGAAATCCAGCCTACGCATCTTAACTTTCTTTTTCCACAAAGCCCAAAGGTAATAAAGACTCAAAAGAGTTCCTAGACCACAAACACCATAAACCGTTGGCAATAAAACGTTTAATAAACTACCAACATATAAAATCAAGGTAATTGCTGAAAACGTAAATACCCATGACAAACGGCGATGCATTTTTAAGGTATTTCTAGTGAAAGCTACATAACCACTGACAAAAAAGACAAATAAAATCAATCTAGCAATACTAATCATACTCTTCCCCTCCATTCACTCGCTAATTGTTTAAACTCAGGTAAAGTATCTAAGTCAGCTAAATTTGTTACGCGATAAAGCGATTCATCAGAGTCAATATTATACGAAACAAAGGTCAATTTAAACGGCAAACCTCTATACGTAAAGTCAACATTTGGCTCTTTTTTAGGATTTGTCAATTTTCCAGAGAAAGTCATGTAATAATAATTAGTCTTTCTAAGCTGGCAAGCTTTTCCAGCACAATTAACATCTTCATTTAACCGAACTTTCGGAAATGCTACTTGGTCGTAAGCCGAAACAGGGCGTTCATTACTTTGGAAACGTTGCGTAAAGTTTTCTAGTAAATCATCCCAAGTTGTCATCCAAGAGTCCTTCGTCGTTGGAAGGTTGTGGTTAATACGGTCATAAATGTATTGATAAAATTCACGCTTATCTGCTTCAGGAACTTCTGAGAATTGAACACCATAGCGCCAACCATTACCACTCACAATGACACGAACAACGTGCCCTTTCACATCCGCATGATAATCACGCGACTGCAAATGCAACGTTAGTTCTTGTTCATTTGGCAAATACAATGGCAAATCCGTATAAAAAGAAATTCCAGTTTCTGAAATATCACAAACTCGCACTTCGTAAGAATTCTCTTCAACATCAATTGTCATTGCTTCATCAACTGTAAACCGCTCACTTGAACGATAAATCGGGCGACCAATCGCACAGAAAATCGCAAACGTCAAATTGATAATATGATAAATCAACCAAAAACTGATGATACTACCATAAAACAGCTCTGAGCCAAATTTACCATAGTTGAAAGTAACCAAACCATAAACGGCTAACAGCCATAATATCACATATGGAATAGCGTAAAGATAGAGTGTCCACGAAGAATCATTTCCCTTACGAGTTACTTTAAATTTCTTTTCACTAATACCAAAAGCTTCTAACATTAGTGGGACAACTAAGTATGGAGCAAAGATTGTTTCCACAATTTCTCCCCAAACCTGTGTACGATATTGCTTAGAAACTTCACGCATAGACAAGCGAGTTAGAGCATAACTTGGTAACCAGAAAAAGAAGAGCAACCAAATATTCGACACCACCACACGGATATGGAAAACCGTATATAAAATTGGCGCTAAAATATAAAGCAACCGTCTAAAGAATGACCACCAGTAAAGATAACCATTGATATAAACAATTCTTTGACCTCTTGTCAATTTTCGGTTAAAGAAAATGTTCATATTGTAACTGCTTCGGATAACCCCACGTCCCCAACGAATGCGTTGCTTAATAACACTCTTTAAATCCGTTGGTGTCAAGCCACTTGCCATTGGGCTTTTGGTTGAATAATTGACATAGCCAGCCGTATTCATGCGAACGCCAAGTTCAAAATCTTCGGTAATCGTATCCGTTGGAAACCCACCAACATCTTCGATTGCCTTGCGAAAAATCACTGTATTTGACCCTGTGTAAACCGCTGCACCACGCGCATTATTGAAAACATTGATTTCTTTTGAGAAGAAATCTTGTTCATTTGGCAATGTTGATTCTGAAAAGAGGTTAAATTGGAAAATATCCGCATTGTAAAAACTTTGAGGCGTTTGAATTAACCCAATCTTCGGTTTGTCATAATCCTCACCTTTTTCATATGCTTCAACCTGTTCAACCAGATAAGGTACTGTTTCCAAAAGAAATTCTCGATAAGGAATCATATCAGCATCAAATGTTGCTACCAATGGTGAAGAGGTTTGTTTCAAGGCATTGTTATAGTTACCAGATTTGGCATCTTTATTATCAGATAAGCCAAAATACCCAACACCAAGTTCATCTGCTAAAGCTGCCACCTCTGCACGATTCGTATCATCACAAACGTAAATATGCACCTTAGATTTATCAGGATATTCCATATAGGTACAGGCATTAATGGTTTTGTAAAGTAATTCTGGGTCTTCATTATGCGTGGCAATCAAGACATCAATCTCAGGATAACGCTCAACAGCAATATCAGGCTTTTCAAGTTCAAAATCCTTTTGTTTATTCCAAATTAGAATATATCCTGTAAGAGCAGAGACCAATTCACTTCCCCACAGCAAAACACCAAAAATCATGGCAAACCATGAATCATGCCATGGAATAGTTGCCACCAAACGCCAAGTTAAATAAAACGTTGTTGTTATAAAAGCGGCGATATACAAAATCCTTTTGCTATTTTTCATTTTTACCCCCAGTAAAAATCAAGTGTTTCTGAACAAAATAACTGACAAAAAAGAGCATGCCATCAACTAAAATCTTAACAACTGAAATCGGGATAGCCGACAAAAGATTTCCCAAAATCGTTACCAAGACACTAGATAAAAGAATCTGTACCACCACTAATGTAAAATATTTAACAGCACTACTAGATTGCCCTTGTTTAAACACCAGTTTATGATTTAAAGTGAAATTAACAATCGAAGATATTGCTCGCGCCAAAACCGAAGCCAAGGTTACCGCACTAAAACTCAATCCACTAAATAATGAAATTAAAATCGTAAAAGCAACAATATCCACTAAGAATGAAAATAAAGATGAAAAGATATATTTAAAAAATACCTTATAAATCCGAATGGAATCTCGAATTACATCAAAATGTGAGGATTGATTTTCATCCAAATAAATCGTTGCAATCCCAACCTCACGTATCGAAATATTATCTTCTTTTGCTGCCAGCAACATATTCATTTCAAATTCATATCGTTCTCCATCCACCGTTAACAACTTCGGCAACCATGACATAGGAATCACCCGAAGTCCTGTTTGCGTATCAGAAACTTTCATGCCTGTAAAAGCTCCCAAGACATCACGTGTCAATAAATTTCCAAACTTGCTACGCAAGGGAACAGCATTTTCAAACGTCCTCACACCAAGTACCAAACTATCGGGATATTTCAAAAATTCATCCAAACACTTTAGCGTATCCTCATAAGTATGCTGACCATCCGAATCAATCGTTACAATCCCTTTAGCATTTGGAAGATTTTCTAAAACATATGAAATAGCTGTCTTTAAAGCACGACCTTTTCCCTTATTTTCAGAATGTCTTTGAAAATGGCAAGCATAATCACGCTGCGCTTCAGCAAATAATTCCTCATACTCAGCACCACTACCATCATCAACCAAAACAATCTCAAAAGGTTCTTTTTCTCTAGCTCGAATATCTTGAAGAAGTGCCGTCAAACGGCGATCAGGTTCATAAGCTGGAATCACAATAACAACATCTTGGTACATCATCTGCTTTGTCCTTTCTGATTCTTGTCTTCGTACATTCTCTTATCAGCCATCGAACAAAATTCCATAAAGCTCTTACCAGATTGATATGAATCTGTGTAGGCACCTAAAGAAACTGTCACACCCAAATTATTAAATAACATGTCAACTTGGATGAGTTTCATCAAAAAGTTCGCTTGCTCAGCAGAAACACCTGGCAATAAAACAGCAAACTCATCACCACCTAGTCTAGCCACAGTTGCTTTTTGTGGCATGATTTGAGTTAAAACTTCACCAAATTTGACTAAAATCTCATCACCTTTAGCATGTCCATAAGTATCATTAGCCTCTTTAAATTTATCTAAATCAGCCATGATAACAGTAATTTCTTGTGTCTTATTAAGCACACACTCATTATAAGCCAACTCGATGTAACGGCGATTATAAACTTGTGTCAAATGGTCCTCGTAAGCAAGCCGCTGCATCTCCAACTCTTTAAGTCTTTGCTCCGTAACATCTAGTACGATGCAAAAAACACCAATAATTTCTTTCTTATTGTCATAAATAGGTGAATACAAATTTTCCCAATAAAGTGTCTTATCACCAGTCTTAATCGTATCCATAAAGGTAAAAGTTTCACCTTTTTTGGCACGGTCGACATTACTCTTTAGCCTAGCAGCTTCTTCCTTACCAAGGTATTGCATTGGAGACTCCCCATACTTGGGGGTAAAACCAAATATTTCCTGCATCAAACGGACATCATTACGATTAACGCCAATATAACGAAAATTCAAATCTAGCGCATACAGATTGACATAATCCGAACTCTCTAAGATAAACTTCGCCAGCATATGTCTTCGCCTATCAAGATAGGAAGCAACAGTACAAAGAACCAGTATTCCTATCAAAATACCCAAAAAGATAGGATTATCATGGTCGATATAAATATCATCATAGACCAACTTAAACAACAACACAAAAGCCGCAAAAATACTCAAATACGTCAGTAATCTTTGATGCTTAATTAAGAAATCTCTTACTTTAACTGCTTTCATTCCAGCCTCACCGTTCTAAGTAGCTATAACACTACTAGCGGAGTGCTCCCAAACACTCAAAACTATAGTCGTCTTTTGTTAAATAATGCTTAATCTAGGATATTGGTGAGAGTTTTCCTTTTTCATAACTCTATCTAATAAAAATAACAAAAGTCCCAATTTTCAAATAATGATACAGAAAAACAAGGGACCTTTGTTACTATTATTCAGTTTTGTAAGGAGAGGAGGGGATTCGAACCCCCGAGCCCAATTGGACTACACGCTTTCCAAGCGTGCGCACTCGACCACTATGCGACCTCTCCAAAAGAAGTTTTAATCATTAACTTCTTTATAATCATTCAAATTATTGAAATTGGGCTTCGACACGGTAAATGACTTGTCCTTTTTTAGAGAATTTTTCCTCATACTCAGTCATGACATTTCCTTCAAAATCACTGGCATGCAAATCGAGCCAAACTTGCTTTAAGACCATGCCGTATTGTGAGAAACTTGCCAAGCTGTATTCAAACAAGCCACGATTATCTGTTTTAAAATGAATTTCCCCGTGCTCAGGTAAAATTTGACGATAAGTATCTAAAAATGTCTTATAAGTCAAACGACGTTTTTCATGACGTTTCTTAGGCCATGGGTCTGAGAAATTCAAATACATCAAATCAATTTCGCCATCTTCAAAATAATTTGTTAAATCAGAACCATCAACAAGTAATAGTTTGACATTTGGTGCTTGGCTATCTAAAACTTTATCTAAAGCATAACTAAGCACTGATACTTGAATATCGATTCCAATATAGTTAATGTCTGGATTTTGCAAAGCCATTCCTGTAATGAAAGCTCCTTTTCCTGAACCAACTTCGATATGAATTGGATTATCATTACCAAAGACTTCGCGCCAACGTCCTTTTGCTTCTTCTGGATTTAAAATAACATAGTGTGGGTTATTTTCTAAGTGCTCCTCAGCACCCTTACGTTTTCTAACTCGCATTATTTTTTCTTACTAACTAACTCCCTAAATTTTCGTAAACCATAAATTTCTTGATTGACGTGTTCCATATCACGTTTATCAAAACATTTCAAAATCTGTGATAGATATGAGAACTGGCCATACCAAATAATTTTCTGGCGAACTTTTTCGTTATCTTTGTAACCATAATAATTCAACCACTCACGCCAACGTGAATATGGAATGTAGTGGCTCAAAAGAAAGGCTACATCGTACATTCTGTCCGTCAATCGAACAGAATCCCAATCGACAAGATAAATCATACCACTGGTTGTAATGACCCAGTTGCTGTGCTTAATATCGCCATGCACAATTGTTGCAACTTCTGAGCGAAACTCTGGCAAGCTACGCTTCAGTTCTTTCACGATACTTTGCAGATAGGTATTTTCTTGAATTTGCAATGGTGCATTTTTCTCCCAGTCTACCAACAAATCATAAGGATTTTCAATCTTATAATTCAGCTGCAACAACTGGTTAACCAATGGGCGTGATTTGTGTAAACGCAAAAGAATATGGACAATTTGTTTACTCCCCATATCCTCTTTTGTCAAAATTCTACCATCAAGCCATTCTTGAGCGCTCATTGTATCTCCGTTGCCAGTCCGACGCACCCATAACAATTGTGGTGCAATCTGTTCCTTAGCAAGCGCAGGCAAAATCGGTGTTGTATTTAACTTAATAAAGATTTTTTCGCCATTTGGATACTGACCGATAAAAGCTTTGCCACTATTGCCTCGCAAGGGAGTCATTGTCAATTCCTGATCTGATACTGTCACTTGTCCGCCCTCCTTTTCTTTCGTGAATCGTTTGTTTACTCCTATTTTACTTGTTTTACAGCGCCTAGTCAATCATCTTATTGATTTTGTATGGAAGATACCATTCTGTAATAATGACTGTTACAAGAATCAGCAGCCCTGCTGCCTGCCAAGAAAATGTTAGCAACAATTCTAAAACAGCGATAAAATAAGATAATTTCTTCAAGAAAGTCTTTAAATTAGCCGCTTTTTGCTCTTCTGAAATAGGATACAAAGTTGTTAAATATTGATAATCAAAATGTTGAGATAAACTTAATAATTGAAAAAGTAATAAATAATTAAATACCAAAGCCAAACCAACAGCCACTAAACGATTAGAAATAAATACCAGAGCAAGTAGACTCAAGGCAACTAAACGCAACGTTAAAGCAAAATAATCTGAGCTGCGCAAAAAAGCGCGTAGATACAAGTTTGACCAAGTTTTGCCATGTGTTTTTTTTGCCAAACCAAGCAAACCATCTAAGTAAGAACGACGTTTGACACTAGCTGAAATTCCTTTAACTGTTGTAAATAATGAGAAGAATTTCAGTACGCCTTGACGACGGTTAACTTCATAAGCTATGGCAGAATCCCATGAGAATTTTCCTTGTGAAAAGAATACCTTGCTCTTTTCTTTCATGACTAGCCACTTCACACCAGCTAAACCAACCAATAAAATACCAAAAGCAACTGTTGAAAAACCTAATTTAAAAAAGATAGGCGCCAACAACACAAGGATAAGTGTTTGAACCGCTGTCCAAATCACAAACGAGCGACGTCTAGCCTGATTCACCCACTGCAAAACTTCTTCTTCTTTTGGTAAATAGAACAACTTATCTGGTGCTTCTAAATACGTAGCGATTTTTCCAAGGCTAAGCAAAGCCAAAATCACTAAAACTAAAATCACATCAATCAACAAGGTATGACTTGGAAAATGGCGCAACAATTGCCCGTATTGAACCATTACAAAACCTGTTAGAAACACTAAGACAAGCACAAAATGGTCATTAAACACATAACGCAGATACTTTAAGCACTGTCCTAAAAAGGCGCTGCGGCGCTTTTGAAAAACATCTTTCATATCACACCTCTTTAGTTAAAGCCATGTAAATATCATTTAGACTAGCCGTTGCATTCCCAAAAGATTCACGTAACTCTGCCAATGTACCAGTCGCACGAATTTGCCCTTGATGCAAAATAACAAAACGGTCACACATTTTTTCAGCCGCATCCAAAACATGTGTTGACATTAAAATAGCCTTTCCTTTTGCCTTTTCTTGCGCTAGCAATTCTGTCAAATCAGAAATGGCTAATGGGTCCAAGCCTAAAAACGGCTCATCAACGATGAATAAACTTGGATTTACCATAAAAGCACAGATAATCATGACTTTTTGTTTCATCCCTTTAGAAAAATTAATCGGGAACCACTCTAACTTGTCAGACAAGCGGAACAACTCCAATAATTCTGTCGCACGCGCCATTGCCTCATCATAATCAAGGTCATAAGCCATCACAACTGTTTCTAAATGTTCACGCAAAGTCAATTCCTCATACAAACTTGGCGTTTCAGGAATAAACCCAATTTTTTTACGATAATCCGCTTGATTCTGCGCCAAAGTCAAACCATCAATTGAAATTTTTCCTTGATATGGTGTCAAAAGTCCAATAATTTCATTAATAGTCGTTGACTTCCCTGCACCATTCAAACCAATCAGTCCAATGAGCTCGCCATCACCGACTTCAAAAGAAATATTTTTCAAAACAGGGATATTAATGTATCCCCCAGTTACATTTTCAATTTTTAACATAAGATACCCACAAATTTTTGATATAATAATTATAACAAAATCAAAGGATTATAGGTGATTCAAATGGAAAATTGTATCTTTTGTAAAATTATCGCTGGTGACATTCCGTCATCAAAAGTCTATGAAGATGACCAAGTACTTGCTTTTTTAGACATTTCACAGACAACTAAAGGACATACGCTACTTATTCCTAAAGAGCATGTTCGCAACGTTCTTGCCATGTCTCAAGAAACTTCAGAAGCTCTTTTCGCTCGTTTACCAAAAGTAGCGCGTGCAGTGCAAAAAGCTACTGGTGCTGTTGGCATGAATATTCTTAACAACAATGAAGAAGTCGCTGGTCAAACCGTTTTCCACGCGCACGTTCATCTTATCCCACGCTACGATGCCAATGACGAAGTGACATTTGTCTTCACAGAACACGAACCTGACTTTGAAGCTCTTGGTAAATTAGCAGAGCAAATCTCTCAAGAGGTAAAATCATGAAATTAAGACATCTCATCGCACTTGGTGTGGCTGGCTGTGCAGGATATGCAGCTTACAATGTCTATAAAAATCGTGACCAATTTAAAGCTGAAATTGCAGAAGCTGATGATATTAGCGAAAGAATTTCAACTGATATCGCAAAAATTCGTCACAGCATTAATGACATTAATGAACAATTACCTACACTTCAAGCTATCAGCCAAGATTTAGACTATAAACGTCGCCTTTTTGAAAAAGAAACGAATAGTCGCCTAGAGCAAATCAAACAAACTCTAGCAAAATACCAAGAAGAAAACTAAACAAAAATCACCAATTCTTTTGAGTTGGTGATTTTTTTACAATCAAAACAAAGAAGCTGGGAAATTTCCCAACTTCTTTATATTTTATCCTAATATGAATAAGCACTGTAATCTTGTGAATAAGTATCTGTGCTATAGTCGCTGTAGCCGCCGCTACTGCTATAATCACTATAACCACTGTCATAGCCACTACTGTAATCACTATAACCACTATCGTAAGAACTTGAGTAAGAGCTTGATGTTCCACTACCATAAAGATTTTCATAGAGAACAGCCGTTGTCTGTAACGTCGTGCTTTCATCTAGACCAAGTTGTTTCTTGATATTATTTTGAATCTCAAGCAGATGGTCTGATGTGACAATTTGATATGACGTACCATTGATTGTTGCATCCTCACCTTTAAGTTGGTAAGTTTCAATATTACTTAACGCATCTGCATAACCAAGCAAGCTTGGAATAGTACTTGATGAAATTTCAATGTTCGTTTGCATGTTACTACTTACAGCAGACAAAATTTTCTTATATGAACTTACACTGTTAAGTGCCAAGATTTTCTTAAGAACTTTTTGGATAACTTCACGTTGACGTTTTTGACGTCCATAGTCACCTTCTGGGTCATCATAACGCATACGTGCATATACCAAGGCTTGCTCACCATTAATCTTGTGTGTTCCTGGTTCAACAGTTGCTGTATACTCAGGTTCGTTTTCAGCAATTGAAATCGCAAAGTCAAAATTATTTGTTACGGTAATACCACCAACAGCATCAACCAAGTCGACCAAACCTTGCATGTTGATTTGCACATAGTAATCAATTGTAATGTCTAGTAAGCTTTGTACTGTCATAATAGCCATTTCAGCACCACCAGAAGCATATGCGGCATTCAACTTAGCTTCAACACCATTCATATCATTATTTTCTGGACCAGTTAGTGTTACTAAGACATCACGTTCTAGACTGGTCATGGTTGTTTTCTTCGTTTCAGGATTAACAGTTACCAAAATCATTGAGTCACTGTTACCTTCCCACGTTGACGTACGCTCTGAGTCACCTGTATCAACACCCATCAAAAGGATTGAAATAGGTTTTGTTTGTTCAATAGCATTACTATCAGAACCTGTATTGTAGTCTTTAAACGTTTTTGAAAGCTCACTTGTTGAGAAATTGTAAGCTGTTGTAATATAAACACCTAAGGCAACAATTGTTGTTACAAAGATTGCTGCTATCATTAGCAGAATTTTTTTTCCGAGTTTCATTTGTTTACTTTTAGTCTATCAACCTACTCATCAAGTAGACGTCAAGAAATTCTCCATCTTTAGTTTTTGCGCCACGCTCTTTCGTAGCTTCAATCTTAAAACCGAACTTTTCATAAAGGTGAACAGCTCTGCTATTTCTAGCCTGAACTGTCAATTCCAAACGGCGAATCATTGGCGTTTGATTTGCCCAATCAAGAGCAACTTCCATTAAAAGTGAACCAAGACCGTATCCCCAATATTTTTCTTGCAAAGCAATGAAAATATCTCCAATATGATTCGTTTGTGGTGAGTTCGTACTGACAATATTCAGTACTCCCGCAAGCTCTGTGCCGACTTTAACAACCAAACAAATTTCATTTAAAGCTTCTGTACGAGCCTGTAAAAAAGCCTCCATTTCAGCAAGAGTCAATACCTCTTCTAAAATAATAAAATCTGTTTCCGTGCTGACCTGATTAATCAAATCAATCAAAGCCTTGGCATCCGAGGGCTGCGCTTCTTCAATGATAACTTCTTGCTCAGCCACGCTCAATCGCCTCCAAAAGCTCTTGACTGCGCGAACCATTAGAATGTAGTGTTATTTCACGACCATCACCCGATGGGGCAATAACAATTTCTAAATAATCACCAAGCAAATCAGTCTCAAGAAGTTCTCCCCACTCAATCACGGTTACGCCGTCTCCATACAAAAAATCATCTAAATCAATAGAATCAGGATCATTTCCGATACGATAAACATCCAAGTGATAGAGCGGTAAGCGCCCCTCGTATTCCCGAACAATCGTGTATGTTGGACTTTTTATCATCTGATGAATATCAAGCCCTTTAGCGATTCCTTTGGTTAAGGTCGTCTTACCAGCACCAAGATTTCCTGTCAACACAAGAACATCTCCCGCTTGCAATTCTTGACCGAGTCGATTTCCATAAGCAATCAGCTCATCTTCATTGTGACTATAAAACATGCAACTATTATACCAAAAAACTGCCACTCTTCCAAGTCTCGTCTGACTTTTATCATTTTTCGTGCAAAGAAACATAAAATATATATGGCAAAAACCAACTGCTAGCCCTACTCTGACAAAGTTTTTTTCATTTTAAAAATAAAAAAAGCTGAAAGAGATAACTCCTTCAACTTTTCGTCTAAAACTATATCTTTTACAAAATTGCCAAGCAAACAAAGTTAAGAATGAACAAGAAGTCCAAAATCCACATAACAACATGAATGTCTTTAGCTTGACCTTTAACAATTTTCACCAATGTGTAAGTGATGAATCCTGCTGCAATACCGTAAGTAATGCTATAGCTGAATCCCATAAAGATTGATGTAAAGAAAGCTGGAATAGCTTCGCTCAAATCATCCCATTTAACATTTTTAAGATTTGAAAGCATCATCACACCAACGATGATAAGGATAGGTGCTGTTGCTTGTGTAGGAACGATTGAAACAAGTGGACTAAAGAAGCTTGAAATAGCAAAGAGAACAGCTACAACAAGAGCAGTCAAACCAGTACGACCACCAGCACCGATACCTGCTGCTGATTCAACGTAAGTTGTTACGTTTGAAGTACCTGCAATCGCACCTAATGTTGTACCAACCAAGTCAGAATAAAGAGCGCGATCAAGTGCTTTAGATTCTTTATTTTCACCAGTTGTGGCAACAATACCAACTTTTTCACCAGTACCAACAAGTGTACCAATTGTATCAAAAATATCTGTCAATGAGAAAGCAAGAATTGCCATTAAAACACCTGGGATACGTGAAGCATCTGAGAACAATGACCCCAAACCTTGACTTCCAAGAGCAACACCAAAGACTTGTTTCAAATCATTGATTGAAGCAGATAAGTTAGTTGCTGACCAGTTGATTGAACCAAGGTCAACAACACCCATGAAAATACCAACAATAGTTGTTACAGCGATTGAAAGAATAACACCACCACGGATACCTTTTACGATAAAGAAGATAGTGATAGCAAGACCAATCAATGCAAGGATAACAGTTGGTGTGTTGAAAGCAACCAAACCTGGTGTAGCTGAGGCATTAGCTGTGATTGAAGCAAGACCTTTGTCAGCACCTGTTCCAGACACTGTATATGTACCAGCATCAATAGAGAATTTCAAGAAACCAGCATTTTTAATCCCAACGTAAGCAAGGAAAATACCAATACCTGCTGAAATCGCAGATTTCAAAGTTGCAGGAATTGATTCAATGATCAATTTACGAACTTTCGTTACTGTAATAACAAGTGAGATAAGTCCGCAAATGAAAACCATAGCTAGCGCTTCTTGCCAAGTATATCCTAATGAAAAGACAACCGTATAAGTGAAGAAGGCGTTAAGTCCCATACCTGGTGCTTGTGCATATGGAAGATTAGCATAGAAAGCCATCATCAATGTACCAACAACAGCACCAATAATTGTAGCAAGGAACACACCTTGTGTAGGCATTCCAGTTTGTGAAAGGATTGATGGATTGACAAACAACACATAAGACATTGCAAAGAAAGTTGTCAAACCAGCAGTTACTTCTGTACGAACATCTGTACCATGTTCTTTAAGTTTAAAAAACTTTTCCATTTTAAAATGGTTTCTCCTTTGATAAGGTTAATAATAGTCGCTTTTTGTTCTATTTCCGAACGACTTACATATTTTACCAAAAGATTGTTCACTTTTCAATAACTTTATTTGAAATTTTCGCGGTCCAGAAATACCAGACATAAAATCTGAATAAATGTAAACCCTAACACAAAGTGTACAGCATCCCAACTAACAACATCTAGTATCTCATTAATGACTGTTTTAGGACGTGTGAAAATATCCCAAGAATTCAAGCGTGCGTAGCGTCCAATGTGAATGGCAAAACTTGAAACAAACGATAAAATACCGATAAAAATCAAACGCAAATAATAATTTTTCATATTAAAAGTAAGCACGATATTTTTAACACTTTCAATTCCACAAAGGACTCCAAATAAAATGCTAGAAACATAAAGCATGTACAAAATTAAACTGGTTTTATTCCACAAAACTGTGCTAGTAAATTGCATGTGCACAATATCTGTTAACATGTAAAACGTATTAGGGTAAAAAAATAGCCATAGGAGAGCTCCCAACCATCTCACAACTTTTTGACTTATATAATAGGAAAGAAGTGAAAAATCAAGGGCAACCAATGCTAAAAACATATTCCAAACCAAGTCTGGTCCCTCTAAATGGTAATGATAGATACCAAAAGTAATAATCCCAAAAAAGAGATGAATAAAAACAATTTTCTTAGCCATATTTTTCTCCCTTCTTTAAAGAGACATTATAACAAAAAGAAGCTTAAAAAGCCCTTTAAAACTGACACATAAAGTAAGGATATTCCGAACAACTCAACTTTTGTAAAAAAAATAAAGCTAGGAAATTTCCTAGCTCACTACTTCTTATTAATCATTATCTAGCAAAACAAACATCATCACTTGCACAACCATCAGCCCTAAAACAAAGGACATATTAATGCTCGTCAAAGCCTTAGTAGCTTGTTCAAAAATATTGAGATGTTGTGACAAAATCACTTTCCAAGTGATACCTAATGTTCGTAAAATTTGAAACATGAGACTGGCAAAAAAAGCAATTCCCATTACAAAGAAAACTTGGATATAATGATTTAATTTAAAAGCATTTAAAATCATACGAATACTTAACGTTCCAGCAATCAAAGCAAAAACAAGAACAGCCAAGTAAAGCATAAAAGATTTCATTCCATTCGACGTCCATAAAGCAGTTGTATCCCAAGATGTATCTGCAACACTAAACAAAACATTTAGATTATATGGATAAAAGAAACACCAAGCAATCAAAACCAAACCACGTAACAAAACGTGTTTGAAATAATAAAACAGAAATCCCATTTCCAAAGTCAATAAAGAAAATAAGACGTCATTCATCAAACCATCAATGTTAGATTGATAATACACGACTCCCAAAATAATGCCAAGCGCAAATAAGTGACTCCAAACAATTTTATACATTAATCCAAAACCTCATTATTTATTATCCTTATTATAACATAGAAATCTTTTCTTTTAATTTGACATTCTTTTTTGTTATAATAACAGCTATGACAAAGAAAATGATTGCACTTGATTTAGATGGTACATTGCTACGCAGTGACAATACCATCTCAGATTACACTGTTAACACGATTAAAAAAATTCAAAGCCAAGGACACAAAGTCGTTATTGCAACTGGACGTCCTTATCGTATGGCACTCGAATACTACCGCCGCCTCGAATTATCTACTCCAATGATTTCATTTAATGGGGCATTGACTCACCTGCCAGAAAAAAAATGGGCTTGGGAACACAGTGTTACCATCGATAAACAATACTTACTTGATGTTCTTGATATGCAACAAAGTATTGAAGCCGATTTTATTGCTAGTGAATACCGTAGAAAATTCTACATTAGCGCCAAAGACCATAGTTGCGTTGACCCACAACTTTTCGGTGTTTCAGAAATTACTAAAAAAATGGCATTGGATGTCAAGAAAATTACTGAAAATCCAAACGGTATCCTTATGCAAACACGTCACAATGACAAATATGCCCTAGCAGACGATATGCGTAAACATTTCAATTATGAAATTGAAATCGATTCTTGGGGTGGTCCGCTCAATATTCTTGAATTCTCACCAAAAGGCGTTAACAAAGCCTATGCTTTAAATTACTTACTTAAAACACTCAATGTCTCTCAAGATGACTTGATTGCTTTTGGCGATGAGCATAATGATACCGAAATGTTATCTTTTGCTGGTACAGGATATGCCATGAAAAATGCTAGCGATGTCCTTCTGCCATTTGCTGATAAACAAACTGAATTTTCTAATGAAGAAGACGGCGTTGCCAAGGAACTTGAAAAAATTTTTCTATAAATTTTTGAAAAAACTTCACTTTGGAAGTTTTTTCTTTTTTTCATTCTTTTCAAAACGTTTTCACGCGATTTTCATTTTTTGATAGGCAGTATCCGAACAAATGCTATTTTTCTGTCAAATTCAGTCGTTTTATTTTGACTGTTTCTGAAAATTTTTCATGATTTGTGCTAATTTTTCTCAAAAAGCTATTGCTTTTTTATTGAAAACGTTTTACAATAATATCGTTCTTAGATTTCCTTGAAACGGAAAAGAATTGCCAGGCTTGCTTGGAAGGAGATTATTCTTTTTTGTTTCAACGAAAAATACTTTAAAGGAGGAAGAACAAGAATGGGTATCGGTATTATTATTGCCAGCCATGGTAAATTTGCTGAAGGTATTCATCAATCAGGTTCTATGATTTTTGGCGAACAAGAAAAAGTTCAAGTTGTAACTTTCATGCCAAGCGAAGGACCAGACGATTTGTATGCACACTTCAACGATGCTATCGCACAATTTGATGCTGATGATGAAATCCTCGTACTAGCTGACCTTTGGAGTGGTTCTCCATTTAACCAAGCTAGTCGCGTAATGGGTGAAAATCCTGACCGCAAGATGGCTATCATTACAGGTCTCAATTTGCCAATGCTTATCCAAGCCTACACAGAGCGTATGATGGACGCTAATGCAGGTGTTGAACAAGTTGCCGCAAACATTATTAAAGAGGCAAAAGATGGTGTTAAAGCACTTCCAGAAGAATTAAACCCTGCTGAAGAAGCTGCTGCTGCCCCTGCCGCTCAAGCTGCACCTCAAGGTGCTATCCCAGAAGGTACTGTCATCGGTGATGGTAAACTTAAAATCAACCTCGCTCGTATTGACACACGTCTTCTTCACGGACAAGTTGCTACAAACTGGACACCAGCGTCTAAAGCTGACCGTATCATCGTTGCTTCTGATACAGTTTCTAAAGACGAATTGCGTAAAGGTTTGATTAAACAAGCTGCGCCAAATGGTGTTAAAGCAAACGTTGTTCCAATCAAGAAATTGATTGAAGTTTCTAAAGACCCTCGTTTTGGTAACACACATGCACTTATCTTGTTTGAAACACCTCAAGAAGCTCTTGAAGCTATCGAAGGCGGTGTGCCAATCAAAGAACTTAACGTTGGTTCAATGGCTCACTCAACAGGTAAAACAATGGTTAACAACGTTTTATCTATGGATAAAGATGATGTTGCCACATTTGAAAAATTACGTGACCTTGGCGTAACATTCGATGTTCGTAAAGTCCCTAATGATTCAAACAAAGACTTGTTTGACCTTATCCAAAAAGCAAATGTTCAATAAAATTTGAGCTGTGTTAAGGCTTAGCAAAAAAGTAAGCGTTTCTATACTGCATTTGTAAGCCAAACACCAACTCAATCATCCTGTTTTTATCCAAATTAAGTAAGCCGTGGTTTCTGGCTTACCTATTGCACATTGAAAACTTTTATAAACGAAAGGAACTAGAATAATGTCAGTTATTTCTATGATTTTAGTCGTTGTAGTTGCCTTCTTTGCTGGTCTTGAAGGTATCCTTGACGAATTCCAATTCCACCAACCACTAATTGCCTGCACACTTATTGGTCTTGTGACTGGTAACCTTGAAGCAGGTATCATCCTTGGTGGTTCACTACAAATGATCGCTCTTGGTTGGGCTAACATTGGTGCCGCTGTTGCGCCCGATGCTGCTCTTGCCTCAGTAGCTGCTGCCATTATCATGGTCAAAGGTGGAGATTTCACAACTAAAGGTATCGCTGTTGCAACTGCGACTGCTATCCCTCTTGCTGTTGCTGGTCTTTTCCTTACAATGCTTGTTCGTACAGCTTCTGTTGCCCTTGTTCACGGTGCTGACGCTGCCGCTAAAGAAGGAAACATCGCTGCTGTTGAACGTACTCACTTAATCGCCCTTTTCCTTCAAGGACTTCGTATTGCTGTCCCTGCTGCACTTCTTCTTGCAGTACCAACATCAGTAGTACAATCTGTTCTTAATGCTATGCCAGACTGGTTGTCAGGTGGTATGGCTGTCGGTGGTGGTATGGTTGTTGCCGTAGGTTATGCTATGGTTATCAACATGATGGCTACAAGTGAAGTATGGCCATTCTTCGCTATCGGTTTTGCCGTAGCAGCTGTCTCTGATCTTACTCTTATCGCACTTGGTACAATCGGTGTTGCTCTTGCCTTCATCTACCTTAACCTTTCAGAAAAAGGTGGAAACGGTGGCGGAACTGCTTCAGGTTCTGGTGACCCAATTGGCGATATCCTAGAAGACTACTAGAAAGGGGCACAAACATGACTGAAAAAATTCAATTATCAAAATCTGACCGTCAAAAAGTTTGGTGGCGTTCAACTTTCCTTCAAGGATCTTGGAACTACGAACGTATGCAAAACTTGGGTTGGGCATACGCTTTGATCCCTGCCATCAAAAAACTTTATACATCTAAAGAAGACCGAGCTGCTGCTCTTGAACGTCACTTGGAATTCTTCAATACTCACCCATATGTTGCTGCTCCAATCATCGGTGTAACTCTTGCCCTTGAAGAAGAACGTGCAAATGGTGCTGAAATTGATGATACAGCTATCCAAGGGGTTAAAATCGGTATGATGGGACCTCTTGCTGGTGTTGGTGACCCAGTCTTCTGGTTTACTGTTCGTCCTATTCTTGGTGCCCTTGGTGCTTCACTTGCTATGGCAGGTAACATTGTTGGTCCACTTCTATTCTTCTTTGGATGGAACATCATTCGTATGGCATTCTTGTGGTACACTCAAGAACTTGGTTACAGAGCTGGTTCTGAAATCACTAAAGACCTTTCAGGTGGTATTATCCAAAAAATCACTAAAGGTGCTTCAATCCTTGGTATGTTCATCCTTGCTGTCTTGGTTGAACGTTGGGTATCAATTACATTCACTGTAAAACTTCCTGCAACTCAATTGTCAGAAGGTGCTTACATCGAATTTCCTAAAGGAAACGTAACAGGTACTGAACTTCAAGGTATTCTTGGTGATGTCGCTAATGGACTTAGCTTGACTTCTACACAAACTAATACCCTTCAAAGTCAATTAGACTCATTGATTCCTGGTCTTGCTGGATTGTTACTTACATTCCTTTGCATGTGGTTGCTTAAGAAAAAAGTTTCACCAATCACAATCATTATTGCATTGTTCATCGTGGGTATCATCGCTCGCTTCTTCGGAATCATGTAATAAAAGAAAGGAAGGATTTCGATCCTTCTTTTTTATTATGTTATAATATAACAAAAGACGCAGAATTAAAGGAGAAGATATGGCACAATCAATTAATTCTACTGTGGAATTAACAACTACTGGCGTTTCTTACTTGGGAATCGGTGGAAAAGTTGGAAAATTTCTTTTAGGAGATAATGGATTAGAATTTTATAGTGACGCTAACGTAGAAGATTACATTCAAATTCCTTGGACTAGTATTGATAAGATTGGAGCAAATGTTTCTCGTAATAAAGTTAGCCGACACTTTGAGGTTTTCACTGACAAAGGAAAATTTCTTTTTGCTTCAAAAGATTCTGGGAAAATCCTAAAAATCGCTCGTCAGCATATTGGAAATGAGAAAGTTGTTCGTATGAAAACTTTAGTCCAAACTATTATCGGAAAATTTGTCAAAAAACGATAATTTTTGTATAATAAGGAGTACGGATAAGTAAGAGTGGAGCTCTTTCAGAAAGTCTGCGGTTGCTGTGAGCAGATAGAGTGACAGTTCCGAAATTCTACCGTTAAGTTATTTAAGCATAGAAATTAAGTGCACAGGATGTGAAGCTGGATGGAACCGCGCAGATGCGCTCCAGCAGTTAACATGCTGTGCTTTTTATTAAAATTTAGAAAGGAAGGTTTGGTTAGACACTCTGCCTAATCAAACTTGCCCCAAACACCGTTCAAAAGCAACCTTCGACTTCGTCGGCTTCACTATTTTGACTGTGTTTTATGGGCTTGGTATTCATCTTATGTTAGACATCAAACGTATCCGCAATGATTTCGATGAAGTTGCTAAAAAACTTGCTACACGCGGCGTTGCAGCTGAAAAACTTGCTGAACTAAAAGAACTCGACGATAAACGCCGTGAATTGCTTGTCAAATCTGAAACAGCTAAAGCTGAACGTAACACAGCTTCTGCTGCTATCGCGCAAGCAAAACGCAACAAAGAAGACGCTTCTGAACAAATTGCAGCTATGCAAAAATTATCAGCAGACATCAAAGCAACTGATGCTGAATTAGCTGAAATCGACGAAAAATTATCAGCATTCACAGCTACTTTACCAAATATTCCAGCTGCTGATGTTCCTGTTGGTGCTGATGAAAACGAAAATGTAGAAGTTCGTCGTTGGGGTACTCCTCGTGAATTTGACTTTGATATCAAAGCTCACTGGGATCTTGGTGAAGACCTTGATATCCTTGACTGGGAACGTGGTGCAAAAGTTACTGGTTCTCGTTTCCTATTCTATAAAGGTCTTGGAGCTCGCTTAGAACGTGCTATCTACAACTTCATGTTGGATGAACACGCTAAAGAAGGCTATACAGAAGTTATCCCACCATACATGGTTAACCATGATTCAATGTTTGGTACTGGACAATATCCAAAATTCAAAGAAGATACATTTGAATTGGCTGATTCTGATTACGTTCTTATCCCAACAGCTGAAGTACCACTTACAAACTACTACCGTAGTGAAATCCTTGACGGAAAAGACCTTCCAGTTTACTTTACAGCGATGAGTCCTTCATTCCGTTCTGAAGCTGGTTCTGCTGGACGTGATACACGTGGTTTGATTCGTCTTCACCAATTCCACAAAGTTGAAATGGTTAAATTCTCTAAACCAGAAACATCATATGATGAATTGGAAAAAATGGTTGTTAACGCTGAAAATATCCTTCAAAAACTTGGTCTTCCATACCGCGTTATCACATTGTGTACAGGAGATATGGGATTCTCAGCTGCTAAAACTTACGACTTAGAAGTTTGGATTCCAGCTCAAAACACTTACCGTGAAATCTCAAGCTGTTCAAATACTGAAGATTTCCAAGCACGTCGTGCTCAAATCCGTTACCGTGACGAAGCAGACGGCAAAGTTAAACTTCTTCACACCCTCAATGGTTCAGGTCTTGCTGTTGGACGTACAGTCGCTGCTATCCTTGAAAACTACCAAAACGAAGACGGTTCTGTTACAATTCCAGAAGTTCTTCGTCCATACATGGGTGGTGTCGAAGTAATCGCTCCTAAATAAGCGAAAACATAAAAACAATATATGCAAAATAAGACTAGGAAACTTTCCTAGTCTTATTTATTTTAACTAACTAAATAAATTCCCCTTGAACCACCCTCAAATCAGGAACACTTTCAAGATTCGAGGCTAGCACAAGCGGGACTTTTTAATATTTTCTAAAACGTTGATAACGATTTTCAAGAAGTTGGTCTAATGGTAGTTGACTAAGTTCATCTAATTCTGAAATTAAATTAGATTTAATCATTTCAACAATTTCACTTGAAAAATAACCATGTTCAGGAATAACCTTATCTACGACTCCCATGTTGAAGAGTTCGCCAGCTGTAATTTTCATTAATTCAGCTGCTTCTGTCGCGCGAGAGCCATCTTTCCAAAGGATAGAGGCAAAGCCTTCTGGACTCAAAATAGCATACATACTATGTTCAAGCATCCAAACTTTATCAGCTACCGCAAGCGCTAAAGCACCACCTGAACCACCTTCACCGATAATAATGGCAATAATTGGCACTTTGAGGTCGCTCATTTCTAGCAAGTTACGAGCGATAGCTTCCCCTTGCCCACGTTCTTCAGCACCAACACCAGGATAAGCTCCAGCAGTATTGATAAAAGTAATGACAGGACGTCCAAATTTCTCAGCTTGTTTCATCAAACGAAGTGCTTTACGATACCCCTCAGGATTTGGTTGTCCAAAATTACGTTTGAGGTTTTCTTGTAAATTTTTACCTTTTTGAATCCCAACAACTGTTACAGGACGACCTGCAAGTCGAGCAATACCTCCAACAACTGCACCATCATCAGCAAAATGACGATCCCCATGAAGTTCCATGAAATCATCAAAAATTAAATCAGCGTATTCTAAGGTTGTTAAACGCCCTTGATCACGCGCTTCTTTCAAAATTCTTGATACATCGCTGCTCATTTAGCACCTCCATGAAACGCAACTAATTTAGCAATAACATCTGGCATTTCTGTACGTTTGACAATAGCATCAACAAAGCCATGTTCCAAAAGAAATTCCGCCTTTTGAAAATCTTCTGGTAAGTTTTCACGGACTGTTGTTTCAATGACACGGCGACCAGCAAAACCAACCAAGGCTTGCGGTTCTGCTAAAATAATATCACCTTCCATGGCAAAACTTGCGGTTACACCACCTGTTGTCGGGTCAGTCAAAATAGTCAAATAAAACAATCCTGCTTTTGAATGACGTTTCACAACAGCTGAAATTTTTGCCATTTGCATCAAACTCATGATACCTTCTTGCATACGAGCACCACCTGAAGCTGTAAAAATGACAACAGGTAGTTTTTCATCAATTGCTAATTCAAATAAACGTGTGATTTTTTCTCCAACAACGGTCCCCATTGATGCCATGATAAAGTTTGAATCCATAATGGCGAGCGCCACTTTTTGACCTTTTATCAAAGCTTTACCAGTCACAACTGCCTCATCAAGTCCTGTTTTTGCACGGACATTAGCCAGTTTTTCTTGGTACCCTGGGAATTTTAGAGGGTCTTGTGTTTTAAATCCAGTGAAAAGTTCTTCAAAACTTCCTTCATCAACAGTAATCGCTAAACGTTCTTTAGCTGAAATACGGAAATTATAAGAACAAGACGGACAAATTTTTGCAACCCCTAAGTCCTTTTGATAAATCATGTGCTTACAAGCTGGACACTTAGCAAATAATTCATCAGGCACTTCAGGTACTTCACGAGGCGTTGATTGGTTTAGAGAGTTATTGGGAGTAATTCGAATGTATTTATCTTTTTTACTAAATAAAGCCATGAAATCTCCTAATCATTTTCTTTATTATAATTTGGCAGGAACGTTTCCATCAAGAATGATGTATCATAGTCGCCAGCAATCACATGCTCATCAGAAATCAAATCCATTTGGAATTCAGCATTTGTTGTAACCCCTTCGATTTCAAGTTCGTAAAGAGCACGTTGCATTTTCATCAAAGCATCAAATCGATTTTCCCCATGAACAATGATTTTTGCAATCATACTATCATAATAAGGTGGAATGCTGTAGCCATTATATACTGCTGAATCAACACGTAATCCAACTCCTCCGCTTGGCAAGTACAAATCTGTAATTTTACCAGGGCTTGGTGCAAAATTGAATTTTGGATTTTCAGCATTAATACGACATTCAATCGCATGACCTGTAATGTTGATGTCATCTTGTGTCACAGATAATGGCTGACCAGCAGCAATACGAATTTGTTCCTTAACAATATCAACACCAGTTACAAATTCAGTCACAGGATGTTCAACTTGAACACGTGTGTTCATTTCCATGAAATAAAATTCTGATGTTTTTTCGTCAAGCAAGAATTCAATCGTACCTGCATTTTCGTAATGAACAGCTTCTGCTGCACGAATAGCAGCATCACCAATTTTACCACGCAATGTTTTACCAATCGCAACAGATGGACTTTCTTCCAAGACTTTTTGGTTATTACGTTGAAGTGAGCAGTCACGTTCACCAAGGTGAACCACGTGACCGTGAGAATCACCTAAAATCTGAACTTCGATATGGCGTGCTGGATAAACAACTTTTTCGATATACATAGCGCCATTTCCGAAAGCTGCTAGTGCTTCTTGTGAGGCTGATTCGAAAGCTGGTACAAGTTCTTCGTCAGAATCAACTTTACGAATTCCTTTACCGCCTCCACCAGCAGAAGCTTTTAACATCACAGGATAACCAAGTCTATCAGCTACCTCAAGAGCTTCTTTCGCAGTCGTAACTTCGCCATCAGAACCAGGAATAACAGGTACATTGGCTGCAATCATTTCAGCACGAGCATTGATTTTATCGCCCATTTTATCCATAATTTTGGCACTTGGTCCGATAAATTTAATATGCATTTCTTCACACATTGTTGCAAATTTTGAGTTTTCACTCAAGAAACCAAAACCTGGGTGAATAGCTTCTGCTCCTGTTACAATTGCTGCAGACAAGACAGCATTCATATTAAGATAAGAATCGGTTGAACGAGCTGGACCGATACAAATTGCTTCATCAGCCAAAATCGTATGCAAAGAATTTTTATCAGCTTCAGAATAGACAGCTACCGTATTGATTCCCAATTCACGCGCTGCACGAATAATACGCACCGCAATTTCACCACGATTGGCAATTAATATTTTTTTAAACATACGTCTGCTTTTATCCTCCTATCAGGAATTGCTTTTTTGCAATCCTTGTCAAAATTCTTTATGTTGTCACAGTTTACGTTAAACTACTATTCTTCTTAATTGCCAATAGCAAACGTCAATGTGCCAGAAGCTGCCAGTTTTCCATCAACTTCTGCTTTTGCTTCAACAACCGCAATTGTACCACGGCGTTTCACAAATTTTGCTGTCATCACTAATTGGTCACCTGGAACGACTTGTTTTTTAAATCGAACTTTATCCATTCCAGCGTAGAAAACAAGTTTACCTTTGTTTTCTTCTTTTGAAAGTTCCAAAACTCCAGCTGTTTGAGCAAGAGCTTCCATGATAAGAACTCCTGGCATTACTGGATATTCTGGAAAATGACCGTTGAAAAACGGTTCATTGATTGTCACGTTTTTAATCGCAACAATTTCATCGTCACTCACTTCAAGCACACGGTCAACCAAAAGCATTGGGTAACGGTGTGGCAAAGCTTCACGGATTTGTTTAATATCAATCATTTAATACGTACCAATCCTTGTCCAAATTCAACAACATCTTCGTTGTTTACCATAATTTCTGTCACGATACCATCATTTGGGGCTGGAATTTCATTCATCACTTTCATTGCTTCAATGATAAGCAAAGTTTGCCCTTTTTTAACACTATCACCAACAGAAACAAAAGCTGGTTTATCAGGTGCTGGAGCTAGGTAAGCCACACCAACAAGTGGACTTGGCACTTCATCGCCCTCAGCAAAGATATCAGTATCAGCAACTGTTTCTTCAGAATCTACTGAAGCTGCAGTAGGCGCTACAGGTGCAGCTGCCACTTCAACTGGTGCAGAAACTGGAGCTGAAATAGCTTGTGGTACTGCAGGTGAAGTGTATTCATTTTTACTAAATGTTAATTCTGCCTCACCAGTTTTAAATGAAAATTCACGTAAGCTTGACTGGTCAAATTGAGCCATCAAGTCTTTTACTTCTGAAATATTCACCATTACGCCTCCCAACGTTTAAATGCTAAAACAGCATTGTGTCCGCCAAATCCAAATGTATTTGAAATGGCATATTCTAATTCAGCTTCTTGACCTTCTCCATAAACCACATTGGCTTCAATGTCTTCTGACAATTCACGTGTACCAGCAGTCATTGGAATGTAGTTATGACGGATAGATTCAATTGTCGCAACTGCTTCAACAGCACCTGCAGCACCAAGAAGGTGACCTGTAAATGATTTTGTTGAAGATACTGGAACATCTTTACCAAGAACAGTTACGATAGCTTTGCTTTCACCTTTTTCATTAGCTTGTGTTGATGTACCATGCGCATTAACATAGTCAACATCTTCTGGAGAAATACCAGCTTCTTTGATAGCCAATTGGATTGCTTTAGCAGCACCTGAACCATCTGGCGTTGGTGTTGTTTGGTGGTAAGCATCACAGTTGCTACCATAACCAACAACTTCAGCGAGGATTGTAGCACCACGTTTTTGAGCATGTTCAAGGCTTTCAAGAACAAGAACAGCAGCACCTTCACCCATAACAAAACCATTGCGGTCTTTATCAAATGGAATAGCAGAACGAGCTGGGTCTTCTGTTGTTGAAAGAGCAGTCAAGGCATTGAAACCACCGATACCAATTTCATTGATTGTTGATTCAGCACCACCAGCTAAGATAACATCATGGTAACCAAATTTAATTTCACGGAATGCTTCACCAATTGCATCATTAGATGAGGCACAAGCTGTTGTAATAGATTTACATACACCACGCGCACCAATACGCAAAGCAATGTTCCCAGCAGCCATATTTGACAAAGCTTTCGGAATAAACATTGGTTGAATACGTTTGATTCCTTTTTCGTGCATACGGATGATTTGTTCTTGCATTTCTTGCAATCCACCGATACCAGAAGATACGATAACACCTGTACGGTCACGATCAACAGTTTCCATATCCAATTTTGCATTTTCAAGAGCTTCTAAAGTAGCATAAATTGCATAAAGTGAATATTGGTCCATACGATTTTTATCTTTGCGAACAAAGTATTTGTCAAATGGAAAATCGTGAATTTCACCAGCATTATGAACTGGAATTTCAGAATTATCAAACTTAGTGATTGGTCCGATACCAATTTTTCCATCATGCAAATTATTCCAGAATTCTTCTGGTGTATTTCCGATAGGGGAAGTTAAACCATAGCCTGTAACTACAACTCTATTTAATGTCATTTTTGTCTCCTTTTAAGAGAATTTATCAACTCTAATTTCAAATTTTTAGGCAAAGCAATAAATTTATTGCATTGTCATACCACCATCAATAGCGATGACTTGTCCTGTTAAATAATCTTGTTGTGCTAAGAAGCTAGCAACAGAAGCCACTTCTTCAGCTTTACCGATACGTTTCATTGGAATACCTGCCAAAATAGCTTCTTGCATTTTTTCAGGAATCGCATCAGTCATATCTGATTCAATAAAACCAGGTGCAATAGCATTGACACGAACACCGCGTGCTGCTACTTCACGTGCAACTGATTTTGTAAAGCCAATCAAACCAGCTTTTGAAGCTGCATAATTAGCTTGTCCAACATTACCAGTTAAACCAACAACGCTTGACATATTAATGATAGCACCTTGGCGAGCACGTGTCATCGGTTTTAAGACTGATTGTGTCATGTTAAAAGCACCAGTTAAATTAACTTTGAGAACTGATTCAAAATCAGCTTCTGACATTTTCAACATCAATTTATCATTAGTAATACCTGCGTTATTAATCAGAATATCTACAGAACCAAGTTCATTAATAGCTTCATCAACCATGCGTTTAGCATCATCAAAATTTGACACGTCACCTGAAATAGCAATCACTTTGACCTGATAATCTTTAAAACTATCAATCAAATCTTGTGAAATTTCAGAGCGTCCGTTCAACACAATATTTGCACCAAGACTAGCAAATCGATGAGCGATAGCCAAACCAATTCCACGAGTTGAACCCGTTACGAAAACATTTTTATTTTTGATTTCCATGATTTTCTCCTATTTTTCTAGCAAAGCTTCTAAACTAGCTTCATCTTCAACAGTTGATGCTGGAATTGTCTTGTCAATTTTACGAAGGAAGCCACTCAAAACTTTACCAGGACCAATTTCGATAACTTCTGTCATTCCAAGCTCACGCATTGTTTCGATAGAATCATAAAAACGAACTGGTTCCTTGACTTGTCTTGCAAGCAAAGCCTTAATGTCAGCATGATTCATAACTTTTGCTTCGGTATTCCCAACTAAAGGAACTTGAAATTCAGAAAAAGTAATCTTATCAAGAACTTCAGCTAAACGTTCACTGGCAGATTGCAACAAAGCTGTGTGGAATGGACCAGAAACTTTCAAAGGAATCAAACGTTTCACGCCTGCTTCTTTTAACAACTCTACTGCGTAATTAACAGCTTCTGTTTCACCGCCGATAACGATTTGTGCAGGAGTATTATAATTAGCAGGTGTTACAATTCCTTTAATAGAAGCTTTTTGGCAAATATCTTCAATCACTGAAGCTTCTGTATTCATAACAGCAACCATTTTTCCAGTACCTGCTGGCGCTGCTGTTTCCATAAATTCACCACGCTTAGCAACAAGAGCAACGGCATCTTCAAAACTCAAAGCTCCTGAAGCAACCAAAGCTGAGTACTCTCCAAGAGAAAGTCCTGCCACCATATCTGGCACATACCCTTTTTCCTGTAACAAACGGAAAATAGCAACTGAAGTCGTCAAAATCGCTGGTTGCGTATAGCGAGTTTGATTAAGTTTTTCTTCTTCACTGTCAATCAATTCACGAATGTCATATCCAAGAATAGAGCTAGCTTGATCAAAAGTTTCTCTGACAACAGGATATTTTTCATATAAATCACTTGCCATTCCAAGTTTTTGAGCCCCTTGACCGGCAAATAAAAAGGCTGTTTTTGTCATTAAATCCTCCTAAGCGGAAAAATTGGTTTATTTTATATCATTCAAAGCGCTTAGCCTTATTAATCAGACCAACGTTTAGCTTCTTCTAAAATGACTTCTTTAGCTCCGTAATAAAGGTCTTTCAAGATTTCTTCACAAGTTTCTTCTTTACGGATAAGACCTGAAATTTGACCAGCCATAACAGAACCAGTAACAACATCGCCATCAACAACGGCATTACGTAAAGCACCAGCACCTAAGACTTCAATATCTTCTGCAGATTTACGACCAGCTAAGAAATCTTTTTCTGCATGTGCGTAAGATGTTGTTAATTTATTTTTGACAGCGCGAACTGGGTGACCAACAACAGATGCACATACGACAGTATCGATATCTTTAGCTTTCAAAATTTTATCTTTGAAATTTTGGTGAGCATTAGATTCTTTAGATACTGCAAAACGAGTTCCGACTTGAACAGCTTCTGCTCCAAGCATGAAAATAGCTGCAGCACCACGTCCATCGGCAACACCACCAGCACCAATAACTGGAATATCAACAGCATCAACAACTTGACGAACAAGTGTCATTGTTGTTAATTTACCAACGTGTCCACCAGACTCCATACCTTCTGCAATAACAGCATCAGCACCTAATTTTTCCATGCGTTTTGCCAAAGCAACACTTGGGACAACTGGGATAACCATGATTCCAGCTTCGTGGAAACGTTCCATATATTTACCAGGATTACCAGCACCTGTTGTGACAACTTTTACGCCTTCTTCAATTACTAAATCTACGATATCATCTACAAAAGGTGATAAAAGCATAATGTTGACACCAAAAGGTTTGTCTGTAATTTCTTTAACTTTATCGATATTAGCTTTGACAACTTCTTTTGGTGCATTACCACCACCGATAATACCTAAACCACCAGCATTAGAAACAGCACCAGCTAAATCACCGTCAGCAACCCATGCCATTCCTCCTTGAAAAATTGGATATTTTATATTTAATAATTCTGTAATACGTGTTTTCATATTAAACCTTCTTAGTCTCTGTTAAAACAATAATTTGATAGTCAAACTATCATAATAAGAAGAGAGGGAGTAAGATAACTACTAATACCTTAGTAGCGTATCCCACAACCCTTCCTGCAAAATATAGTGGAGTTAGTTTTTTGCCCCAACTCCAGCCATGCTATTATTTTGTTTTTTCTTCAACGTAAGCAACCAAGTCACCTACAGTGTTAAGACCTTCTTCAGTTTCAATTTGGATGTCAAATGCATCTTCGATTTCTGAAATAACTTGGAAAACATCAAGTGAATCAGCATCAAGTTCATCGAAAGTAGTTTCCATTTTTACTTCATCTGTTTCTTTACCAAGTTCTTCAACGATAATTTCTTGTACTTTTTCAAATACTGCCATGATTAATTTCTCCTTAATAAATATAAATAAAAATTTTTATCTTATGCTTATGCACAAGTTTGTAACTAGATTTTAACAATTAGACTGCCCCATGTCAAACCTCCACCAAAGGCAGAGAAAAGAACTGTCTGAGAGCCGTCTAATTTAATGTATCCTTTATCAACATATTCAGATAAAAGAATCGGAATACTTGCTGCACTGGTATTACCATATTCCATCATATTAGCTGGAAGTTTATCAGCATCAACACCAATTTTTTTCGCAATTTTATCCAAAATACGAATATTAGCTTGATGTAAAAATAAATAATCTAAATCTTCAGCTGCAACATCAGAAACTTCAATTAAAGCTTTAATGCTCTTAGAAACATCACGGATTGCAAAATCAAAAATTGCTCTACCATCCATTTTTAAGAATTTATCGTCAGCTTCATCCTCTGAGAAAGGTGATGATAAACCAAATTTTCCTGATGTCAAGCTAAGTCCTCGACTACCATCGGTATGAAGAGCTTCTGCCAAAAAGTGTTTTGTTTCAGAAGCTTCAAGTAAAGCGCCACCAGCACCATCACCAAACAAAACTGAACTACTACGTTCAGACCAGTCTAATGTTTTTGACAAAGTCTCAGCGCCAATAACGATTCCTCTTTTGTACATGCCTGATTGGATAAACTTATCCGCAGTTGCTAAAGCAAATACAAAACCACTACATGCTGCTGTCAAGTCCATCGCAAATGCGTTGATGGCACCAACATTAGCTTGGATACGTGCCGCTGTAGACGGCATCAAACTATCCGGGGTAATTGTTGCAACAATGATGAAATCAATATCTTCAGCTGATAAACCAGCTTTAGAAATCAGTTGCTTGGCAACTTGTGTCCCTAAATCACTAGTTGTTTCATTTCGAGTAATATGTCGTCTTCTAATACCTGTACGTGATGAAATCCACTCATCACTAGTATCCATAATTTTCGACAAATCATCGTTTGTAATTACTTGTTCAGGGGCATATGCTGCTGCCTGAGCAATTCTTGCAAATACCATTATTACATTAACTCCTCAAGAAACTTGTGAAGATTTTTTAAACCTTGAGCCAAGGCTTCGAATTCTTCTTCATTCATATCTTCCGCAATATGGACAACCATATTTTTGTGGAATTTGTGATGAAGTCTATCTAATAATCTTCCTTTTTTTGTCAAAGTTAAGTGAACAACACGGCGGTCCAATTTTGAACGTCGTCTTTCAATATAACCTTTTGCCTCAAGCTTATTTAGACTAGTGGTTATTGTTCCGAGCGTTAACATCAACTCACGAGCAATATCACTTGGAGTAACATTAGAATTTTTACCAATAATCTCAATGGTATGCATTTCTTTTAATGAAACGTCATTGAACTGACTTGTTCTTAGACTTGTCTCTTCAATAACTTGTACGCGATTAAAAATATCAACAAGGTATTCATTGATTCTATTATAATCCAAGATTTCACCTCCTAAATAAACTTTGACAGTCAAAGTATATCAAACATCAAAACATTTTGCAAGATTTTTAAGACCGTTATACCGAATAATTTGAAAATCAAACCATTTTTTACATTATTTTCCTGAAAATTTCGGACGACGTTTTTCAGCAAAAGCACGCACACCTTCTTTAAAATCTTCCTTGAAGGCTAATTCTTCTTGAAGTTTTAATTCAAGTGCTGTGTAATCTTCCCATCCTTCGAATGACGCCTTCCATGACATTTCTTTAATGGCACGGTAAGAATTAATAGAGCCACGAAGTAAACGTTTTGTCAATTGTCCAGTTGTTCTCTCAAGCTTTTCTGATTCACAAAGGCGATAAACAATACCATAATCGAGAGCTTTTTGAGCATTAACACCCTCACCAGTCATTGCCAATTGAATGGCACGCGTAGTCCCAATAGCACGGCTCATTAAGAAAAGACCACCTGCATCTGGTGCTAAACCTACACCGACAAATGCTTGGATAAATTTCGCTTTTTCACTAGCAACTACAAAATCAGCAGCAACCGCCATATTAGCAGCTGCTCCAGCAACAGCACCGTCTACACTCATAACCACTGGTTTAAACAATTTCTTTATTCCAAATGAAATACGATTAACCAAGTTAGCAATCTCAACCAATGATTCAACATTGTCAGATTCGACCGCACGTTGCATTTCAGCCAAATCACCACCAATTGAAAAGACTTTTCCCACAGCTTTAATAACCAAAATTTTTACAGAGTTATCTGATTTGACTGCATCTAAAACTTTAAGAATTTCTTGACATGTTGGGATATTAAAACCATTTGAAATATCAGGGCGATTCAACGTTAATGTAGCTACTTCACCCTCTTCATAAATAATATTATTAAAAGACATCTACTTACCTCCACCAGATGGATTGAAAATAGTTTGATAATTAAACTATTTAGCAAATGTTATTTTAGCACATTAATTCTTTTTTTATCAAGTAAAAACTGGTTATTTTTTAAAAATAATTTGAATTATAAATAATTAAATTATCAAATAATTGTTTTAAAAAAGTAGGAAATCATTCCTACTTTAGCTTTTTAGCCAACAAGTTCATCAAAAATTTGTGTCAAATTTTCTACCAAACGATGAGCTTTACTTTGATTCATTCCAAATAGTTTATCTTCGATTGCCCATACCTGCAAATCAGCAGAAACTCCAGCTTGAATCCCTTTTTCACTATCTTCAACAACTAAAATAGAATCATGAGCTACGCCCAACTGACGAGCAGCTTCTTGATAAATTGCTGGATGAGGTTTTCCTTTAGCAAATTCCTCTCCCGAAAGAACGACTGAAAAATAATCTCTCATTTTGGTATCGTCTAATGCTTTCAAGATATCATGTTTTGTTGAACTTGAAGCCAATCCTAACTGATAACCATTATTATAGAAATTCTTAATTACCTCAAACGTATCTGGGAAAATCAAATCTTTATAAGGAAGAGGATGTTCACGTTTGTAAGTCGTATATTCTTCCTGTAATTGATGAATGTCCCAATTCTCATAATCATCGCGCAAAATATCACGCCAAATTTGTTTCATGTTTCCACCAATAAAAAAACTAGGTGGTAAATGCTTGATACTAATTCCTTTTTCCGCTAAAAATTTTTCGCGTCTGTGATAATAAAAAGTTTCTGTATCAAATAATACACCGTCCATATCAAAAATAATAGCATTAAAATTTTCCATTCCTATATTATACTATCTTTTTCTTATAAAAACTACTGACAAATTTTCAGAATTTTGCTATAATTGTTTACAAATTTAAATTTTGGAGAAGTCATGAAAGTAATCAAATTTGGTGGTAGCTCGCTCGCTTCGGCTGAGCAACTCAAAAAAGTATTGAACATTGTAAAATCAGATTCTGAACGACGTTTTGTCGTAGTATCAGCGCCCGGTAAACGTAATGCTGAAGATACCAAAGTAACCGATGCTTTAATTAAATATTATAAAGCCTATACCGCTGGTGATGACGTTACCGCTGCACAAGAGTGGATTATCAATCGTTATCAAGCAATGGCAGATGAACTTGGTTTATCATCTTCTATCATGAGTAAAATCGCTGGTGCCATCACAAATCTTGCAACACTCCCTATTGAAGGAAATGATTTTCTTTACGATACATTCCTAGCAGCAGGTGAAGATAATAACGCCAAACTCGTTGCAGAATATTTCCGTAAAAACGGTATTGCTGCACGTTATGTCCATCCAAAAGAAGCAGGCATCATTGTATCTAGCGAACCAGGAAATGCTCGTATTCTACCATCAAGTTATGATAAACTTGAAGAATTACGTGATTCTGAAGAAGTCCTCGTTATCCCAGGTTTCTTTGGTGTCACAACAGATGGTCAAATTTGTACCTTCTCACGTGGTGGTTCAGACATTTCAGGTTCTATTGTTGCTGCTGGTGTAAAAGCTGATTTATATGAAAACTTTACTGATGTTAACGGTATTTTTGCAGCCCACCCAGGTGTCGTTCACAAACCTCACACTATCAAAGAATTAACATACAGAGAAATGCGTGAACTTGCTTATGCAGGATTTTCAGTTCTTCACGACGAAGCCTTAATTCCTGCCTACCGTGGTAAAATTCCTCTTGTCATCAAAAATACTAATAACCCTGAACACCCAGGAACACGTATTACCTTAAAACATAGCGGTGCAACCGTTCCTGTCATCGGTATTGCCGCAGATGATAACTTCGCAAGTATTAACATGTCTAAATACCTCATGAACCGTGAAGTCGGATTTGGTCGTAAAGTTCTTCAAATCTTAGAAGACCTCAATATCCGTTGGGAACACATGCCAACAGGTATCGATGATATGTCAGTTATCGTCCGTGAACGTGAACTAACTCCAATCAAAGAACAAGAAATTATCTCTTACCTTACACGAGAATTAGGCGTTGATGAAGTCGATATCGAACACAACCTTTCAATCATCATGATTGTTGGTGAAGACATGAAAAACCATATTGGCGTTACCGCTACAGCAACCAAAGCTCTATCTGATAAACACATTAACCTTGAAATGATTTCTCAAGGTTCAAGCGAAGTTTCTGTCATGTTTGTAACACAAACAGAACAAGAAAAACAAGCCGTACGCGCGTTATATAATGCTTTCTTCACTGACGAACAAAACTAATTCTACATATTCAAAAGTCTGAAACAATAATGTTTCAGACTTTTATTTTTTCATTATCAACGCCAAGTTCAAACTTTAAATATTATAAAAGATTCTTTCCCATATAGGAAACAAATTTTTAACCACTATTTTTTCAAGCAAAAATCACTATTTTAACTGTATTGACATTAGAAAGTAAATGCTATAGGCTAATATTATACATATGTAACCGCTATCTAAGCGGAACATCCTGATTATGCTTCATATCAGGAGAATCGTCGATATTGCTATAAACGTTTATACCAAAAACTTTTCACATTCTAACAGAGGAGCTAAACATGTACAAAGTAACAAAGAATTTAAAAAAATTCACTACAGCTTTTTCTACTCTAATAATGGCTCTAGTGACACTCTTTGCTATTGACAGTAGTACCAATGTAGCTTATGCTGCAACTACTGGACTTAACTCTTGGGAACTCACAAGTAAAATGACAATCGGATGGAACTTAGGTAACTCATTAGATGCAACCTATTGGTCTGATAATCCTACTCCAGTTCAATCTGTAACTGCTTGGGGAAATCCTGAACCAACACAACAACTTTTTGATAAAGTAAAATCATTGGGATTCAACACAGTAAGAATTCCAATAACTTGGTATCAACACCTTACTTATAATAACGCTACACAAACTTACGAAATTAACCAAGATTGGTTAAATTATGTCAAAAAAACAGTTGACTATGCTTACAATAATGACATGTTCGTCATTATCAACGTTCACCATGAAAATTGGGTTAACGTAGATCACTTTAATGATTCAAATCTTGCGACTGCGAAAACTAAACTAAAAGATATTTGGCAACAACTTTCAAACACTTTTGCTAATTATGACCAACGTCTTATTTTTGAAGGAATGAATGAGCCAAGACAAACTTACGACTCCTCTGTAGAATGGGGAAATGGAGATTCATATTCATGGGATTATATTAATCAACTTAACAGTACATTCGTCTCAACTGTAAGAAGTAACACTTCTGGTCACAACTCTGAACGTTTGTTGATGATTCCTTCTTATCATGCAACAGATAACTACGAAGCACTAAGCCATCTTAATATTCCTAATAACAGTGGAAATATCGCTATTTCTGTTCATGCCTACGAACCATATTCATTCACTATGGACTCAAGCGAAAGCCACAAATACCAAAGTAATAACAAATACGGTGGCTACAATCCAGATACTCTAAAAAGTATTATGAACGATCTTAAAAAGATCCAAAACGAAAAAAATGCTCCAATTATCATCGGTGAATTTGGTGCCTCAGATTTCAATAATACAAGTGAACGCGTCACTTGGGCAAAAGATTACATGACTCAGGCTACTGATGCTGGCTTTGTTTGTGTACTTTGGGATAATAATTCTGATAGTGACTATTCATCAAGTGAGAATTTCGGTTTCATTAACCGCTCAACAAATGAACTTTATGAAAATGCTAAAAGCGTTGTTTCAACACTCGTAAACAATGCCAAAAAGAATACCTCAACTGATACTGGCAATACTGGTAACAGTGGAAACACTGGAAATACAGGAAATACTGGTGGTAATTCAGGCTCAGAAAAAGATTATTCATGGAAAGATTTATTTGGTGCTAACGGAGCAGCTTGCTTACAAGCATGGCAATCACAAGAAATTCCTAACACTCTAAACTATATCAACAACGATTATAAAATCGTAGTTCTCTATCGAGGTCAAAACGCACCAAAACTTGTTGTTGAAAATGCTTATTCTTACAGCTGGGATGTTGCTGTTGAACCAAGTTCTATTGAATACGGCGAAAACAATGTCGCTTATTATAACTATAGCGATGTTGCCGCAGCTTTCTCTAAATATGGTGTCAGTATCTACGATATGGGAAAAGTTCTTCTATTCACATCTGCTTATACTGAAATTTACGGTGTCTATGCCGCACCAGTTTAGAATTTAACTTATTTCCTTTAATCACGAAAAGCAGTTCAATACGAACTGCTTTTTTTATATTTGTTAACAAATTTCCCCTCTCTCAATACACAGTCATCATCCCTCATTAAAATCCTGAAAAAAGGGTTGAAGGGTTCTTAAAAAGGCACGTTTGCCC
>CAVAFU010000038.1:0-30932 GCA_963588325.1 Oribacterium sp.
ATATAGACTTTTATGGGTGTAATTGGAATAAAAAATATCATTTTTTTATTCCAATTACACTAAAATTTCCACTATAAATTTATTTTTTCTACTAAAATATCCAGTAATTTATTATAAATTTACTATTATGACACAAAATTTTGGGGTTAAAAATATCAAAATAGGTCTTAGAAAATTTTTCAAACTCTATTTTTGCTTTAAATTTTTCTTCTAGTCGAATAAAAATTTAGATAATCTACTCCAAAAAGCAACGATAAAATATTTTATTTGAAGATATCGTTAGAAATTTATAAAAAATCAAATTACACTCCTAGTAAGTTCTATAGCACGGAAATGAGCCAAATACGGCTCCAAGATAGCCTCTAAACATCCTTAATTGAATTTCTGCCTTATCATAAGTTAAAAAGCCCTATTTTGGGGGTTATAGCTAATTATAATAGGTGCTTGGAAAAGTCACCTTAAAAACGTTTAGAGGCGTTCAAAAGGGCTTAAAATTCATTTTAACAACTAAACTGGGGTTTCTCCACATATATAATTAATTTTCAACTAATAGCTTCGGTTTTGATAGCAAAAAAACGCCTGCTTACGAAGTGTTTCTAATCTAGAGACATTTCGTAAACAAGCGTTACTAAATCAAAATCACCAATATGATGAGTGTTCCCGCTAGGAATAAATCCTAGCGGTAGACCAGAGCTAGACTAAGAACCTTTCGGTCCCATCATCATAACACTCAACAAAATTGATAAAAATTATACTAATTCAATGATTGCCATTGGGGCAGCATCACCACGGCGAGGTTCTGTTTTAAGAATACGAGTGTATCCACCGTTGCGTTCTGCATAGCGAGGTGCAATTTCATCGAAAAGTTTTTGAAGAGCTGTTTGTGAAGTGTATTTTTCAGTAGCTTCATCAAAGTTTTCAGATGCAATTTCATTACGTACGAAAGCAGCAGCTTGACGACGAGCATGAAGATCACCACGTTTACCTAAAGTAATCATTTTTTCAACTGTTTTACGGATTTCTTTAGCACGAGCTTCTGTTGTTACAATAGATTCGTTAATCAAAAGATCTGTTGTCAAATCACGAAGCATTGCTTTACGTTGTGAGCTAGTGCGTCCTAGTTTACGGTAAGCCATTTTATCCTCCTATATTATTTATCGTTTTTGAGTCCGAGTCCAAGATCAGCAAGTTTAACTTTGACTTCTTCAAGGCTCTTACGACCAAGGTTACGGACTTTCATCATTTCGGGCTCAGTTTTTTCTGTCAAATCAAATACAGTATTGATACCTGCACGTTTAAGACAGTTATATGAGCGGACTGACAAATCAAGTTCTTCGATGGTACGGTCAAGCACTTTCTCATCGTTCACTTTCTCAGTTTCTTTCATTACATCAGTATTTTTAGCTACTTCTGTAAGGTCAGTAAAGAGGTTCAAGTGTTCGATCAAGACACGAGCAGAAAGACCTAAAGCATCTTCAGGAATGATTGTGCCATTTGTCATGATTTCGATTGTTAATTTATCAAAGCCATCATTGCTACCTACACGAGCAGGTTCAACTTGATAATTAACTTTTTTCACTGGTGTGTAGATTGAATCTACAGCCAATGTTCCCACTGGAGCATCTTCTTTTTTATTACCTTCTGCTGGAACATAACCACGTTTTTTAGCAACAGTCATTGTAGCTTTCAAACTATGTCCTTCAGCAATTGTAAAGAGATAGTGGTCAGGGTTGACGATTTCTACATCGCTATCAGTCAAAATGTCCCCTGCAGTAACTTCTGCTGGACCTTCAACATCAAGTTCGATAACTTTTTCATCATCAACATAAGATTTTACTGCAAGTCCCTTAATATTAAGGATGATTTGCATAACATCTTCGCGTACACCTGGAATAGTGTCAAATTCGTGGAGTACTCCATCAATTTTAATTGATGTTACTGCCGCACCTGGGAGTGAAGACAAGAGTACACGACGAAGAGAATTACCTAGAGTTGTCCCATATCCACGTTCAAGTGGTTCAATGACAAATCTGCCGTAATCTTTATTTTCATCAATTTTTGTTATTATTGGTTTTTCAAACTCAATCATTTATTATACTCCCTCGAAACGAATCTTGTGTACTATTAACAATTACGATTACACACGACGACGTTTTGGAGGACGAGCACCATTATGTGGCACAGGAGTAACGTCACGGATTGAAGTCACTTCAAGACCAGCAGCAGCAAGAGCACGAATAGCAGACTCACGACCTGAACCAGGACCTTTTACAGTAACTTCAACGGTTTTAAGACCATGTTCTTGTGCAGATTTTGCAGCAGCTTCAGCAGCCATTTGTGCAGCGAATGGAGTAGATTTACGAGAACCTTTGAATCCAAGAGCACCAGCTGATGACCAAGCAATTGCATTACCATGCACATCTGTAATCATAACAATAGTGTTATTGAATGTAGCGTGAATATGAGCAACACCAGATTCGATGTTCTTTTTCACACGACGTTTACGTGTTGGTTTAGCCAATTTTTTTACCTCCTATTTTATTTTTTCTTACCTGCAATCGCAACAGCTTTACCTTTACGAGTGCGAGCGTTATTTTTAGTGTTTTGTCCACGGACAGGAAGTCCACGACGGTGACGGATACCACGATATGAACCGATTTCCATCAAACGTTTGATGTTCAAGTTAACTTCACGACGAAGGTCACCTTCAACTTTAATTGCATCAACTTCACGACGGATAGCATCTTCTTGGTCTGATGTTAAATCTTTAACACGGATATCTTCTGAAACACCAGCTGCAGCTAAGATTTTCTTAGAAGTAGCAAGACCGATACCATACACATAAGTAAGTGAAATTACTACACGTTTTTCATTTGGAATATCAACTCCAGCAATACGAGCCATTTTTTCTCCTTTCTATATTATCCTTGACGTTGTTTGTGTTTTGGATTTGATGGACAAATTACCATAACACGACCGTTACGACGAATAACTTTACAGTATTCGCAAATTGGTTTGACTGATGGTCTTACCTTCATTTTTTAATCCCTCCAATTATTTCGATTATTTAAAGCGGTATGTGATGCGTCCACGTGTTAAGTCATAAGGACTCATTTCAACAGTAACACGGTCACCTACCAAAATACGAATGTAGTTTTTACGGATCTTTCCTGATACAGTTGCCAAGATTTGGTGTCCATTTTCTAACTCAACAGTAAACATTGCATTAGGCATCGTCTCAACAACTTTACCTTCAATTTCGATCACATCTTCTTTTGCCACGCAAAAGTACCCCCTAAATTTCGATTTGATTTCCTCTGAGCACAGAGGTAACAATTATAAGCCAGACTAGCCTATTATATCATGTCTTTTCTACTTGTGCAAGTAGAAACTTCTTAAATTATTTTAATGATGAGATTGCTTTTTCAATATCAGCAAATACATCATCAATAGCTTGGTTACCTTGAACATCAAAGACAATACCTGCTTTGCGATAGTGTTCGATGATTGGTGCACCTTGAGCGATATTAACATCAAGACGACGTTTTACAGTTTCAGGTTTGTCATCTTCACGTTGGTAAAATTCATGTTCGCCACATACATCACAAGTTCCTTCAACTTTTGTTGGATTGAATACTTTATGATATGTTGCTCCACAAGAACGGCAAATGAAACGTCCTGACAAACGTTCAATAAGTGATTCTGGGTTAACGTCAATGTTAATAACACCATCTAATTTAAGATCCAAGTTGCTGAGTGTTTCATCCAAAGCATGTGCTTGTTCGATAGTACGTGGATAGCCATCAAGCAAAAAGCCTTTTTCTGCGATGTCATCTTGTGCTAAACGTTCTTTAACGATACCGTTAGTAACTTCGTCTGGTACAAGTTCACCTTTATCGATGAATGATTTTGCAAGGACACCCATTTCAGTTTTGTTTGCCATTGCAGCACGGAACATATCTCCAGTAGAAATATGAGCTACACCAAATTCTTCAACAATTTTTGCTGCTTGAGTTCCTTTACCAGCACCTGGTAAACCCATGATTAAAAGATTCATGATAGTCTCCTTATTTTATTTTTAAATAAATTTAACACCGAAGTGCTAAACTTATTCAAAAACAAAATAGAAAGGTTGACTAGGTCAACCTATATTCTATTCTGCTGTGTTCATGAAACCAACATACTGTCTCTTCAAGAGATAACCTTCAAGTTGTTTCATTCCTTCAATGCCTGTTGAAATCAAGATAAGTAGACTTGTTCCTCCAAGGGCAATGCTGCTAGATAGGTTCATTGCTTGTTGTGCAACAATTGGTGTCAATGAAATGAACGCCAAGAAAATTGAACCTACGGTAGCTAATTTCTTCAATAATGAAGACAAATATTCTTCTGTTTCGCGTCCAGGTCGAACACTAGGAATATATGACGCACCTTTTTGCAAGTTTTCTGCTGTTTTCTCGGGATTTACTTGCACAAAAGTATAGAAGAATGAGAATAAGATGATTAGTACCGCATAAACTACCATACCACTTGGTGTTTGGTAATTTAAGAATGATTCTAGCGTTGTTAACCATGGAATGTCTTTACCATTTGAAATCAACGGAATAATCGTACTTGGAATTGTTGTAATCGAGCTGGCAAAGATAACGGGAATGACGCCGGCTGGATTAATTTTTAAAGGAAGATAAGAACTTGTAGGCGCACCTTGAACAAGTTTTGTATATTGAATTGGAATTTTGTATTCTGCTTGTTGAACAAAGGTTGTAAAGAATACAATTGCCAATACTGCTACAATCAACAAAGCTACAAAGATGTATGAAGATAATAAATCACTTGAACGTACATTCACAAAGAAATCTTCATAGATTGTTGAAATAGCATTTGGAATCGATGAAATGATACCTGCAAAGATAATCATTGAGACACCATTACCAAAACCTTTGTCAGTGATTTGCTCACCAAGCCATGTCACAATCATACTACCTGTTGTTAACAAGGCACCAATGAGAAGATAAGTCTTAACATTTGGCGTTGATACCAACGAAATACTTGAAAGAGTATTAAATCCTGCTGTAATACCAATAGATTGGACAAAAGCTAGGACAAGTGAAATGTAACGCGTTGCTTGATTAAGTTTACGGCGTCCTACTTCACCTTGTTTACTCCATTCGACAAATTTAGGTAAGATATCCATTTGTAAAAGTTGAACGATGATGGATGCTGTGATGTATGGGCTAACACCCATAGAGAATACAGAGAAGTTGCTCATAGCATTACCAGAAACAAGGTTCAACATATTCAAGAAGGGAAGCTCCCCTAATTGTTCAAGACTTTTCGCATTGATACCTGGCACAGTAATATGCGTTCCAATGCGGAAAACCAAGATGATAAAAAGTGTGAAGAAAATTTTATTTCTTACATTTTTTACCTTTAGTGCATCTTTAAGTAATTTAAAGAACATACTAAGTCCTCCTCATTAGATGACTTCGATTGAACCACCTTTTGCAGTGATAGCTGCTTCAGCAGATTTTGAGAATTTAGCTGCTTTAACAGTCAATTTTTTAGTCAATTCGCCGTTACCAAGAACTTTAACACCTGATTTTTCAGCACGGATGATTCCAGCTTCTTTAAGAACTACTGGAGTTACTTCTGTACCATCTTCAAAGACGTTAAGTTGGTCAAGGTTTACAAGAGCGTATTCTTTAGCGTTAATGTTCAAGAAACCACGTTTTGGCATACGACGGAACAATGGAGTTTGTCCACCTTCAAAACCAAGACGTACTTTACCACCACTACGAGCTTTTTGACCTTTTTGACCACGTCCAGCTGTTTTACCATTACCAGATGAAGTACCACGACCTACACGGTTACGTACTTTACGAGAACCTTCTGCTGGTTTAAGTTCATGAAGTTTCATTATTAATTTTCTCCTTATTTGTAAAATGCTAGCGCCTCTATGAGGGGAAAGGACTCCCCATAGAAACTCGCCTATACTATATCTAGTTTAAGTCGCAAGAGAACTCTCCGCGACTTAAACCTAAATTATTATGTTAATTATTTAACATCTTCAACAGTTACTAAGTGTGAAACTGCAGTAACCATTCCACGGATAGCTGGTGTGTCTTCTTTGACAACTGAGCTATTCAATTTACCAAGTCCAAGAGCAGCAACTGTTTTGCGTTGTGCAGGAATGCGTCCGATTGGAGACTTAGTCAAAGTAATTTTAATTTGAGCCATTATTATCCCCTTTCTTATGCTAAATCAGAAACTGAAACACCGCGAAGAGCAGCAACGTCTTCTGCACGTTTAAGTTGTTTCAAACCTTCAACAGTTGCGCGAACGATGTTGATTGGAGTGTTTGAACCAAGTGATTTAGATGTAACATCTGCAACACCTGCCAATTCGATGACGGCACGTACAGCACCACCAGCGGCAACCCCAGCACCTTCTACAGCAGGTTTCAACAATACTTTAGCTCCACCAAATTCTGAACGAACTTCGTGAGGAATTGTTGTACCAACCATAGGTACTTCGATTAAGTTTTTCTTAGCGTCTTCAACAGCTTTACGAATAGCTTCTGGTACTTCTTGAGCTTTACCAGTACCGAAACCTACACGACCATTACGATCACCAACAACTACAAGAGCAGCAAAGCGGAGACGACGTCCACCTTTAACAACTTTTGTAACACGGTTGATAGCAACAACGCGTTCTTCAAGTTCAACTGCATTATCTTTAAATGCCATTATTAAGTGTCCTCCCTATTAGAATTTCAATCCGTTTTCACGAGCTGAGTCAGCCAAAGCTTTAACACGTCCGTGATAGAGATATCCACCGCGGTCAAACACCACTTCAGAAATACCTTTAGCTACTGCGCGTTCAGCAACAAGTTTACCGACAACAACGGCTTGTTCTGTTTTAGTTCCTTTAGAAACTTCTTTATCAAGAGTTGATGCACTTGCGAGCGTTACACCCGCTACGTCATCAATAACTTGAGCGTAGATGCCTGTATTAGAACGGAAAACGTTCAAACGTGGGCGATCAGCAGTTCCAGAGAGTTTACCGCGAACGCGACGGTGGCGTTTTTGGCGGATTTTATTTTTATCTGGTTTCGAAATCACAATTTTCACCTCTTAATTAATTGATTAATGTCAAAACGACATATTATAAACGATAGAGCATGGGCTTTGCGAGAAAACATCTCGCAAAAGTTCCCATAATCTATTATTTACCAGTTTTACCTTCTTTACGACGTACGTATTCACCAACGTAACGGATACCTTTACCTTTGTAAGGTTCTGGAGCACGAAGGCTACGGATGTAAGCTGCTGTTTGACCAACAACTTCTTTATTAATACCGTTAACAACGATAGAAGTTGCAGCAGGTACTTCAAATGAAATTCCTTCTGGAGCTTCTACTTCGTCTTGGTGAGATTTACCGACAGAAAGTACAAGTTTTGAACCTTGAAGTTGTGCACGGTAACCAACCCCGCGCATTTCAAGTTCTTTTTTGAAACCTTCAGAAACACCAACAACCATGTTATTCAAGTTAGCACGAGCTGTACCATGGATTGTTTTCATTTCTTTTGAGTCGTTTGGACGGTGAAGTGAAACTTCAGTGCCTTCAACTTTGATTTCAATATTTTTATCAAACTCACGAGTGAGTTCGCCTTTAGGTCCTTTAACAGTTACTACATTGTTGTTGTTAGTAACTTCAACACCAGCAGGCAAGTTGATAACTTTATTACCAATACGTGACATAGTTTTTATTTTCTCCTGTTAGATTGTCAAGCCGCATATGCGACGAGTTTTCACGGGGCAACTATTCATACAGATTAACTGTACTGATAGTCCATTAATTTTAGTAAGAAACTTTTCTCAATGAAAATTGAAATAAGTCTTTTATCTTACCAAACGTAAGCAATAACTTCTCCACCAACGTTCTTTTGACGAGCTTCTTTGTCAGTCAAAAGACCTTCTGATGTAGAGATGATTGCAATTCCAAGTCCGTTAAGAACTTTAGGAACATCTTCACGTTTTGCGTAAACACGAAGACCTGGTTTAGAGATACGTTTCAAGTTAGTGATAACACGTTCACCGTTTTGTCCGTATTTAAGGAATACACGGATGATACCTTGTTTGTCATCTTCGATAACTTCAACGTTTTTCACGAAACCTTCGCGTTTAAGAATTTCAGCAATTCCTTTTTTAATGTTTGAAGCAGGTACTTCCAACACTTCGTGTTTTGCTTGGTTAGCGTTACGAATACGTGTCAAAAAGTCTGCAATTGGGTCAGTCATAACCATTGTATATTTTCTCCTCTTACTAGTAGTTTGAATGTTTCACTTGCTAGTTAATGTTGCCCTAGGGCAGATTGTTCAGTTTAATTCTGAACTCCCATGAACGTTGTAAAATAGGAATTTAGGCATCCTATTTTTACGTGTTCATCAGGTTGTTTATATCATCGACTTACCAAGAAGCTTTGGTAACGCCTGGGATTTGTCCTTTGTAAGCTAACTCACGGAAGCAAACACGGCAAAGTTTGAATTTGCGGTAAACTGAATGTGGACGGCCACAACGTTCGCAACGAGTGTAAGCTTGCGTAGAGAATTTCGCAGGGCGATGATTCTTAGCAATCATAGATTTTTTAGCCAATTGATTTACCTCCTAAATTATTTTGCAAAAGGCATTCCAAGGCCTTTAAGCAATTCACGACCTTCTTCGTCAGTGTTAGCTGTAGTTACGATAACAATATCAAGACCACGTACTTTATCAACATCATCAAAGTTGATTTCTGGGAAGATCAATTGTTCTTTCACACCAAGTGTGTAGTTACCACGTCCGTCGAAAGATTTTGTTGGAACACCGTGGAAGTCACGTACACGTGGAAGTGAAACAGTAACCAATTTATCTAAGAATTCGTACATACGTTCACCACGAAGGGTAACTTTTGCACCGATCGCTACACCTTCACGAAGACGGAAGCCAGCGATTGATTTCTTAGCTTTAGTAATCAATGGTTTTTGACCTGAAATAAGTGCCAATTCAGCAGCAGCTTTTTCAAGGTTTTTAGCATTATTTACAGCATCACCAACACCCATGTTAAGAACGATTTTCTCAACTTTTGGTACAGCCATAACTGAAGTATAGTTAAATTTTTCAGTCAAAGCAGGAACAACTTCGTTAGTGTATTTTTCTTTTAAACGATTTACCATTACTTATACTTTCTCCTTTCCTTCGTGATTAATCAAGCACTTCGCCTGATTTTTTGTTGTAACGAACTTTTTTGCCGTCTACAACTTTATAACCAACACGTCCTGCTACACCATTTTTGTCAAGAACTTGTACATTAGACACATGGATTGGCGCTTCTTTTTCCACGATAGCACCTTGAGGGTTTTCGTTGTTTGGTTTTTGATGTTTTTTAACAATAGCAACACCTTCGACAACAACTTTGTTGACTTTAGGAAGGGCTTTAAGAACTACAGCTTCAACGCCTTTGTCCTTACCAGCAATAACGCGAACTTTATCGCCTTTTTTTACAAACATTTGGTTTTTCTCCTATTATTTCTTACGCCCTAATGGGCACCCTGCAAAAGCAGGGGACTTAGTTTGTGTTTATTTATTGATTAAAGTACTTCTGGTGCAAGTGATACGATCTTCATGAAGCCACCTTCACGCAATTCACGTGCAACAGGGCCGAAGATACGAGTTCCGCGAGGAGTTTTGTCATCACGGATAATTACTGCAGCGTTGTCGTCAAATTTGATGTATGAACCATCTGGACGGCGTGCACCTGATTTAGTACGAACTACAACAGCTTTTACGACATCACCTTTTTTAACAGTTCCACCAGGAGTAGCTTGTTTTACAGAAGCAACGATTACGTCACCGATGTTAGCGAATTTACGTCCTGAACCACCAAGAACTTTGATAGTTAAGATCTCACGAGCACCGCTATTATCAGCAACTTTCAAGCGAGTTTCTTGTTGAATCATTTCAAATTTCTCCTTTTAGTTTGATTAGATAATAACAGCTTTTTCCACAACTTCTACAAGACGGAAGCGTTTTGTAGCTGAAAGTGGACGAGTTTCCATGATACGAACGATATCGCCTTCTTTAGCAACGTTGTTTTCATCATGTGCTTTGTATTTTTTAGAATAGTTGATACGTTTACCATAGACTGGGTGGTTACGTTTAGTTTCAACTACAACAGTGATTGTTTTATCCATTTTGTCAGATACTACGCGTCCAACAAGGGTTTTACGTTGATTACGTTCCATTATTAGAATTTCTCCTTTCCCAATCTATTATTTCTTTTCAGATTGCACTGTTTTAACACGTGCAATTTGTTTTTTAACTTCGTTCAAACGGGCAGTTTGATCAAGTTGACCTGCTGCAGCTTGGAAACGAAGATCGAAAAGTTCTTTCTTAAGTTCGTTTTCTTTCTTAGCAAGTTCTTCTTGAGAAAGACCACGAAGCTCTTTAACAAAATCTTTAATTTCTTGAAGTTTCATGTTTTCTCCTTATTCTGCTTCACGTTTCACGAATTTAGTCTTAACTGGCAATTTGTGGCTAGCAAGGCGAAGCGCTTCACGTGCAACTTCTTCAGGTACACCAGCGATTTCGAACATAACTTTACCACGTTTAACTGGTGCTACCCAACCTTCAGGAGCACCTTTACCAGAACCCATACGTACACCGATAGCTTTAGCAGTGTATGATTTGTGTGGGAAGATTTTAATCCAAACTTTACCACCACGTTTCATGTAACGAGTCATTGCGATACGGGCAGCTTCGATTTGACGGTTTGTGATCCAGTGGCTAGTAGTAGCTTGAAGACCGTATTCACCGAATGCGACTTCTTTACCACCTTTAGCTTCACCGCGCATTTTTCCACGGAATTCGCGACGGTGTTTAACACGTTTAGGTACTAACATTTGTTATTTGCCTCCTTTAGTGTTTTTACGAGCTGGAAGAACTTCACCACGGTAGATCCAAACTTTAACACCAAGTTTACCGTAAGTAGTATCAGCTTCTTCCCAAGCATAATCGATATCAGCGCGAAGTGTGTGAAGTGGAACAGTTCCTTCAGAGTAACCTTCGCTACGAGCGATATCAGCACCGTTCAAACGACCAGATACTTGAGTTTTAATACCTTTAGCACCTGCACGCATTGTACGTTGGATAGCTTGTTTTTGAGCACGACGGAAAGCAACACGTTGTTCAAGTTGACGTGCGATGTTTTCACCAACAAGGTGTGCGTCCAAATCAGGTTGTTTGATTTCAACGATGTTGATGTGAACTTGTTTTCCAGTCAATTTGTTAAGTTTAGCGCGAAGAGCGTCAACGTTAGCTCCACCTTTACCGATAACCATACCTGGTTTAGCAGTATGAAGTGAAACAATAACTTTATTTACAGCACGTTCAATTTCAATACGTGAAACTGAAGCGTCTGCCAATTCTGTTTGAATGAATTTGCGGATTGCAAGATCTTCATGAAGGTAATCCGCGTATTCTTTTTCAGCATACCATTTCGCATCCCAATCACGGATGATTCCGACACGCATACCAATTGGATGTACTTTTTGACCCACGATTTTACCTCCTTATTTTTCTGCCACAACTACTGTTACGTGAGTTGTGCGTTTGTTGATTGGTGAAGCTGAACCTTTAGCACGTGGACGGAAACGTTTCATTGTTGGTCCTTCGTTTGCGAAAGTTTCAGATACTACCAAGTTAGCTTTTTCCAAACCAAAGTTGTTTTCTGCGTTAGCGATAGCAGAGTTAAGAACTTTTTCAACTACGCGAGCTGCTTTGTTTGGAGTGAATTTCAAGATTGCGATTGCGTCAGCAACGTTCTTACCACGGATAAGATCAAGTACAAGACGTGTTTTACGAGGTGAAACACGGACTGTACGAGCCATTGCTTTAGCTGAAGTAATTTCTGCCATTGTGTCCTCCTCCTATTAACGACGTGTTTTCTTATCGTCAGCTGCGTGACCTTTGTAAGTACGAGTTGGTGCAAATTCACCAAGTTTGTGACCTACCATGTCTTCTTGGATGTAAACTGGTACGTGTTTACGTCCATCATAAACTGCGATTGTATAACCGATGAAACTTGGGAAGATCGTTGAACGACGTGACCAAGTTTTAATTACTTTTTTCTTTTCGTCATTTGCTTGAGCTTCAACTTTTTTCATCAAATGCTCATCGACGAAAGGTCCTTTTTTAAGACTACGTCCCATTTTGTAGTTTTCTCCTTTAAAATATAGTACCACAGCGGCCTGTGTGCAAAATGCACACTACCGAGCTGGCGGATGATTATTTAACTAAGCGGCTAACTGATTATTTGTCGTTACGACGACGAACGATAAGTTTGTCAGATTTAGCTTTTTTGTTACGAGTTTTAAGACCAAGCGCAGGTTTACCCCAAGGAGTAGATGGCGCTTTACGTCCAACTGGTGCTTTACCTTCACCACCACCGTGTGGGTGATCATTAGGGTTCATTACAGAACCACGAACTGTAGGACGGATACCCATCCAACGGCTACGACCAGCTTTACCAAGGTTTACAAGTGATTGTTGTTCGTTACCAACTGTACCGATTGTAGCACGGCAAGTACCAAGAATCATACGAACTTCGCCTGATTGAAGACGAACAAGAACGTATTTACCTTCTTGACCAAGAACTTGTGCAGATGCACCAGCAGCACGAATCAATTCAGCACCTTTACCTGGTTGAAGTTCGATGTTGTGAATAACTGTACCAACAGGGATGTTAGCAAGTGGAAGAGCATTACCAACTTTGATATCTGCATCTGGACCTGAAACGATACGTTGACCAACTTCAAGACCTTTAGGTGCAAGGATGTAAGCTTTCACACCATCAGTGTAGTGTACAAGAGCGATGTTAGCTGTACGGTTTGGATCGTACTCGATAGTTTTAACAACTGCTTCAACGCCATCTTTGTTACGTTTGAAGTCAATCAAACGGTAGTGACGTTTGTGACCGCCACCTTGGTGACGTACAGTGATGCGACCGTTGTTGTTACGACCAGCTTTGTTTTTAAGTGAAACAAGCAATGATTTCTCAGGAGTGCTTGTAGTGATTTCAGCAAAATCCAAAGAAGTCATATTACGACGACCATTTGTCGTTGGTTTATAAGCTTTAATACCCACGTTATTTCCTCCTTAGATTATTCAGCTTCAGCTGCAAACAACTCGATTGCTTTAGAATCAGCTGTAAGAGTGATGATAGCTTTTTTAGTTTTTGAAGTGAAACCAGTGTAACGACCAACACGTTTTGCTTTTGGTTTAACTGTTACAGTGTTCACGTTTGCAACTTTAACTCCATCAAAAGCAGCTTCAACAGCTTGTTTGATCAAAAGTTTGTGCGCACGAGAGTCAACTTCGAATGTATATTTACCTGCTTCGAGGTCGTACATTGATTTTTCAGTGATTACTGGTTTTTTGATTACGTCGTACAAATTCATTATGCAAGAACCTCCTCGATTGTAGAGATTGCTTCTTTAGTAACAAGAAGTTTGTCGCTGTTTACGATATCAAGAACACTTGCAGTTGTTGCAGTTGCAACTTTAACGTTTGGAAGGTTACGTGCAGAAAGAGCTGCAAATTCGTTTCCTTCTTCAAGGATTACAAGTACTTTTGAATCAACGTTAAGAGCTGAAAGTACGTTTGCGAATTCAGCAGTTTTTGGAGCTGCAAATGAAAGGCTTTCTACAGCTACAAATTTATCTTCAGCAACTTTTGCTGAGTAAACTGATTTCAAAGCAAGGCGACGAACTTTTTGTGGAAGTTTGTATCCGTATGAACGTGGAGTTGGTCCGAAGACAACACCACCACCACGCCATTGTGGTGAGCGGATAGAACCTTGACGAGCACGTCCAGTTCCTTTTTGACGCCATGGTTTACGACCACCACCAGATACTGCAGAGCGGTTTTTAACTGCGTGAGTACCTTGGCGAAGGCTAGCACGTTGGCTGATAACGACATCAAATACTACTGATTCGTTTGGTTCGATACCGAAGATAGCATCGTTCAACTCAACTGAGCTAACTTCTTTACCAGTTTGGTCAAATAGTTTTACGTTTGCCATTTTAACTGTTTTCTCCTTTCTTCTTATTTAGCAGCCTTAACTGCTGATTTGATAGTGATAAGAGATTTCTTAGCACCTGGTACGTTACCTTTGATAAGGATAACATTTTTCTCTGGGATAACTTGGACAACTTCAAGGTTTTGGATTGTCACGCGGTTACCACCCATACGTCCTGCCAAGTGTTTGTTTTTGAAAACACGGTTAGGCGCAACAGGTCCCATTGAACCTGGACGACGATGGTAGCGAGAACCGTGAGCCATAGGTCCACGAGCTTGACCATGACGTTTAATAACACCTTGGAAACCTTTACCTTTAGATGTACCAGTTACATCAACAACATCTCCAGCTGCGAATGTGTCAACTGTGATTTCTTGACCAACTTCTAAGCCTTCAATGTTTTTGAATTCACGAATGAAGCGCTTAGGAGCTGTGTTAGCTTTTGCTACATGGCCTTTGGCAGGTTTGTTGCTCAATACTTCACGTTTGTCGTCAAAACCAACTTGAACTGCTTCGTAACCATCTGTTTCAACAGTTTTCACTTGAAGCACAACGTTTGGAGTTGCTTCGATGACAGTAACAGGGATAAATTCACCAGATTCAGTGAAGATTTGAGTCATTCCCACTTTTTTCCCTAAGATTCCTTTTGTCATGAGAGAATATTTCCTTTACTTTATTTATTTAAAAAGTTTTTAATGAGCGTTTTTCATGCTCAAAAAAGTTTTTAACGAGCGTTTTTTGTGCTCAATTATCAAATCCTTATTAGAGTTTGATTTCTACGTTAACACCACTTGGAAGATCCAATTTCATCAAAGCGTCAACTGTTTTTTGAGTTGGGTTGATGATATCGATCAAGCGTTTGTGAGTACGCATTTCAAATTGTTCGCGTGAATCTTTGTATTTGTGAGTCGCACGAATAACTGTGTACAAGCTACGTTCAGTTGGAAGTGGAACTGGTCCAGCAACTGTAGCACCTGTACGTGTTGCAGTTTCAACAATTTTTTCTGCCGCTGTATCAAGTGTACGATGTTCGTATGCTTTCAAACGGATACGGATTTTTTTGTTTGCCATCTTTTTCTCCTTTTCGTCTATTTAAGATAATAGGCTAGCTCCTCAAGAAAACCAACACGTCTTTGCGTGGCAATGCAACCGAGCGTGTCGCAACCTCTTGTATCATAGCTAAAGTTACTGTATTTACAGCACCAGTATATAATATCAGATTTGACTAGAGTTTGCAAGGTTTTTGCTGTGTTTTTTTCGATTTTTTATAAGAAAATGTTTTCAGATAGATAGTTATTTTATATATAAAAACAATCAGGCTTTCACTTGATTGTTTTTTAGCATATATTAAGGAAGAAAATCAACTAAAATGTGATTAGTTTATATTACTATTGACGTTTAGTTTTTCTTTTCGAACTCCTCTATAAAGTGAAATTAGCTGCGCTGTCATCACCACCCATATGAAGGGCTCACAAAGAATCACACCTAAATAGCCTAGCCGCGGGATAATAAAGACTACAAAAATAATCTTACCAACCAACTCAATTACACTTGATATAAGAGGAATAACCTTCTCACCTAGACCTTGCAAAGTATTTCTTAATATGTACAAAATTCCTAAAACAATATAAAACAGAGATGTAATATGTAAAAAACGTGTGCCGTTTTCTAATAATTCCGCATCTACTGACCCTGATATCCAATGAATCATCTGAGTAGCAAACAATAGGAAGAAAGTAATCGTTAATACACTCCACGACATTGACAAGAGCAAAGAGACTTTTATTGCTTTGTTGATTCTGTCGAATTTTTTCGCACCAAAATTTTGAGCTACAAAAGTGACCATTGCTAAGGCGATTGAATTAAGCGGCATAATGAAAAATCCTTGGATTCTTCTAGCAGCTGTTTGCGCAGCGATGATAGTGACTCCCAATTGATTAATTGCTGTTTGCAAAATAACTGAACCTATGGCAACAATTGAGGTCATTAACCCCATAGAAATCCCTTGTCCTAATAAATCGTAATACAATTTTCTATCTACTTCAAAATGTCGTCTTTGCGGTATAAGTAGTCTCGCTTTTTTTAGAATATAAACGATACAGAGCAAAGCGGATACTCCTTGAGCTACTATTGTTGCCAGAGCTGCTCCCTGTATTCCCAGATGGCATTTAAGGATAAACACCAAATCTAACACAACATTAAATAGAGCCGCAAAAATAAGAATATAAAGAGCAGCCATGCTATCCCCGATAGCTCGAAGGATGCCAGCGCCTAAATTATAAGCTATTGTAACCCCTACACAAATCATAATTAGAAAAATATAATCATAAGCCTGAGTAATGATATTTTTAGGTGTTTGTAAGAGATTAAGGAGAGGATGCAATAACGTTATAGCAATTAACATAATAAATAGCGTCAGCACCACACCAACAACCATAGCACCTGCTACTGATTTTTTTAGCTCTTCTTCTTTCCTAGCACCGTAATACCGCGCTACTACTATTCCCATACCATTTCCAACACCGATAGCAAAGCCGACAATCAACTCAAATAAAGACGAAGTTGCCCCAATAGCTGCTAGAGAATTACTTCCCATAAAATTTCCCACGATCATGGTGTCTGTTGTATTGTACAATTGTTGAAAAATATTCGAAATTAAAATAGGTAAGGAAAATATCAATAGACTTTTCAAAACAGGTGCCGTTGTTAAATCTAATCGTTTAAACATAACTATCATATCCTTTCCCACTAATAAAAAAGTCAAGCTGGAGAAACGCTTGACAAACTCTACCTCGTCAAAAATTTTTTATGACTACTTGATTTTTGTCGAGGTATCTTATTTACAAATCGATTGAACTTCTGCTGTGATACGTGCCCACTCTTCATTTCCTTTGGTCATATCGCCTTCTACCAGCGCAATATGAACGGCGTCAGGAATAGTATTTTGAGCTGTTTTGGTTAATGTTTTGATGCCATTTTTAGCAATATCATAAAGCAAATGTTCTGGGTGGTAAGTTACAGGCTCTAGTACCGTGTTAATAATAACACCATATTTTTGCTGTTTTAGAATTTGTAACTCTTGTTTCATGCTGAAAAAAATCCCTTTCAAACAGTTATCTAAATAACCATTCCAAGTTTCTTCACTGATTTCTGTAATTTCTTGCAAAGGGTATCCTTGAATACTAGGACCATAACCAGCATTATTGATAAAGACATCAATTTTACCAAACACTTCCGCTAGCTCAGTTAGTGTTTGCTTAACGTCAAGCTCATTTGTCACTTCACAAACACGATAATCATAATTTCCACCAAATTGGTCTGCTAATTCATTAATAAGCTCTTCTGTTGCTGGAATATTATGTGTCAAAAAGACAATGTCATATCCTTTTTGAGCAAGTGAAACAGAAATTGCCTTGCCAATTCCCGCAGTTCCACCAGAAATGACTAACTGTTTTTCCATTTTTAGTACCTCACTTAATAACTTCTAGTAAATCCGATAAACCTTGCAAGTTAAAATCACCTGCCTGTTTTTGACTAGCATCACCTACACAAGCTACCTTAAATCCTCCTGCATGTCCAGCTTCTACTCCTGACAAAGCATCTTCAACAACCAAACATTCTTGGGGTTCCAAATCTAGTAACTTTGCTGCCAATAAGAAAACTTCAGGATGAGGTTTAGAATGTGTAATTTGATTACCATCACTAATCGCATCAAATTGGTCAAACAAACCAAGCTTCTTCAAAATCATTTTAGTATTTCGAGAAGACGAGCCAATAGCTAATTTGTAACCTAATGTTTTTAACTGATTTAACGTTTCAATAACACCTTCATTAATATCAGCTGACGATAATTGCTGCAAGCCTTCACGATAGATTTTATTTTTGGTCTCACATAGCTGTTCTTTATCAAAAGAAGTCAATGGCTTACCAGAGTAGCGTTCAAGGATAATCTCTAAACTTTCCTTTCGCGACACTCCTCTGAGGCGGCTATTATCTTCTTCCGAAAATGGAATATCTAAACTATCAGCGATAGACTTCCAAGCTTTGTAGTGATAAGCATCTGTTATACAAATAACGCCATCTAAATCAAATATAATTCCTTTATATGATTTCATAGTACTGCCTCACAAATGCGTGTCTGCCAAACCACAGAAGGCATCAATTGGACTTTCGCCTTCAAACTTAGAATAGCCAAGTAATTTATCAAAACTAGCTAAAATACTAGCTTTCGTCGGTGAATACGCATTGATATAAGTTCGAACTCTTGGAGCATCTTGAAGATGGTAAGGATTGTTAAAGGAAATCATTGCATAAGTTTCCTCATCCACAAACCTTGGCATATCAAGCGCATGCTTAGGACTCCAATTAATACGAACCGTTGTCTGATTAGAAGCTGTAGGACAATTGACTAAAATAAGGCGTAGCTTATCTTTTGACAATTGTGATGTTCCATGCAAATCATCTTCTAAAGGATGGTAGTGACTAACATAAAATCCCTGACTCTTAAAATAATTTTCCGCTAGTGAACTAATTGAATAGCTTTCGGCAACTTCATCTTTACCAACGACTGTCAATTCAATATGAGGGAATTTCTTTTGATTCAATGGAATAAGATGTTGGATATCTTTAACTAAAGTTATTGATTTATCAGCACATTCATTACGCCATGCTGTTGCTTCAATTAATTCTTGTGGCTTAGCCATTAGCTCTAATTTTTTCTTCAAAGCCAAGATTCGTATAACCGCCTCATCCAAACGATTTTTAGCTAACGTTCCATCATGTAGAGCTTCTAACAAATACTCATAATCTTCATAAAAATCTGTTGAGAAACAGAACATATCACATCCAGCATTAATCGAGGCTGCCAGAGCTTCTTTACGCGGAAGTGTCATACAGTAACCACCCATAATAGTCGCATCTGTAATGATAACACCATTAAAATCAAGCTTTCCTCGTAAAACACCCGACAACAGTTCCTTACTTTGACTAGCTGGTAACATATCTGCAAGTTCTAATTGGTCATTCATTTGTTTTTCTAATGCTGGCTGAACAATATGTCCAACCATTACAGATAACAAACCAACATCAATGGCTTCTTTATAAACTCGACCATAACTAGCATACCAGTCCTCTGTTGACAAAGTATTGTAAGTAGGGTGTAAATGTTGGTCACGAAAATCAACACCATCTCCTGGGAAATGTTTGCAAGCTGCCGCCATTCCACATTCTTGTAACGTTTGTACATAACATTTGACATTGTCGACAACCTTCTGCACATCTGAACCATATGTACGAACATTAGTAATTGGATTTCGGTAATTAAAATCAATATCGCTAACTGGAGCAAAATTCCAATTACAGCCTGCTGCTATGCCTTCTACCGCACACACTTTGGCAAACTTTTTAGTAATTTCTAAATCGTTAGCCGCCGCAACTTGTAACGGATTGGCAAAATAAGTCCCTTCTTCATTCGCTCCATAACCGCCTTCTTCAAGATTGGCAGCCTTTAAAAGAGGGAACTTGGCAAGCTGGTCTAACCGTGCCCATTTTTTCTGTAATTCGCTTGCTGGCATCGGTCTAAAGAGAAAACCACTGACATGATAATCCGAAACCAAGCGTTCTAATTCGTCATCTGAATAAATTGAACCCAACAAACAAAATAATTGACCAATTTTCTCTTCATCAGTTAAATGACTTGCTTGTTCAATAATTTCAGCACTTTGTTTTTTCGTTAAATAAAAGGGTTTTTGAGTTAAATCAATCATCATTCATTCTTCCTAACTCAATATCGTAAATAATCTTTTCCGCAGAAAGGATCAACTGGACTAATTCCTTTAAAAGAACTTTGTCCCAAAACTTTTTTCAACGTTTCTTCTACAACGATGTCCGTCAAGCAGTACGCGTTAATGTAGGTTTTTATATTTGGTAAATCATATAATTCAAAAGGATTACCAAAGCTAATATGTAATGTTGGAATATCCGCAACAAATCGTGGAAGATTACCTGCTTCATGCCAATTAATACGCAACGATAGCTTATCTTTACGAGCTGATTCTTGGTGAGAAAGATAGAGGAATAAATCGTATTTTTTCTGCCAAGCACGGACACTATTGTCCTCTGGCATTGGAGCTTTAGGATCTGAAATTGTGACTGTAAAGCCTGCTTTTTCTAATTGCTCTTTGGCAATTTCTTCAACATGGTTACGTTCCCAAGGGTCAGAAATGACTGTTAACAGAATTTTTTGATGCTCTTTAGCATTTAGGGGGAGGAGATTTTGCCCATCTTTTACTAAAGTTATAGCTTCATCTGCACATTGTCTAGCTAACTCTTGGTGTTCTGAACAATTCAAAACATCCAAAGCCGCTTCATCTGGCACAAGTGTACCTGCTGCTTGCTTTTCATGTAAACCTAAGCTTGCTTTGACAGCTAAATTTCGAGTAACAGCTTCATCCAAACGTTCCATTGTTAGACGACCGTCTTGAAGTGCTGTTTTCAAATAATCCAAATCCTCATCCATATCAAAGCTATACAAAATCAAGTCAATTCCAGCCATTAACATTTGCGGAACAGCTTGGTAGCGTAGAAGATAATTGCTCGCACCCGCAATACAAGTATTATCACTAATAATCAAACCATTGAAACCAAGTTGTTCTCTAAGAAGGTTAGTCAATAACGCTTTAGAATAAGTAGCTGGCATAATCTGTCCATTAGTATCTTCTTTATAATATTTTTGATAACTTGGAAGAGCAATATGTCCTGGCATGATACTCATCGTTCCTTGATCAATCAATCCTTGGAAAACTTTACCAAAAACATTATCCCACTCTGCTATAGACATTTCATTGACTTCGCAGTTGTAGTGTTGGTCATGGTCATCTGCACCTTCCCCTGGAAAATGTTTAACTGCTGTTACCATACCATTTTCCATTTGCCCTTTCATATTTGCAGCAGCATACTTCAAAACTTGATTCGCATCAGCTCCGTAGGTATTAGTTGACGTGATTGCTGAACGCCAATCAATGGTCATATCAACAACGGGACCAAAAGACATATGACAACCTAAAGCACTAGCTTCTTTAGCTAATACTCGACCATTTTGATAAGCAAAGTCAGAATTCCCAGTGGCAATAGTTTCCATTTGTTTAGAAAAATAAGTTCCTTCCTTAGCTAAACCAATGCCACCTTCTTCTAAATTACCGCAAAATAATACTGGAATTTTTGACGATTGTTGGATATAACGCAAAGTGTCTTGGATTACTTTAGCTTCATTTTGACGGAAAAGAATCCCTCCAACATGCTTACTAAGAATTTTTTTATCTAAATAATCTTTATTAGGTTGGGCAAGCTGAATAAAAACTTGTCCCAACTTTTCATCTAAAGTCATATCATCTAGTGTTTGTTCTACCCACTGAACTGCACTGTCATTTAAATAAAATGGTTTTGCTCTTAAATCGACCATTCTCTCTCACTTTCTAATACCAGATAGCCTTATATGGCATTAATCACGGTGAAGGCTGTAAACCTTGACACCTCTAGCTTCAAGTCTTTCTTTCAAATTTTTATAGTGAAACTTCGTATCACCAAAAAGAACTTGTCCCCAACCTCGGCAGTCAATAACAGCTTTGTAATCATTATCTAGAAGCCATTTTTCCCAATCGTCATAACTTCTTTTATAATCTTGACCTGTCAATAACCAAGTCTTTTTATCACCTAATTCATCCAAATGACTATCTACCCATTCAATGATTTTGTCTTTATCATAAGATTTTTCAGTCTTTCGGACATAATCATAAAAATTTTGAACTAGTTGAACATTTGGATTTTCACTAAAATAAATTTTGGGCATGTTTTTCTCCTCTCGTTTTGTAAAAAGATAAGTATTTGTTTAAATCTGAACTAATAACGCTCAATAATTTCATTAGTTTCTAGGTCACGTTCAAATCGTCTTAAGAAATCCCAAGCCAAGCCTGCCATCTGAGGTGCTGGTGTATGAATCATCTTTTCAATTGAGATTAGACGCATATGCTCTTTTCCTTCATTGTTTTTAATATCCAAGATATAACATTCTTGTCCTAGACGAGTTTGAACTGACGTCTTATCCGCAGGAATCCCCATTAATTTTGTGATAGCATCTTGGCTACTACGTGTAGCTTTTATCTCTTCAATACTTGGGATAGGACAACGGAAAGCTTTAAAACGACGTTGCAAAGCTTGGACAAAAAGACCATAACGTTCAGAATCTTGTTCTAACCACCCTACTTCATTTTCACAGTAGCCATTGATATTGACAATTGGCAAATCAAGTTTGGCTGATTGGTCAATCATTTCATCCGTTACCTTTAAAACCTCGTAAGAATACTCGGGAGCAGGGATTGTATGTGACATACCAGTCGGTGCGATTGCTGCTAACATTTCAGGATGTCTACGAGCAAACTCACAAGCATACTGAGCATTATGAGAATGACCTGTTAGATACACACGGCCGGCATCTATTGGATAGCAATCACAAGCCTCTTTAATGATGTCTACATACAAATCATTATCATCTGCTGATTCTAGAGCAAAAAAGAGTAAAGCAACGTCACCATTAGCGGCAATGTCAAACCAATCATAAAAATTAGCAAAAGCTGAAACAGATAAGAATGGATTGATTGCATTAACTTCTTGGAAGATAGCCACAACTGGCACTTTTTCAGCATTCTCATCAAAAGCTGATTTTGGTACAAAACTTAACCATTGTTCACCTTGAGTTTTATGAGAACGATAACGTAACCCCATTTCTTCCCATTTTGCCAACAGTTCTGGGTCATCTGGTGTTTTAAAATCTCTTTCTAAAGCAACTGCTTCTGCAACACGACGCCCTGCTGGAGAATGAATATAATCTTCCAAATTAAACAATGGGTGGTTGAAAGCTCCGCCATTAATAAAACGAACTAATGAGCTGTTAGTATTAGCCCAATGATTAGTAATATCTAGCATTTTAATGCCATCAATATCCTCAACAGCTTGATCTGGATTAACTTTCTTTCCATGACGGTCAACATAATGAAAATCAGGAATGTCTACTAGTTGTTTATTTAAACGATAAACAGGACTAACATCTAGAAAGATACTGGCAGGTTCCACATGTAAAATCGCACACAATTCTTGAAGAACTGGGATAAACATAGCATTTTTATCCACACCATCAGGCATCACATAAAGAACAATCTTATTTTCATTCAACGCCAATTCATTGTATTTTTGATAATAAGCAATGGCATTCATTAAATAATTTGGATTGCTGTAATCACCTTCATGTAAAACCACTAAGGTTTCTGCGGTCTTATTTTGTTTTAGATGAACATCTTCGGGTACCATGGCTGCCCAACAAACTCCAGCCATTTCGCCTGTAATAAGATAAAGTCCTTGTTTTTGCCATTTATCAACTACATCTTGATAAGTATTGCTATGAGTTTTTGAATTAAAAATCCCATCTGTTCGTTGATTGTAAATAGTCAGATTAGCTGCTTCTCGAGAATATTTTCCACTGTGCTCACTAATCCAAATTCCTAGTGGCCAGACCATGCTATTACGATTTTTCCAATAATCCATAAACATCATATCAATGTCAGGATAAGTATAATATTTGTTCATTTTTCACTACACTTTCTTTGGTTTTTAGTCATATTGGCAATCGAGGACGTTTTATTGTCTCTCTTAAATCTAAAGTATCACCATAGCCGCCACTTTAGGACACTTTAAATTTATTAATCAACATTAAATAATTGATCAACTTCTTCTTCCGTCAATTGAATATCTGCAGCAGCCAACGTTTCATTAAGAATGTCAACATTCGTTGCACTTGTTAATGCCACACCTGGCAATTTATTGTTAGTAATATAACCAATAACAGGAACTGAGGCTGGGACATTGTGTTTTGCCATGTACGCTTTAACATTTTCAAGACGTTTAACATTGTTAGGTGTCTCAAAGAATTTACGTGTCAATTCTGGCAAAGCTTCCAAGCCACCTTTTGCTGCAATAGAGAAGAATCCTTGTGCTACCGAACTAAAAGCAAAAACTGCTACATCGTTTTTAACATACCAATCATAACTTTCGTCATCCATAACCAACGCGTTAAAAGCTTTTTTATAATCATCTGTTTCAACACGCGCCAAGCTCCATTGAATTTGATTAGCAAAGAAGCCATACAAACCAGCTTCTTTAGCATAGTTATTAGCCGCTTCAATGCGTTCAATACTCCAGTTTGAGCAACCTACAGCACGTACTTTTCCAGTTTTAATAACTTCATTGACGGCATCGATAATTTCAGATACAGGTTTAGAAATATCATCGTTATGAATCCAAAAAAGGTCAATATAATCTGTCTGAAGTTGTGACAAACTCAATTCCAAATCTTCTAGCATATCTTTCAAAGTCAAACGACTTGGTTCACCTTCAAACGTATGGCAAGCTTTTGTAGAAATAATCACTTTTTCACGATTACCACGTTCAGCCATCCATTCACCGATATATTTTTCACTTTTACCTCGATTATAACCTGGTGCTGTATCTAAAACCGTTCCACCTTTTGCAAAAAAAGTATCAAAAAGTTGGAAGAATTCAGCTTTGGAAAGTTCTTTTAAAGCAGAACCTGTTCCAAACGCAATACGAGAAATTTCAAAATTTTCCTTAACACCTTTTACTGTAATTGTATTCATTATTTTCCTCTACTTTCTGTATTTGTAAATAAGTTAGCCGTAGCATCACATGCTGATGAGAGTTGTGGGACATCATGCCGTCCCACCTCATCACAGTGCTATTTACCTTATTATAAACATCATATTTTTGTAATTTCAATTTTTTAATATGTTATGACTTTGTTCCTTTTTGCATACTACCAATGACACCTAATGGATTTTGGACAAAATCTTGACCAACATCTTCTGTACCACCAAGAGCATTTGCCAAATTTAAAATTTCAGCATCATAGTCTAGGTTAGTTGCTGAGTCATCCTCTAAAAGCGCCTTAGCTGTTGCCAATTCTGTTTGGTAAGCATCCCAAATATCCTGAGTCACCCAATATGTATCACTAGAAACGTCACTACCATCTGCACTCACTACAACACCTGATGTTTGAGATTCGCCATAATTAATCCCATATTCGAGTGCACCTTTTGCCGCATCACCTCGAGTAAATCCAATACTATAACCTGTACTTGTTTGCCACATGATAATGTCAGAATCATAGTCATAAAGATTGAGACGACGTTGCCCTCGAATGAATTGAGTATTTCTAGCATATTCAGGCACATGGCTACGGTCAATTAAGCCATCTGAAAAATCTACTGCTTTATCTGAATCTGTAGCTAACCATTGAGGATTTTTGATATCATCTGTTTCAACAAGCCTTCCTGTCACAGCAGTTGCCTTCTTGGCTGATAAACCTGTTTTAGCATCATCTGTTAGGATGACAATATCACCAACTGCAATGTCAGAATCAAATTGATCACTAGCAACTTCTACTGTAGCCGTTGTATCTCCATCATCTGTTTCCGAAGTCGTTGTAATAGTCACTGCATCATCAGAACTATCTTTATCCACTCCAGTTACAAGAGCAGTATCAATAATGGTAAATTCAATCAGACTAGCTGTATCTTCGCCTTCTTTAGCATAAAGTTTAATCTTTTCACCTTCACGGTAACCAAGATTAATCGTAAAATCATATGCTGTTGTCGTTAAATCACGACCAGACCCTTGCCACATTTTCTGTGCATTCCAGTACCACGTTTCATAATCAGAACCACCATCAAGCCACATCATTTTCTGACCATCAACGGTTAATTCTTCCGTACTAGCATCTCCGTCATCTGTTAAATATGGAATCTGATAGCCATTCACATAAACATTACCTGATTTAACAATATCCATAATTGCTTCACTAGAATCATCTCCACTAAAATAATCGTTATAATCGGAATCCGTTAATCCCTTATCACGATTAGCAACTAATGTTTTTAGTAAAGTATATTTTGTGCCATTAATAGTTGTCGTTTTAGATTTGCTAGAACTACTATTTGTTGAACAAGCTGCTAAAGCGAAAATACTAACCAGCATAACTCCTAAAAAGACTACCAACTTCATTTTTTTCATATCTAACCCTCAAACTTATTTTTGAACGTTTTCTGTTTCAACTTTTCCTTGACGTTTATTCAAAGCTGCACGAACTGTTGGATAAAGTTTTTCTAAATCCAGGAAGAAGACACAGAGAAGACCTAAGAGTCCAATAATTCCTGGAATTAGTGAAATATTAAGACGAATGGCAAACTTAGTCACCGCTTTTTGCACTTCAAGTGAAGCATCATATTGACCGATGACCAATACCCATGCAATTGCAACATTATTAAGAGTTTCACCAACTTTAACAAGATATTGTGTCAAAGAAGATGTAATTCCTGATACAGGATGTCCAATTTCATATTCAAGATAGTCAAATAATTCAGGCATCAATGCAAAATACATTGTAAATGCAATTGAGAAACCAAAACCAAGGATAAAGTAAGAAATTAGAACAAGCGCAGGTTGAGCAAGATAAAGTCCAAAATAACCTAATTCTCCCAAGATAATCCCAACCATAATAAGGATACGTTTAGAATATTTTTTCCCAAGCATTGGTGTCAAGAACATACCGACAAATTGTGCACCACTAAGGCACATCATTGCAGTCCCTTGCATGACTGGATTATCCATGACATTTTTGAAATAATAGGCACCGCACATCAACGTCATCATGAAAGCAAATGAGATGAAAGCTGCCATCAAGCCAAAAAGCCAAAAACGTTTATTTTTAAGAATAAGAACAGATGCCTTCAAAAGGTTGTATTGAGGATGATCTTTTTCATCATCAGCTGATGGAGCAGTATCAACATAAATTTCTTTTAAAAGTAACAAGCTAATAATGATACAAACAACGACAAAAACTGTCACGATTTGTGCTACTTGCACATATCCTTGCAATCCTTTACCAATAAAGAAAACAAGCATTGAGGCAAAGATTGTTGTCCCAAAGAAATTAATAACATTACCAGCTAATTGACGACAAGTCGCAAGCACTGTACGTTCTTCAGGGTCATCAGATAAAGTTGGTAAAATTGTAAATTCAGGAATATTTAAAAATGTTAAACCAAGAGAGAAAACACAATAAGTAATATAAGCATATGCCAATTGTGAACCTGAAGTCCAGCTTGTTGGAATATTAAAAACTGTAAGAAGACCAACCGCAACCAAAATAACTCCTAGAAAAGCCCAAGGTCGACTTTTCCCAAGACGTGAGTTTGTTTTATCAATTAAAAGTCCTGCTAAATAATCTGTTACAGCGTCAATAATTTTACAGACTAGAAAAAGAGTTCCGACAGCAGCTACGGATAAACGAGCAGTATCTGTCATATAAATCATCAAGTAAGTCTGAATTAACAAATTAGCAGTAAAGCGACCTGTTTCATACAACCAATAGCCCACGCGCTGTCTCCAGCGTAAAAGTTTTCCACCGCTATTGTTTGTAGTTAATCCCACATTTGATGTTGTCGCAACCATAATTATTTACTCCTTGTTTAAAATACCAGCCCTAGAAAAGTAAAAAGCTCGCGGTTTTCCACTGCCCTCAGGGCATGTAGGGGACGGATAAATTCCCCTAGTCTAAATTGTCGCTAACAAGCGACTACTCTAAAATCAATAAAAATAATTCATTTTTTAATCGTCTAATATAAATGTTGTACTTATATATTGAGAAATCTTGCCTTTCTTACAATCTATACAATCGTTTAGCATTACCCGTCAAAATAAGTTCTTTTTCGTCATCACTAATATCCAATTGTCTAACAAAATCTGGACCATCTGTTAACCATTCTTTTCGAACAGGATAAGAAGAACCATAGACAATATGGTCAGCACCAAGAATTTTAACGGCCGCCTCTAATTGATCTTTCCCCCAAGGCTGAGCATGTGACATTTCAAAAAACAGATTTTCTTCCAAATGTCGAGCAATGTCGCCATTATCTGTTTGAAAACGTTGAACACCTTCTGTACTTGTCGCCCTCTTAGGTAAAATCAAATTTTTAAAGGCAAAGAAACCACCGCCAAGCATCGAGTGAACAAATTTAATATTAGGGAATTTATCAAAAAAGCCACTAAATAATTCACGCATAATTGCTGTTCCTTGGTCTACATTACGACCATAAGAACGTCTGACATTGTTGTATTCATAAAGTTGGTTAAACTCTACAGGAACTGGTGTATGGTGAATGTAAACTGTTAAACCAAGTTCATTGATATATTCAAAAAAGTCTGAAAATTGTTCGGCATCTAAATAGTAATCTCCATAATGAGCTACCATTTGCAAACCTGTAAACCCTAAAGTTGTTAAGCAACGATCAATTTCATCTTTAACAGCTTGACTAGCTCTTGGTGGAACAACACCCAAACCACGCAAACGACCTCCTGAACGTTTCACAAAGTCAGCCATACCATCATTGAATTTTTTACAAAGCTCTAAGCTTAGCCATTCATGATAGCAAGGTAATTTGAGAACTCCAATATCGATGCCTGCCTCATCCATATCTGCTAAGATATTTTCCAAAACATAGTCACCTTCAACATAATTTACATTGGCATAGCCAAAAGGTTTCTCAATAACAATTTGCTTACGTCCATTAGGCAACAGTTCCATCTTACCCTCTGTCTGATAAAGCCGAGGAACTTCAGCCAAAAATTGTTCAGCATAAGCATCATCATGGAAAATTTTTTCGTCAAACCAATAAATATTTGTATCAATAACCATCTTATTTACCTTTCTAAGCTACAAATGTCGCTAATGATTTCCTGAAACTTACTTATTTGTTTCCCTTCTCCAAAATTAATTTTTTAAGGACAGGACCTAATAAAAAAATCTGAATTGAGAATGCCATCGGAAAATTAAATGTCAATGTCGTTAAGACCGTTGGAATAAAATTTCCCCATGGATGTTTAAATAAAATCGATGAAACTACCGCCATACTTGGGCACATCACACAAACCGTGCAAATTCTTCGTATTGTTGGTCTCATAAACATCGGAATCTCCTCAGGTTTTGCCAGCATTGACATCAAACGCACCGCTACTGGCCCACCAAAAAACTCTTGAATGAGATAAACGATGATTGTAATCCACCAAACTTCCTTTAAAACCTCTAAAAACAAGCCATAGTTAGCACCACCATTATTTAATGACAGATTGTAATATTCCATGCAAAAACTCATTGCAAAAGCCATTGACAAAGAAAATACAAATTCTCTCTTTTTACTGACTTTCATTTTGTCCCTCCTTGCAATATCTATATTACTCGGAATGTAAAACGCTTACAATTCTGTTTTTTAAGGTATTTATTCTCTAAAAGAATAAATAAAAAAGAATGGCTTCAAACCATTCCTTTCATTTCTCTATCGTTGAACAAATTCTAAAAAGTGACTAGCTGCTTTTGATAATAGCGCACCTTTCTTATAGTAAATAACAATTTCTGTCTCTATGTGAGGAAAAACGGGAACCAATTTCACCAAATGGCGCACGTTAATGTAGGAAATAGGCTTAGCCATTAAAAGCGATACCCCCATTCCTTTACTAACAAGGTCAATGATATTTTCAGCACGTTTTCCTGTATAAGCAATCGCAGGATCAAATCCAGCTTGATGACAAGCTTGAAGAGAAATATTATGCATGACTGATTTTGGAGGTAAGAATAAAAATTCCTCATTTTTTAATTCAGCCAAATCAATCAATGCCTGATCAGCCAATGGATGATCCACTGGTAAAACAGCAACCAAATAATCTGTTGTAAAGTTAATCACACCAAAATCAGCCAAATCTTCTGCAGATTCCTTCTGACCAACTAAACGACGAATAAAAATTAAATCACATTCATCATTACGAAGTTTCTGTTTCAGCTGTTCCGTTTCGCCCTCTATAATGCTTAAATTAATTTTGACATTAGCCTTTTTAAAATCAATAAGCATATCAGTAATCCCATAGGGTGCCATAATCGGAATAGAGCCAATAGTCAAGCTTTGTTCCTCTGCTTCCTTAAGATTGATAAGCGCCGTGTTGCATTGGTGCTGAACATCAATCATCTGCTGAGCATATTTTAGAAAAACTTTGCCCGCCTCATTAAGCTTAACTTGACGCGTCGTTCGATCAAATAAAGTCGTCCCAAGTTCGTTTTCCAAAGATTTGATGTGCTTAGATAAACTAGATTGTGAGATAAATAGATTTTCTGCTGCCTCTAAATAATTTTCTGTTTTAGTTAGAGCAATAAATTCTTTAAAATAATTCAGTTCCATATGTTTACTTTCCGAATAAGTTCTTTATTCTAGCATAGCAAAAAATACAAAACTTTTCTAACGGTTAATTTTAAATTAGGTTGTGTCTTATCGCATAAGCAATTGCTTGAGCTCTATTATTAACTTGAAAAATCTCATAAAGTTCCGTTAGATAGGTTTTTACCGTGCGGTCAGTAACAAAAAGCTGCGCGGCAATTTCTTTATTAGTCAATCCATCAGCCACCATTTGCAACAACTGCTTCTGCTGTTCTGTAATCATTGGAATTTCTTCTTCATTTTGTTTATGTTGAAAACTAGCCGTTAAAACTTCAGAACTTATAGCAATATATTTATCGTCAGCTAATAACTTTTGAATATGATTAACAATATCAATCGGATCTTCATCTTTCAACAAATATCCTCGTACACCCTTTTGAATCAAAACCACCCGTGACAACGGGTGGTTTGTTCTTCGGCTGTAAGCCTCTGTT
>CAVAFU010000039.1:0-43417 GCA_963588325.1 Oribacterium sp.
GAATTCGTCTGGCTGCCTGGTCTGAAGATGACCAATCTAATCTTCACTGGTATACAGTTTCAGATATCACTAATGGAACAGCCACTTTAACTGTTGATGAAAAATACCATGACTACATCAAGGGTGATTATACTGTTCATGTCTATGTTGATTTTAGTGATGGAACAACAACAGGTTACAATCTAGGAACATATACCTTTAACGCTGATAAACCAGTACAACAAGAACCATCATACTTTATTGACATCAGTAGCCATAATGGTGTCATTTCTGTGAGTGAATTCTTGTCATTGAAGAGTCAAGGAATTACTGGTGTAGTTGTTAAATTAACAGAAGGAACAAGCTATACCAATCCATATGCTAGTGCACAAATTAGCAATGCGCAAGCTGCTGGTTTGAAAGTTTCAGCTTATCATTATTCACACTATGAAACAACTGCTGAAGCTGTAGCTGAAGCTCAATACTTCGTTTCAGTTGCAAAATCATTAGGTCTCTCAAGTTCAACAGTTATGGTAAATGATATGGAATCTTCAGAGATGTTAAATGGCGATATTAATGCCAATACACAAGCCTGGAAAGAAGAAATGACTCGTCTTGGTTATGGTGATTTGGTCTACTACACAATGGCAAGTTGGTTGGATATCAAAGGTGGTAAGGTTAGCACATCAACATTTGGTATGACAAACTTCTGGGTTGCTCATTATGTTTATGGTTATACCTACTTGAGTCAAGAAACCGCTAAATCATTAGCTTATTATTCAACAGCAGCGGCATGGCAATACACAAGTGTGTCACCTAAATTATCGCATGCTTTAGATGAAAACATTGATTATACTGGTCGCTTTACATGGTAAAGGAGGTTATCAATGAAAAAGAAATTGAAACTTTACCTAACATTGCTTTTATCATTAGGGTTGATGGCGGCATGCTCTACTCATTCACAAAATAGTAGCAGTCAGAGCTCTTCATCTACTACAGTGAGTAGTAGTGTGAAGAAATCATCAACTTCAAATGAAACAAGCACATCATCAGTCGCTTCTTCGGAATCAACTTCCTCAGAGACAGAAAGCTCCTCATCAACAGAGGTTGCTTTGGCTCCAATCAATACAGGTGCTATTTTGAAAGCAGATTATTCTACCATGTCTGGAATTTGGCAGAATGCTTCTGGTGAGGTGTTGACCTTTAATGAAGCTGGGTTAGCAACAGAAGGATTAACAGCAGATTTTCTTGATATTGATCAAAATGGTATTTTGCTTCTTGATGTTCAAACAGGAAATAAAACGAATAAGACACTTTATATCGTCCCTGCTAATATTAGCTTTACAAGTGATTATTTAAACGGACAAAGTGATAGCACAGATACTTCTAAAGATCGTATTATTTTATCTGATGATATAAATTCAGGAGATCTTGCTAACAAAGTCTATTATCACGTGTCGGAATAAATATATGACTCATGAAAAAACAGTCCCCTGTACTATCATAAGGCTCGTTTATTAATTTCAAGCCTCGCGAAAAAACAGTCCCCCGGACTGTTATAAGACTCGTTTATTTAATTTCACGACTCGTGAAAAAACAGTCCACTGGACTGGCATAAGACTCGTTTATTAATTTTAAGACTCGTGAAAAAACAGTCCACTGGACTGTTTTTTTATGCTATAATGGTAATGAGAAAAATAGAGGTGAATGATGTCTTACGAAAATTTATTAAATCGTTTTTTGAGTTACGTCAAAGTTAATACACGTAGCAATCCTGATAGTACTACAACGCCATCAACTCAGACTCAAGTAGATTTTGCATTAAACGTTTTGAAGCCAGAGATGGAAGCTGTTGGTTTGCAAGATGTTCACTATTTGACTAATGGTTACCTTGTTGGTACTTTACCAGCTAACGATTCAACAAAAACACGTAAAATTGGTTTTATCGCACACATGGATACGGCTGATTTTAACGCTGAAGGTATTAAACCACAAGTTATTGAAAATTATGCTGGTGGTGCTATCGAACTTGGTCAATCTGGCTACGCCCTCAGTCCAGAAGAATTTCCAAATTTAAATAATTATTTGGGACAAACATTGGTAACAACTGATGGAACAACTCTTCTTGGTTCTGATGATAAATCAGGGATTGCAGAAATCATGACAGCTGTAGAATACTTGGTAGCTCATCCAGAAATTAAACACGGTGAAATTCGTGTTGGTTTTGGTCCAGATGAAGAAATCGGTACTGGTGCAGATAAGTTTGATGTTGAAGATTTCAATGTTGATTTTGCTTACACTGTTGACGGTGGTCCGCTTGGTGAAATTCAATATGAAACATTTAGCGCAGCTGCTTTAGAAATTGATTTTATGGGACGTAATGTTCACCCAGGAACAGCTAAAAATCAAATGATTAATGCTTTGCAATTAGCGATTGATTTCCATAATCAATTACCAGAAGCTGATCGTCCTGAAAACACAGAAGGATATGAAGGATTCTTCCATTTGCATGGTATGGAAGGTAGTGTAGAAAAAGCACACAGTTCATATATTATTCGTGATTTTGAAGATGCCTCATTTGAAAATCGTAAAAAACTTGTTCAAGAGATTGCAGATAAGATGAATGCTGAACTTGGCAAGGAATGTGTTGTCATCAATCTTCATGACCAATATTACAACATGAAGAAAGTCATTGAAAAAGATATGACACCAATTGAACTCGTCAAAGAGGTTATGGAAGACTTGGATATCAAGCCAGTTATCGAGCCAATCCGTGGTGGAACAGATGGTTCAAAAATCTCATTTATGGGAATTCCTACACCAAATCTCTTTGCAGGTGGTGAAAATATGCATGGTCGTTTTGAATTTGTCAGTCTTCAAACGATGGAAAAAGCAGTAGATGTTATTATTGGAGTAGTTCAAAAATAATATTAAGCTTTACGTAAGTATTGTTTGTTAGAATGGACTAATGGAGGACCGTTATGATTAAAATCTTTGGAAAGATACGATATCACTGGCAGCCTGAATTATCTTGGTCAATCATTTATTGGTCAATTGCTGTGGCACCAATGTTTATCGGCTTATCATTACTGTTTGAACGAACAAAAATACCGAGTCAATTTTTTATTCTGTTTGCAATTTTTATTGTTTTAGTTGGTCTTGGTTTTCATCGATATTTTGTTATTGAAGAAAACGGAAGATTGCGGATTGTTTCTTTAAATCCTTTTAAGAAATCAAGCCTAGCTATTGCGCAGATTAGTAAAGTTGAAGTAAACAAATCTGGTATTGTTTTAAAAGTCAAAAATCAACCAGACCGCATTTTTTATATGAGAAAATGGCCTAAAAAATACTTTTTAGATGCTTTAGCGGTTCATCCTGATTTTCTTGGTGAAGTAGAATTAACTGATAATCTTATCAAACTAGACTACTTTGAAGTTTATCGTGCTAACAAAAAAGCTCCTACAAAATTGTAAGAGCCTTTGTTGGACAAGACTTAACGGCAACAAGAGTGTCTTGATCTGAGTTAGGAACATCTTTTTCTAACTCATCAGAATCAGCAAATTTAACAATGCCGTCATCGTGATAATCAAATACTTTAGAATATGTCTGGCATAAGCCGCAAGCAATACATTTTTCAGGAATTATTGATACTTTCATAGTATTATTGTAATATGAATTGATTTATTTAACAAGGGGACGTTATGGCAAAACAACCATGGGAAGAAAAAGTAGTCGATGATAATGAAATCAAAATCAGCCGTAAAACAAAAGGCTCTGTTATCAGTACGCCTTTGTTGACAGCTTTGCTTAGTATTTTCTTTGTCATTGTAGTTGCAATTTTGTTTGTTGTTTTTTACACTTCAAATCGCGGTAGCGATAAAGCATCAGAAACATCAAATTTCTACGGAGCATCATCATCTAGTGTTGTTTCTTCGTCGGAAGCTTCATCATCAGAAGCAACTTCTGAAACAACAACTGACGACTCAACAACAGAAGCAAGTTCTGATGATACAACTGAATCTTCAAGTTCTACTGGTAGCGGTGATACTATTACCGTATTATCTGGTGAAGGTGCGGCTTCTATTGCGGCACGTGCAGGTATTTCAGTTGAAACACTCTATGAACTTAACCCTGATCACATGACATCAGGCTATTGGTATGCTAACCCAGGAGATGAAGTTTACATTAATTAGGAAGAAAAGGAAATCATGAAATCAATTAGAATTGCGATTGATGGTCCTGCTTCTAGTGGAAAGAGTACTGTAGCCAAGATTATTGCTAAAAATCTTGGCTATACTTATCTTGATACTGGGGCAATGTACCGTTCAGCAACGTATCTTGCTTTGCAAAATCAATTAACGGAAGATAATATTCAAGAAATTTTAACAGCTTTAGCTAAACATCCGATTTCTTTCGAACGTGCTGAAGATGGTAGTCAAACTGTTTTTGTTGGTGATAAAGATGTCACACTTGCTATTCGCCAAAACGATGTAACGAATAACGTTTCTTGGGTAGCTGCAATCCCAGAAGTTCGTGAAGAACTTGTAGAACAACAACGTCGCATCGCAAAAGATGGTGCTATTATCATGGATGGTCGTGATATTGGAACAGTTGTTTTACCAGATGCAGAATTGAAAATTTTCTTAATTGCTTCTGTAGAAGAACGAGCAGAGCGACGTTTTAAAGAAAACCAAGAAAAAGGTATTGAAACAGATTTTGAAACGTTGAAACGTGAGATCGCAGAACGTGATTATAAGGATAGTCATCGTAAAGTTTCCCCATTAAAACCTGCTGAGGATGCTATTACATTTGACACTACAGGTGTTGATATTGATGGCGTTGTGAAATTTATTCAAGAAAAAGCAGAAAAAATCATTGACATGGATTAATCTATGTGATAGAATATAAGCAATGAGAAAAGCAGAAGTGAGAACTTCTCGCCTTGCGACTAAGGTTGTCTGGCCCAACATGTCAAAGATTCCTTCGGGAATATTACGTGTGTACGGGCTTGCTTTGTCAAGTCCGTTTTGTTTTTCTCTAAAAAAATAAAGAGGTGAAGATCATAGCTAAGAAAGATCTATTCATTAACGATGAAATCCGCGTTCGCGAAGTTCGTCTCGTTGGTCTTGATGGTGAACAATTAGGAATTAAACCATTATCAGAAGCACAAGCTATTGCTGACGATGCTAATGTTGATTTGGTTCTAATTCAACCACAAGCTACGCCACCTGTTGCAAAAATTATGGACTATGGAAAGTTCAAATTTGAGTATCAAAAGAAACGTAAGGAACAACGTAAAAAACAAAGCGTTGTGACTGTTAAAGAAGTTCGTCTTAGCCCAGTTATCGATAAAGGTGACTTTGAGACTAAACTTCGCAACGGCCGTAAATTCCTTGAAAAAGGAAACAAAGTGAAAGTCTCTATTCGCTTTAGAGGTCGTATGATTACTCACAAGGAAATTGGAGCAAAGGTATTGGCGGAATTTGCAGAAAGAACGCAAGATATTGCTATTATTGAGCAAAGAGCTAAGATGGATGGACGTCAAATGTTCATGCAACTTGCTCCAATTCCTGACAAAAAATAATTGTCAATTTTAAATATTTTAAGAGGAGAATTCTAAAATGCCAAAACAAAAAACACACCGCGCATCAGCTAAACGTTTCAAACGTACAGGTTCTGGTGGATTGAAACGCTTCCGCGCATTTACTTCACACCGTTTCCACGGTAAAACTAAAAAACAACGTCGTCATCTTCGCAAAGCAGCTATGGTGCACTCAGGAGATTTCAAACGTATTAAAGCAATGCTTTCAGGTCTTAAATAAGAATAAAGCATTTACTCAATATTATTAAGAATTATTTGGAGGAGAATATAAATGGCTCGTGTTAAAGGTGGCGTTGTATCACGCAAACGTCGTAAACGTGTATTGAAACTTGCTAAAGGTTACTATGGTGCAAAACATATCTTGTTCCGTACTGCAAAAGAACAAGTAATGAACTCTTACTACTATGCATACCGTGACCGTCGTCAGAAAAAACGTGATTTCCGTAAACTTTGGATCACACGTATCAATGCGGCAGCTCGTATGAATGGCTTGTCATACTCACAATTGATGCACGGTTTGAAATTAGCTGAAATCGAAGTTAACCGTAAAATGCTTGCTGATTTAGCAGTTAACGATGCGGCAGCTTTCACAGCTCTTGCAGATGCAGCTAAAGCTAAACTTGGTAAATAAGAATTACTAACAATGTAAGTTTTACTTACGATAAAAGCACTTTGCTTATGGCAAGGTGCTTTTTTTGATGTTTAGTTAACGAATGGTAGAACTTTTTAAAAAAGGTTAATTTGATTTTTTATGTTCAAAGTAAGCAAAAAAATTTGCAAACTAAGGTAACTTTATATCGTTTTATAGATTTGCTAGCAAATTTAAGTTCCTGATTTAGATTGTTTAGTAGCTAGAAGGTGGGTATTTTATAGGTTGTAGAAGCTTTAAGAAATGGCAAATAAAAAAACACCCCAATCGTTAGATGTTGTCTAACTTTTGGGGTGCGGTACACTAGATTAGTAGTGATTGGGTGTTTTGTTATAAGCTACGATAAATCAGGAGCCGTCACTTGAGCTAGAGCTTGAGGAGCTGCTACTAGATGAGCTCGATGAGGTATCGTGAAGTTGCATATAGCTTGGTGCTTTGAATAAATCGACGGTTGACTGATTGCCGTTTTCGCTGTATAAGCTTGTCGATTCATCACCAAGTTTTTTCTCTATCGACTTCAGTTTCTTCAAGGAGTCTGAATAAGAAATCGAAGAACTATCAACAGTATTTAAACCAGTGTCGGTGTCAAAGCGGAGCAGGTCGCCCGTCTGGACTTCATCACTAATAGAAAGTTGTTTAGCAACCGCGTTTCGAATTTCTTTGGTTGCTGCTGTTGTGCTTTCGTCTGGGTTAGTGATTTCTTCACCTGTTGCTGTATAGTAGAGGTGCCCACTGTAGCTTGTGTAAGTAGGTGTAATGTAATATCCTGCTGTTCTGAGAGCAACGGTTTGATCGTTTTCAGTAGAAAGCAAGTCTTGTCCAAGTTGGATATAGTTGCTAGTATCTACACCAAGTAAGTGAAGAATTGTAGGTAAAGCATCGACTTCACCACCATAAGTATCGCTGATAAAGCCATCTGTGTATCCTGGAATATGAATCATAAATGGTACACGTTGAAGCATAGCATTGTCATATTCTGTCCAAGTTTCAGCGTCCTTACCAAGCAATGGAGCTAGGCTAGTATTTCTTGAATTTGAAATACCATAGTGGTCACCGTAGAGGATAATAATTGAATTGTCATATAAACCTGATTCTTTTAAGTAGTCAAAGAAAGCTTCAACAGCAGAATCAAGGTAATTAGCTGTCGCAAAGTAACCATTAATAGTTTCATCATCAGTTTGAGCTAATGGGAAACCTTCTTCGTCAGAATTGCCTTCTAGACTTGTGTAAGGGTAGTGGTTACTTACTGTAATAAATTTAGCATAGAATGGTTGTTGGAGATGTTCGAGATATTGAATAGAATCAGCAAACATGTACTTATCATTTAGACCGTATTGGAATGAATTTTCATCTGTCTGGTCTTCGAAATATGATGAATCAAAGAAGTAATTATATCCCCATTGTTTGTAAGTATTGTTACGATTCCAGAACGAACCAACATTACCATGGAATACTGCGCTAGTATATCCGCCTGTTTGGGCGAGAATAGAAGGGGCGGCAAAGGCTGTATTGTCACCACCATAGTTAACCATATACGAACCGCTGCTAAGTCCGAAGAGAGATGTTTCCATCAATGTTTCAGCATCAGATGTCTTACCAGCTTTAACCTGGTTAAAGAAGTTTGAGAACGAAATAGTCGAATTTGAATGATATAACGAATTAAGGAATGGTGTTACTTCGTAAGATTGACCATCAACTTCGAGTTTATAGTCAATCAAGAATTGTTGGAAACTTTCCAAGTGAATGACGATAACATTTTTTCCTTTAGCAATACCATAGTATTGAGAGTTTGGCTCAGCATAATGTTCTGAAACATATTCTTTAACGGCAGTTAAATCATCCGCACTTGCTTCGCTACGTTCTTTTTCGGCTTGATAAGTTTGGTTAGCACTGTAAAGACTAAATGATGGCAAGCCAAGTGCTCTAACGACGTAAACATTTGAGAAACCACGTGTTAGCAATTCAGGTCTATCGATTTCAGCCATGAAAAGATTGATAGAAAAGAGCAACATAGATAATGCGGTAACGGCAAAACTAGCTCGTTTGTTGAAAGGACGTTTATCTGTTTTTACTTTTTTAGTAGCAAATAAGATAATCATGATAATGTAGTCTATAACATAAACAATATCATGGAGACGTAAGAGGTTGATTGCTGAATCTCCAAGCCCCGCAGAAACCTTGCTACTTGCTAGCACAACGCTAACAGTAATAAAATCAGAAAACTCACGGAAATAAATGGCGTTAGATATCAGTAGAACATTTAAAATAGTATAAATGATCCAACTAACGGCATAAAAAACACGTGTCCTTTTAATATAAAGGCTTAATCCAAGTAAAAGCAAACCAAGCGGAATAGGGTTGATGATTGATAGCAGAACTTGGTATAAATTTCCAAGATCAAGACTAAAATCAACATGGTATGCCCACATGGTTTTTAGCCAGTACATAAATAAAAGCGTCAAAATGAATCCCAAGCGTGTATTTAACACGTGTGAGATAACTTGTTTCAATTTTTTCACTGTAGGAACTTCCTTTATTTTTTTTCCTAAAGATAAAATCTCAGCTTAAATTATATCATAAAAATGAAAAGTTTTGTATTTCTAATCATGCCGAATTATCTAGGTGATTCAAATGCCTTTATGAAAGGCTCTTGAAGAGATTTTGGGGTAAGAAATCAGAAGTAGGGTAGTATTTTAGGTTGGCAGTATATCCAAAATTAAAGTAATAAATCTAAAAGAAATGTCATCTTTGGTTCTCGATACATTTTTATATCACAAAATTATTTCGGATATGTGAGAGAAATACAAAATTTAGTGGGAAAAATTCTGAATTTTTGATATAATAGGCTTCATGAACAAACTATACGTGGATTCTTTCATCGAAAAGAAAATTAAGCGTGGTATTCAACTTTTGGATGGAAAAGATTTTCATCAACTTGACTTAGATGATCAGTTAGTTGCTGTTTATAATCATTCTCGTCAATTTTTAGGAACAGCTTACCTATCTAAACAGAATAAGGGAGTTGGCTGGTTTGTAAGTTCTAAAAAAATTGAACTTACAGAAAAGTATTTTGTTGATTTATTTGCAAAAGCTAAGACAAAACGCCAAAACTTTGAGAATTCTGATTTAACGACAGCTTATCGATTATTTAATCAAGATGGAGATAATTTTGGTGGTGTGACGATAGATCGTTATGCTGATTTTGTTGTATTTTCTTGGTATAACACATTTATTTATCAGTATCGTGAAGTCATTATAAACGCCTTCCAAAAAGTTTATCCAGCTATCAAAGGCGGTTATGAAAAAATCCGCTTTAAAGGAATTGATTATGAATCAGCTCATGTTTATGGTCAAGAAGCACCTGAGACATTTACCGTTCTAGAAAATGGTGTCAAATACAGTGTTTTCATGAATGATGGGTTGATGACAGGAATCTTCCTTGATCAACATGAAGTCCGTGATGCTTTGATTAATGAGTTAGGGCTTGGAAAACGTGTTCTTAACATGTTCTCTTATACAGCAGCATTTTCAGTAGCAGCAGCAATGGGTGGTGCTATTGAGACAACGTCTGTTGACCTTGCTAAACGCTCACGTGAGTTATCACAAGCACATTTTGAAGCTAACGGTCTTGATTTAGCAAATCACCATTTTGTGGTAATGGATGTTTTTGAATATTTCAAGTATGCTAAACGCAAAAACTTGTGTTACGATCTTATTGTTATTGATCCTCCAAGTTTTTCGCGTAACAAAAAACAAACATTTTCAGTTGCAAAAGACTATCATCGTTTGATTAGTCAAGCTTTAGATGTTTTATCAGAAGATGGTGTAATTATAGCTTCAACTAATGCGGCTAATTTAACAGTAGCACAATTTAAAAAGCAATTGGAAAAAGGTTTTGCTTCTGTTAAACATGACTATATTCGCTTGCAACAATTACCAAGTGATTTTACCGTTAACGAAGCTGATGCCAGCAGCAATTATTTGAAAGTATTTACAATAAAGGTTGAAAAATGAAAATAGTAGTACCTATAATGCCGAAAGATTTAGAAGAGGCGCAGTCGATTGATATTTCAAAATTTGACGAAGTCGATATTATTGAATGGCGAGCAGATTTTTTAGATAAAGATGACATCATGACTGTTGCGCCAGCTATTTTTGAAAAATTTTCAGGCAGAGAAATTATTTTTACCATTCGTACAGATAAAGAAGGTGGTAACATCAATTTATCTGATGAAGAATATGTTGAACTTCTAAAAAATATTAATGCGATTTACCACCCAGATTACATTGATTTTGAGTATTTTTCTCATAAAGAAGCTTTTCAACAAATGTTAGAGTTTCCAAATCTTGTTTTGTCTTATCACAATTTTGAAGAGACACCTGAAAACTTGATGGAATCATTCTCTGAATTGACAGCACTTGCTCCTCGCGTGGTTAAAATAGCTGTTATGCCACAAAGTGAACAAGATGTTTTAGATTTGATGAACTATACACGTGGGTTTAAAACATTAAACCCAGAACAAGAATATGCAACTATGTCTATGGGGAAACTTGGACGTGTTTCACGTTTAGCTGTTGATGTTTTTGGTTCTTCATGGTCTTTTGCTAGCCTAGACCAAGCAAGTGCACCAGGTCAGGTTGCTCTTGCCGATATGAAACACATTAGGGAGGTACTTGATGCAGATTGATGGATACACACGTTTAGCTGCCGTTGTTGCAACACCGATTAAACATTCTATCTCACCATTTATTCATAATTATGCTTTTGATAAAACAGGTGTTAATGGTGTTTATGTCGCTTGGGATATTCCTAAAGAAGACTTGGCAGTTACGTTAGAAAATGTTAAACGCTATGACATGTTTGGTGTCAATATTTCAATGCCATACAAGCAAAAAGTCATTCCATATATGGATGAGTTGACAGATTCAGCTCAATTGATTGGTGCTGTTAACACGGTTATTAATCGTGATGGTAAGCTAGTTGGGCACAATACAGATGGTATCGGATTCTTTAGAAGTTTAGCAACATTTGCTGATTTTGATGTTAAAGGTAAAACGATGACTATTCTTGGTGGTGGCGGAGCTGCTACAGCGCTTATTGCACAAGCTGCCCTTAACGGTGCTGGTCACATTAACATTTTTAACCAAACTCAGTTTTTAGAAGCTACTCGTGAAAAAGCTCAAGAGTTTGCTGATAAAACTGGTGTATCTATCGCTGTTTATCCAGTCGAAGATTTAAAAACAATTCAAGAAAAAGTTTTAGAATCACAACTTTTTGTGAATGCAACAAGTGTTGGAATGGATGGCAAATCAATGATTATTACCGAAGATTTTGAATTTCCAGCAGGTCTGTTGGTTGCCGATACGATTTATCAACCATTTGAAACACCATTCTTGAAATTAGCTCGTAGCAAAGGTTTGAAAGCTCTTAATGGATTAGGAATGCTTTTATTCCAAGCAGCGGAAGCTTTTGAAATTTGGACTGGTGAAACAATGCCTACAGCTGAAATCTGGTCAGCGCTTGAAGAAAAATACAACACGAAATAAGAACAACTGATAGGTGACGCTAATGAAATTAAATGTTAATCTCCCACAGACGCCTTATGATATTGTGATTGAAAAGGGTGTCTTATCAAAGGCTGGTGATTGGGTCAAAAAACTTTGGCAACCACAAAAAATCGCCATTATAACTGATAATCATGTTGGCAGTTTATATGCTGAAAAAGTAAAATTAAGCATTGAAAATGCTGGATTTGAAGTGATTGTTTTTGATTTTCTAGAAGGTGAGGCTTCTAAAAATCTAAGAACGGTCAATAAAGCTTATGAATTCCTTGTTAAAAATGAGATGACACGCAGTGATGGTATTGTAGCCCTTGGTGGTGGTGTCGTTGGAGATTTAGCAGGTTTTGTAGCGTCTACTTATATGCGTGGTATCCACTTCTTACAAATTCCGACGAGTTTAACGGCTCAGGTAGATTCATCTATCGGTGGTAAGACTGGTGTTAATACGCCATTTGCTAAGAATATGGTGGGAACATTTACGCAGCCTGACGGTGTTTTAATTGATCCTGAAACATTACAAACTCTTGGAAAACGTGAACTCATTGAAGGTATGGGGGAAGTAATCAAGTATGGTTTGATTGATGATGTTGAACTTTGGGAAGAATTACTTGCCATGGATGGTACACCTGAAAGTATCTTAGAACATGCTGAAAGTATCATCTATCGTTCATGTAATGTCAAACGTAAAGTTGTTGTAGAAGATGAACTTGATAACGGCGTTCGTCTTTACCTTAATTTTGGACATACCATTGGTCATGCTGTTGAAGCGACTGCTGGTTATGGTAAGGTCATGCACGGAGAAGCCGTAGCTATTGGTATGGTGCAAATTTCTCGTGTGGCTGAGAAAAAAGGCTTAATGCCTGAAGGTATTACACAAGATATTTTTGATATGTGCCAAAAATTCGGTTTGCCAACAGACTATACACCATGGAATGTTGATGAACTTTATGGTGCATTAGTACATGACAAGAAAGCTCGTGGTAAGATGATTAAAACAGTTATTGTACCAGAGCTTGGTAGCGCAGCGATCAATCAGATCCCACTAGAAGAGATGAAAGAGTATTTGGAGAAGTAAAATGAGATATTTGACAGCTGGTGAATCTCACGGACCGCGTTTAACTGCTATTATTGAAGGAGTTCCAGCAGGGCTTCCTTTGACAGCAGAGGATATTAATGTTGATTTGAAACGTCGTCAAGGCGGTTATGGTCGTGGTGGACGTATGAAAATTGAATCAGATAAGGTTGAAATCACATCTGGTGTGCGTCACGGAAAAACGACTGGTGCTCCGATTACTCTTCATGTCATCAATAAAGACCACGAAAAGTGGCTTGATATTATGGCGGTCGAAGATATTGATGATAGCCTTAAAACAAAACGTAAAATCACTCATCCACGTCCAGGACATGCTGATCTTGTCGGTGGAATGAAATACCGTTTTGAAGATTTGCGTAATTCTCTTGAACGTTCATCTGCACGTGAAACAACAATGCGTGTAGCTGTTGGAGCCGTAGCAAAACGTATCTTGGCAGAGCTTGATATCGAAATTGCCAATCATGTTGTCGTTTTTGGTGGTAAAGAAATTGATGTTCCAGAAGGATTGACAGTTTCACAAATTAAAGAATTGGCAAGTCAGTCCGAGGTTTCAATTGTTAACCAAGAACGTGAACAAGAAATCAAAGATTATATTGACCAAATTAAAAAAGATGGCGATACCATTGGTGGTGTTGTTGAAACTGTTGTCGGTGGTGTTCCAGTGGGACTTGGCTCATATGTTCAATGGGACAAAAAACTTGATGCTAAAATTGCTGGTGCAGTTGTTTCAATCAATGCTTTCAAGGGAGTTGAATTTGGTTTAGGATTTAAAGATGGCTACCTCAAAGGAAGTCAAGTCATGGATGAAATTCTTTGGAATGAAGAAGATGGTTACACTCGTCGTACTAATAATCTTGGTGGCTTCGAGGGTGGTATGACTAACGGACAAGCAATTGTTGTTCGTGGGGTGATGAAACCTATTCCAACGCTTTACAAACCTTTGATGTCAGTTGATATTGAAACTCATGAACCATACAAAGCAACGGTTGAACGTTCAGATCCAACGGCTCTTCCAGCAGCTGGTGTTGTGATGGAAGCTGTTGTAGCAACTGTTGTGGCGGATGAAATTCTTGAAAAATTCTCTTCTGATAATCTTGAAGAATTAAAAGAAGCTGTCGCTCGTCATCGTGATTATGTTAAACATTTTTAAAGCATAAAAGTTGACATTGGAGAGCATATGCTCTCCAATCTTTCTATAAAGAATTTGCAAACCAGAAATGGAGTAACTATGGAAAATAAAGTGATTTATATTGCAGGTCTAGGGTTAATTGGTGGTTCTCTTGCTTTGGGAATCAGACGTGACCATCCTGATTATAAAATCCTTGGTTATAATCGCTCTGATAAATCACGTAATGTCGCCTTAGAACGTGGTATCGTTGATGAAGCGACTGCTGATTTTAAAGAATTTGCACCATTAGCTGATGTGATTATCCTGGCTGTACCGATTAAGCAGACAATTGATTTTATTAAAGTCTTAGCAGATATGGATTTGAAGGATAATGTTATTATCACAGATGCTGGTTCAACAAAACGTGAAATTGTTGAAGCAGGTGAGAAATATCTTGCTGGTAAAAATGTGCGTTTTGTGGGGTCTCATCCGATGGCTGGTTCTCATAAATCTGGCGCCATTGCTGCTGAAGTTAATTTATTTGAAAATGCTTATTACATTTTTACGCCATCTTCTTTGACTAAAGCGGGAACAATTGATGACATGAAGGTTATTTTGTCTGGGCTTCATGCGCGTTACATTGAAATTGATGCTGCTGAGCATGACCGTGTGACGAGTCAAATTTCACATTTTCCTCATATTTTAGCTGCTAGTTTGATGGAACAAGCAGGTGATTATGCTTTAGAACATGAGATGACTAATCATTTTGCGGCAGGTGGTTTTCGTGATATGACTCGTATTGCAGAAAGTGAACCGGGTATGTGGACGAGTATTTTATTAACTAATAAAGCTGCGGTTTTAGAACGTATTGATGACTTCAAAAAAAGACTTGATGGCGTTGCAGAGCTTATTTCACAAAATGATGGTGATGCAATTTGGAATTATTTTAATCACGCTAAAACGACACGCAAGGAAATGAACATCCATAAACGTGGTGGCGTGGAAAGCGGATTTGATATCTTTGTTGATGTTCCTGACGAAGAAGATGTTATTTTGGAAATCATGGAATTGCTTCGTGGAACATCTATCGTTAATATCCATATTAATGAAGAAAATCGTGAAGATATTAATGGTGTTTTGCAAATTTCGTTTAAAAACATAAAAGATTTGGAACATGCGAAAAAAGTTATCAGTGAAAATACTGATTACAAAGTTTATATCAATTAGAGGAGTTTTATTATGGCAAACATTTATGATTTAGCAAATGAGTTGGAACGTGGTATTCGTGCCCTTCCAGAATATAAAAAAGCAGAAGAAAGTCGCGCAGCTATCGAAGCAGATGCTGCTGCTAAAGAACTTTTTAAAGAATTTACTGATTTCCAACAAGGGCTTTATGCGAAATTACAGTCTGGACAAATGCCTACTGGTGATGAACAAACTAAAATGCAAGAACTCGGTGCTAAAATTGAAGCTAATCCAGTTCTTAAAGCTTATCTTGATGCTCAGCAAGCTTTGTCAGTTTATGTATCTGACATTGAAAAAATTGTTTTTGGTCCATTGCAAGACCTATTGAAATAATTATAGAACCTAACATTTTATGTTAGGTTTCTTTCGTATTTTTCTGAGTAAAGGACTATAATGAGATAACTTTACAAGGAGGTTGTTGTATGTCACGTAAGGTTGGAATTATTGGAATGGGACATGTCGGTTCAACAGTTGCTCATGGTTTGATTGCACAGGGAGCGTTTGACGATTATGTTTTGATAGATATTAATGAAAAAAAGGTTACAGCAGATGCTGTTGATTTTACTGATGCCGCTGCTAATCTTAATCAGCATGCTAATATTGTTGTTAATGATTATGAAGCCTTAGCAGATGCTGATGTGGTTATCTCAGCTTTGGGAAATATTGCACTTCAAGATAACCCAGATGCAGACCGTTTTGCTGAATTGCCTTTTACGGCAAAGCAAGTTCCGCTCGTTGCTAAAAAATTAAAAGAAGTAGGTTTCAAAGGAATTATCATTGCGATTTCAAATCCTGTGGATGTTATTACCAGTCTCTATCAGCATTATTCAGGGCTTCCTAAAGAACGTGTTATCGGTACAGGTACCTTGCTTGATACTGCTCGTATGAAACGTGCGGTTTCAGAACGTTTTGGTGTTGATGCCCGTAGTGTTTATGGCTATAATTTAGGCGAACATGGTAATTCACAATTTACAGCTTGGAGCCAAGTTCGTGTCAAGGGGCAACCTATTTCAACATTTACAGATGCTGAAACCTTGGAAGAGATTGCTCATGAAGCGATGATTGGTGGACATACTGTTTTTTACGGAAAGAAATACACAAGTTATGGTATCGCTAGTGCAGCAATTCGTTTGGCGTTAGCCGTTGTTTCAGATAGTCATGAGGAATTGCCAGTTTCAAATTACTATGAACCACTAGATACTTACCTTAGTTACCCTGCTATTGTTGGACGTGAAGGGATTATCGAACAAATCAAACTCAGTTTGCCAGCAGATGAAGAAGCAAAATTAGCTAATTCCGCAGATTTTATCAAACGTAAATTCGCTGAAAGTTTGCAATAAAAAGAAATTCCACCTGAATTCAGGTGGAATTTTTAGTTAGTTATTTAAAAGGTAATTTCTTACTTCTGAGATGAAATAGAGAGAACCTGTGACGACAAATAAGTCATCTGGTAATTTATCAGTTTTTGCAAGCCAATCTTTGTAATCTTTGATTTTGGGATAGCATTCAGGATAATCCTCGAGTGCTTGGGCTTGATAGAAATTAAAACTTGTAACGGTTAGGTCAAAATTGGCTAATTCTTCTAACATTTGCGTTAATGGTTTACGACTTAGCCCTGCAAAGAGAATGTGAATTTTTTGCTGAGAAAAATCGTTTTTCAATAAATCAACGAGTTTTGCAACAGAATCTTCGTTGTGTGCACCATCTAACATGAGATTAGGTTTAACCAGTTCACAACGTCCTGCCCAAACAGTCTCTTCTAAACCAGTTTTAATGCTATCACTAGAAATATTTGAAAAATGTTCTTTTAAAATCAAAGCTGCCATGGCTGCTAGAGAAGCATTAGCTTTTTGGTGTTCTCCAAGCATTTTGAGATGAATATTTGAAATAGTGGTTTGGTTATAGCTAATGTTAAAAGCTCCGCTATTTTCTACAAAAGAAAAATCTTTTTGTAGTTCATATGTAGGGCAAGCTAAGGTATTTGCTTGTTGATAAAAGACACGGCGAACGGGCTCTGCCATTTTTCCAAAAACAAAGGGAACGCCTGTTTTTAGCACCCCTGCCTTATGAGAGGCAATTTCAGCTAGAGAATGTCCAAGAGTTTCTTGGTGGTCGATGCTGATTGATGGGCAAATAACAACTTGAGCAGTAAAGACATTTGTCGAATCATAGGTTCCGCCAATTCCTGCCTCAATGACTGCAATATCTACAGGATTGATGACTGCAAAATAGTAGAACATGAGTGTTGTAACAAGTTCAAATTCAGTTATTTCACCAACTTTTTCTTGAAATTCTACATTTTCAACAAAAGGTTTGATTGCTTGCACGGTCGCCATTAAATCTTGATCAGAAATTTCAGTACTATCAATAGCAATGCGTTCATTAAAGCGCGTGATAAATGGTGAAGTGAAAGTACCAGTCTTGTAACCAGAAGCAGTTAAAATGTGCTGCAAAAAACTAGTTGTAGAACCTTTTCCGTTTGTTCCGACAACATGAACGGCAGGAAATTTATCCTGAGGGTTATCAAGTAACTTTAATAAATAACGCATACGCTCAAGGCTTGGACGGCGTCCGTTGGCTTTATGAGAGTGTATCCAATCTAGTGTTTCTGTGTAATTCATAACTTTTCTTTTGCTTTATTTCGTAAAAAAGAGGTGAGAACAAAATGTACTTACCTCTTTTAGTATTAGTGAGACAGTTGATATACTACGTTTATTCAGTAGCTTCAGTATTACTGCTTGTCGTTGTATCATCAGAAGTTGCTGCTGATGAGCTTGCTGGTGTTGATGAACTTTGACTTGTAGCAGAGCTTGAACTGTAAGTAGTTGTATCAGAACTTGAACTATAAGTTGTGTTACCACCATTGTTATAATTCGTATTAGCAGATGCTGAACTTGAATAAGTAGAAGAAGCAGAAGTGCCAGTTTTACTATCGCTGTCACTTTCCTTGATAACAACCGTTGTTGTCGTTGTTGTTGACTTGTCAGTTGTTTTTGAACTTGAACCCTTTAGTGCATTGCTAATAGTGATACTTGCTACGATAATACTAAGAATAGAACCGATAAGGGCAACGGTTTTTTGGAGGGCAGAAAAACCAGTTTTAATATGCTTTGTCGGTGTTGCTGATTTGTCAGCATTTGATGATGATTTTTGACTTCTTGAGTATTTTTGAGACATGATTAACTCCTTTTCGCATATGACTCTATTATAAAATATTCTTTTTAAATGTCCAGCATTAGAATTTTTTTTGCTTCAAAAAATAGTCTACATCATTTTCTTAAAGCTAAGCTTAAAATTAAAACTTTCACACTCCTAAAGGTCTGTGCTATAATGATAGTATTGATTTTTTGTGAAGGAAGAAAAAATGATATATTTTGATAATTCAGCTACAACAATTCCCTATCCTGAAGTTCTACGAACTTATCAGGAAGTTGCTAGCAAGATATTTGGAAATCCGTCAAGTTTACACAATTTAGGTACAAAGGCTAGCCGTATTTTAGAAGCTAGTCGTAAGCAAATTGCGGATTTATTAGGGGTGAAAAGTACTGAAATTATTTTTACTTCTGGTGGAACAGAAAGTGATAACTGGGTACTTAAAGGCGTTGCTTTCGAAAAAGAACGCTATGGGAAACACATTATTGTGTCTGACATCGAACATCCAGCAGTTAAAGAGTCTGCAAAATGGCTGAGCGAACACGGTTTTGACGTTTCATATGCACCAGTTGATGAGCAAGGTTTTGTCGATGTGGCAGAATTAGCTGCGCTTTTGCGCCCAGATACAACATTAGTATCAATCATGGCTGTGAATAATGAAATTGGTTCTATCCAACCAATCAAGGAAATTTCAGAATTACTTGCTGACAAGCCAGGTATTTCTTTTCATGTAGATGCTGTTCAAGCTATCGGAAAAATCCCAGCAGCAGATTATTTAACAGAACGTGTTGATTTTGCAAGCTTTTCAGGACATAAATTCCACAGTGTTCGAGGCGTTGGTTTTATCTATAAAAAAGAAGGTAAAAAATTAAACCCATTATTAGCTGGTGGTGGTCAAGAAGGAGACCTTCGTTCAACAACGGAAAATGTGGCAGGAATTGCTGCTACCGCTAAAGCACTTCGTTTGGTTACTGACAAAGAAGCTTATGCTCTTCCAAAAATTGCCAAAATGAAAGAAATCATTTATGATGAATTGGCTAAGCATAAAGATATCGTGATTTTCTCTGGAAAAGACGACCGCTTTGCTCCTAATATTTTGACGTTTGGTATCAAAGGTGTTCGTGGAGAAGTTGTTGTTCACGCTTTTGAAGAACACGAAATTTATATTTCAACAACATCTGCTTGTTCATCTAAAGCTGGAAAACCAGCAGGAACATTGATTGCCATGGGTGTTCCAACAAAATTAGCGCAATCTGCTGTTCGTATTAGTTTAGATGATGACAATGACATGGGACAAGTTGAACAATTCTTAACGATTTTCAGACAAGTCTACGAAAAAACTAAAAAAGTAAGATAATATAAGAAAGGACAAAAGAGAATTTTTCTCTATTAAACTATGCAATATTCAGAAATTATGGTTCGCTACGGCGAACTATCAACTAAAGGTAAGAACCGTATGCGTTTCATTAATAAATTAAAACGCAATATGAAACACGTTCTATCTATTTATCCAGATGTCAGAGTAGTTGCTGACCGTGATCGTGCACACATTTTCTTAAACGGAACAGACTATGTGCCAGTTGCTGAATCTTTAAAACAAATTTTTGGGATTCAAGCATTTTCACCTTCTTATAAGGTTGAAAAAAATCTTGAAACGATTAAAAAAGCTGTGCAAGAAGTGATGCAAGATGTCTATCATGAAGGATTGACGTTTAAAATCACAAGTAAACGTAGCGACCATAACTTTGAAATGGATAGTCGTGAATTGAATCAATTCCTTGGTTCTGCCGTCTTTGAGGTTTTACCAGATATTCAAGCGCAAATGAAAGGTCCAGATATTAATCTAAAAGTTGAAATTCGTGAAGAAGCAGCTTACCTTTCATATGAAAATATCAAAGGTGCTGGTGGTCTTCCAGTCGGAACAGCAGGACGCGGTATGCTAATGCTTTCTGGCGGAATTGATTCACCTGTTGCAGGTTACCTTGCTCTTAAACGTGGGGTTGATATTGAGGCTGTTCACTTTGCTAGCCCACCTTACACAAGCCCAGGTGCTCTCAAAAAAGCACAAGATTTGACACGTAAATTAACTAAGTTTGGTGGTAACATTGATTTCATCGAAGTGCCATTTACAGAAATTCAAGAAGAAATCAAAGAAAAAGCACCTGAAGCTTATTTGATGACATTGACACGTCGTTTCATGATGCGTATTACTGAACGTATTCGTGAAGAACGCAATGGTTTGGTGATTATTAATGGTGAAAGTCTTGGTCAAGTTGCTAGTCAAACTCTTGAAAGCATGCGTGCCATTAATGCAGTAACAGCAACACCAATTATTCGTCCAGTTGTCACAATGGATAAATTGGAAATCATTGATATTGCTCAAAAAATTGATACTTTTGACATTTCTATCCAACCATTTGAAGACTGTTGTACTATTTTTGCACCTGACCGTCCAAAAACAAATCCAAAAATCAAAAATGTTGAACAATATGAAAAACGTATGGATGTTGAAGGATTGGTTGAACGTGCTGTAGCAGGTATCAAAGTGACAACTATCACACCTCAAGCAGAACACGATGAAGTCGATGATTTGATTGACGATTTATTATAAAGAAAAGCTGCCTTTGGCGGCTTTTTTATTGGTGTCATCTAGGTAAATCCTGCTTCTCAAGCTAGAAAATGCTATAATAGTGCTTGGAGGTAAGATTAAGTGATGTTTGATAGGATAATTTATAAAAAGACAACAATAGCATGCCTAACTTTTTTGGTGATTAGTTTACTTGGGTCAGCTGTTTACAGTCTGGCATTTGAGAAAACGAACGCTAGTAGCGTAAAAACTAGTCAAAACTCGAAAACACAAAAAGATGATACGGTGAAAACAGCGCGTGTCATGGCAAATGGTGATATTCTTATTCACAATGGGCTTTATGGTAGTGCTGAGCAAGCAGATGGAACGTATGATTTTACGCCGTTTTTTGAATATGTCAAAGATTGGATTTCAAGCGCTGATTTGGCAATTGGGGATTACGAAGGGACAATTAGTCCTGATTATCCTTTAGGTGGATACCCTCTTTTTAATGCACCAAGTGAAATTGCTGACGCCATGAAAGACACAGGTTATGATGTTGTTGACTTGGCACATAATCACATTTTGGATTCTGGGCTTTCTGGAGCAATAAATACTGTTGAAACGTTTGAAAATTTAGGATTATCAAGCATTGGTGTTTATAAAACAAATCGTGATAACGAAGATATTCTCATTAAAAATGTTAATGGTATCAAAATTGCTATCCTTGGTTATTCTTATGGTTACAATGGGATGGAAGCTAATTTGACCGATGATGATTATGAAAAGCACATGTCTGATTTAGACGAAGATAAAATGAAATCAGAAATTCAAGAAGCTGAAAAGAAAGCTGATGTCACAATTGTTATGCCACAAATGGGAACAGAGTATGCTCTTGAACCAACAGATGAACAAGTAACGCTTTATCATAAAATGATTGATTGGGGAGCAGATGTTGTTTTTGGAGGACATCCCCATGTTGCTGAACCATCAGAAACACTTGAAAAAGATGGTGATAAGAAATTTATTATCTATTCAATGGGAAACTTCATTTCAAACCAACGTCTAGAAACAGTTGATAATATTTGGACAGAACGTGGGCTTTTGATGGATGTCACTTTTGAGAAGAAAGGTGATAAAACAACCATTAAAACTGTTGCTGCTCACCCGACAATGGTTTGGGTTTGGAGTAAAGGGGTGACTGGTTCAGAAGGTTTTGTTCTTTCAGACTATCGCACACTTGTCTTAGAAGATTTTATTGAAGGTGGTAAATATCGTGATATTCTTGACACAACTATGCAAGAAAAGGTCGATACTGCCTATAAAGAAATGAATGAATTGGTGAATTTACAATGGGATTAAAACGTCAAAACGTTAAACTTTTTTCAAAAAGCTATCGAGAGGTTAAGGAACTGTATTTTTCGGCTTTTCCAGCAGTCGAACGTGCTCCATACGTTCCGTTGGTTTTAAATAGCTATCGAGATTTAGCAGATTTTTATGCCTATTACGATGATGATACGTTTGTCGGACTTGCTTATATCTTGCAAAATGAAGAAGTAGTCTATCTTTTCTTCCTAGCCGTCAATACCAATATCCGTTCTCGCGGCTATGGTACAGCTATTTTAGAAGATGTTAAGCAGTTAGCTGCCGATCGTCCAGTTGTTCTAGCTATAGAACCGATGGATGAAGCGGCTGAAAATTATGACCAACGTGTTAAGCGTCTAGCTTTCTACGAAAAAAATGGTTTCCAGATGACACCTTATTACTATTATGAAGGAACAGAAACTTATCAATTGTTAGCAAATAATGATGATATTAATATCCAATCTATTGACCAATTAACGAAGAAAGCAGTTTTAGGTCTGGTAAAAGTCTCATTTGAGAAAAAAGCAGAATGAAAACGTAATATTGCTAAAAAAACATAGCATATTCCTTGATTTAATCATATTATCATGTTAAAATATGAACGTTGACTAAATGCACATCCTGTGCAACCGCACGAAAATCGTTTGTAAGTAACTTTCGAGGTTCACGATTTAGGCGAGTCTTCACAAGCGGAATATCCGCAACAAAAATTTATAGGAGGTGCACGATGAGCACATATGCAATCATCAAAACTGGTGGAAAACAAGTTAAAGTTGAAGTAGGTCAAGCTATCTATGTTGAAAAACTTGATGTTGAAGCTGGTTCAGAAGTAACATTTAACGAAGTTGTTCTTGTTGGTGGTGACAAAACTGTTGTTGGTACACCAGTTGTTGAAGGAGCTACTGTTGTTGGTACTGTTGAAAAACAAGGTAAACAAAAGAAAGTTGTTACTTTCAAATACAAACCTAAAAAAGGTAGCCACCGTAAACAAGGTCACCGTCAACCTTACACAAAAGTTGTCATCAACGCTATCAACGCATAATTTAGTATTCTTATGATTCAAGCAACTTTTATTCGCCACAAGGGTAACTTAGAAAGTGTTGAGCTGACTGGTCACGCTGGTAGCGGTGAGTATGGCTTTGATATCGTATGTGCAGCTGCCTCAACTTTATCGATTAACTTGGTTAATTCATTAGAAGCTTTGGCAGATTGCAATGTTGATTTGACAATCGATGAGATTGATGGTGGTTATATGAAGATTGATATCTCTCATATAGCTAAAAAGACAGATGAGAAAGTTCAACTTTTATTTGAAAGCTTTCTTTTAGGAATGACAAATTTGGCAGAGAATTCTCAAGAATTTGTGTCAACGAAAGTCATTGCAAACTAATTTGAAAAGAGGACACAACATATGTTAAAAATGAATCTTGCTAACTTGCAACTTTTCGCCCACAAAAAAGGTGGAGGTTCTACATCAAATGGTCGTGATTCACAAGCTAAACGTCTAGGTGCTAAAGCAGCTGACGGACAAACTGTTTCAGGTGGATCAATCCTTTACCGTCAACGCGGTACTCACATCTACCCAGGTGTGAACGTAGGTCGCGGTGGTGACGATACACTTTTCGCTAAAGTTGAAGGTGTTGTACGTTTCGAACGTAAAGGTCGCGATAAAAAACAAGTTTCTGTTTACCCTATCGCAAAATAATAGCGTAAATAGAATGACTAAAAGCTTTGTCAGTTTTGGCAAGGCTTTTTTGTTTAATCATACATTAATGACCCAAAACTGTTGTCCTAGCATAAAAAGAACAAGGAAAACAGGCAACAGCTTTGTTTTTTTGTTATAATAAGGTTGATTGATTTTTAGAAAGAATGATTTAAATGAATATACAACAATTGCGGTATGTGGTAGCGATTGCCAATAGTGGGACTTTTCGTGAAGCTGCTTCTAAACTTTTTGTGAGTCAACCAAGTCTATCGGTAGCTATCCGAGATTTAGAGGGAGAATTAGGTTTTCAAATATTTACCCGCACAACTACTGGGGCAGTTTTGACAAGTCATGGGATGACGTTTTACGAGAAGGCTCTTGAAGTGGTTAAAAGCTTTGATTCTTTTGAACGACAGTTCTCACAGTCAGCGGCAGAATCTGATGAATTTTCAATAGCTAGTCAGCACTATGATTTCTTGCCACCATTAATCACGGCTTTCTCACAAGCACATCCTGAACACAAGGATTTTCGCATTTTTGAGTCAACAACGATTCGTATTTTAGATGAAATTGCACAAGGTGATAGTGAAATTGGGATTATTTATCTCAATAAACAAAACCGTAAAGGGCTTTTGCAACGTATGGAAAAGCTCGGTTTAGAGTTTGTTGAGTTAATCCCATTTCAAACACATATTTATTTGGCAAAAGATCATCCATTAGCTAGTAAAGAAAGCTTGGTTATGGCTGATTTGTTGGGATTACCAACTGTTCGTTTTACTCAGGAAAAGGATGAGTACCTTTATTACTCAGAAAACTTTGTTGATACAACAGATAGCGAGCGTATTTTCAATGTGACTGACCGTGCAACGCTAAACGGTATTTTGGAAAGAACAGATGCTTATGCAACGGGTTCTGGTTTCCTAGATAGCCGTAGTGTTAATGGAATTACAGTTATCCCACTTGAGGATGATTTGGATAATAAAATGGTTTACATCAAGCGACGTGATAAAAATTTGTCAGCTTGTGCCCTTAAATTTATCGCTGTTATGAAAGATTACTTTGCTAAATTCAGCCCAAAGGTGACTAAATGAAGAAATTAAGAAAAGTTTATTTTCCGCTTGCTGCAATGATTTTGGTTATTTTAGATCAATTGAGCAAGCTTTGGATTGTTAATCACATTGCTTTAGATACGGTTCAAAAATTCTTGCCTGGTATTTTTAGTTTGACTTATTTGCGTAACTATGGCGCCGCTTTTTCAATTTTGCAAAACCAACAATGGTTATTTGCAGTAATTACTTTTGTGGTTGTTGGTGCTGCCTGTTATTATTTTGTTAAAAATATCAGCGGTAATTTTTGGTTATTATTTGGGTTGACCTTGATTATTTCAGGCGGTCTTGGAAACTTTATTGACCGTGTTCGCCTTGGTTATGTTGTTGATATGGTTCATTTAGATTTTATGAATTTTGCGGTGTTTAACATGGCAGATTCTTATTTAACAGTTGGGGTGGTGATTCTTTTCATTGCCCTTTGGAAAGAGGAGGAGAATGGAGTTAATCATTAAAGAAGCTGGTGCACGTTTAGATAAAACGTTGGCAGATTTGACAGAATTGTCACGTAGCCAAGCTAATGACGAAATTAAAAAAGGAACGGTTTTGGTTAATGGCAAAGCTGTTAAAGCTAAATACGCCGTTAAAGCTGGCGATGTTATTACTTACGAAGTTCCAAAAGAAGAGGTATTAGAATATACTGCTGAGGATATTCCACTTGACATTGTCTATGAAGATGATGATGTTGCTGTCGTTAATAAACCACAAGGAATGGTTGTTCACCCATCTGTAGGACATACCTCAGGAACGTTGGTGAATGCTTTGATGTATCATATCAAGAATTTATCTTCTATTAATGGTGTGATTCGTCCAGGAATTGTGCATCGTATTGATAAAGATACGTCAGGTTTGCTGATGATTGCTAAAAATGATAAAGCACACAATGCTCTTGCGGCAGAGCTAAAAGATAAAAAATCTCTTCGCAAATACCTTGCCATTGTTCATGGTAATATTCCAAACGACCGTGGTGTGATTGAAGCGCCAATTGGACGTTCAGAAAAAGACCGTAAAAAACAAGCGGTGACTGCAAAAGGGAAACCTGCCGTGACACATTTCAAAGTCTTAGAACGTTTTGGAAATTATACGTTAGTAGAATTGACTTTGGAAACAGGTCGTACCCACCAAATCCGTGTGCATATGGCATATATCGGACATCCTGTTGCTGGTGATCCTCTTTACGGACCACGTAAGACGCTGAAAGGACATGGTCAATTCTTACATGCTCAAACACTTGGATTTACACATCCGACAACAGGGGAAACATTGACTTTTACAGCAGAAGCGCCAGCTATTTTCCAAGAAACGCTAGAAAATCTAAGAAATGGCAGAGCTTAAAGATAAAGCGGAGTTTGGACAACCAAATTCTGCTTTTTTGCTACAAAGTTGCTAAAAGTTAATCGTAAAACTCTTGTCAAATATCCATAGTTTTGGTATCATATAGGAAGTAAATATTATCCTTTAATACTGTCCCGTGAGGCAGGCAAGGAGAGAACGGTAAAAGAAGTGTGCAACTGGTATAGTTGTACCTATATTTTGTGGAATCTCCTTGGTAACGAGGAGATTTTTTGTATATTTAGAGAGGTTTGTTTTATGAAAACAAAAGAAATTGTTGATGATGTAACAATGAAACGTGCGATTACACGTATCACTTATGAGATTATCGAGCGTAATAAAAATCTTGATAATATCGTGCTTGCAGGAATTAAGACACGCGGTGTCTTTATCGCTCGCCGTATTCAAGATCGCTTGAAACAATTGGAAGGAATTGATATTCCAATTGGTGAACTTGATACCAAACCTTTCCGTGATGATATGAAAGTTGAAGAAGATACAACTGATATGCCAGTTGATATCACTGGTAAAGATGTGATTTTGGTTGACGATGTTCTTTATACAGGACGTACTATTCGTGCAGCTATTGATAACTTGGTTAGCCTTGGACGTCCAGCGCGTGTAAGTCTTGCTGTACTTGTCGACCGTGGTCACCGTGAACTCCCAATTCGTGCTGATTATGTTGGTAAAAACATTCCAACAAGTGCTGTGGAAGAAATCATTGTTGAAGTGATTGAAGTAGATGGAAAAGATCGCGTCAGCATTGTTGATCCAAGCTAAGCATTATTAGAATTGAGGAGGATGATAAAAAAGTGGAAAATGTAAAATATGATGTGCATGACATGCCAAAACCAGGGATGCTGTTCGGACTATCATTCCAACATTTGTTTGCGATGTTTGGTTCAACAGTTTTAGTTCCGATTTTAGTTGGGATTGACCCAGCAATCGCCCTTTTCTCAAGTGGTTTAGGAACGTTAGCGCATTTAACAGTAACCAAATATAAAATCCCAGCTTACATGGGCTCAAGCTTTGCTTACATTGCAACCATGCAGATGTTGATGAAAACTGATGGTATTGCCGCAGTGGCACAGGGAGCAATTGCAGGTGGTTTGGTTTACTTAATTGTTGCCTTGATTGTCAAATTTGCAGGGAACGCTTGGATTGATAAAGTTTTACCACCAATCGTTGTTGGTCCAATTATTATTGTTATCGGACTTAGCCTTGCAACAACAGCAGTTAATGACGTCATGTTAAAGAATGGTAAATATAATTTCACATATCTGTTGATTGGTATGGTGACTTTACTTGCTGTTATCCTCTTTAACATGTATGGTAAAAAAATCATTGGTGTTATTCCAATTCTGCTTGGTTTGATTGTTGGTTACATTTTTGCTTTGGTAGTAGGAGCGGTAACTGGTCAAACGATTGTTGATTTCTCTGATGTTGTTAAATCATCATGGTTCCAAGTACCAAGCTTTGATATTCTCTTCGTTGATTATCATTTTAAACTCTATCCAAGTGCTATTTTAACAATGGCTCCAATTGCCTTTGTAACAATGACTGAACACTTTGGTCACGTTATGGTTCTTAACAGCTTGACAGGACGTGATTTCTTCAAAGATCCTGGACTTGATCATACCCTTACTGGTGATGGTATTGCTCAAATTATCGCTGGTTTCTTCGGAGCTCCACCAGTAACATCATATGGTGAAAACATCGGCGTTATGGCGCTTAACAAAATTTATTCAGTTTATGTTATCGCTGGAGCAGCAGTGATTGCAGTAGTAATGAGCTTTATCGGAAAAGTTTCTGCCCTACTTTCTTCAATCCCTACCCCAGTTATTGGAGGTATTTCAATCGCCCTCTTCGGTGTTATTGCATCAAGTGGTCTAAAAATCTTAGTTGAAAATAAAATTGATTTTGATAATAAGAAAAATCTTTTGATTGCAAGTGTTATCTTGGTATCTGGTATCGGTGGTTTGACATTGCAAGTCGCTGGTTTACAAATTACAGGTGTCGCATTCTCAACACTTTTAGGTATCATTTTGTATCAAGTTCTTCCAGAAAAGGATTAAAAAAATGGCAATTACAGATGGCGTTGTTTCACTAAAACATTTGGTAACAATGGAAACATTATCAAATGAAGAAGTGCTTGGTTTGATTAAACGTGGTATTGCGTTTAAAACAAATAAAGCAGAGTTTAATTTAGATAGACAATATTTTGCGGCGAATCTTTTCTTTGAACCGTCAACACGAACACATAAATCTTTTGAAGTGGCTGAAAAAAAACTTGGTCTAGATGTGATTGAGTTTGATGCGAAGACAAGTTCAGTCAATAAAGGTGAAACTCTATATGATACAATTCTTACGATGAGTTCATTGGGAGTTGACATCTGCGTCATTCGCCATTCAGAAGAAGATTATTACAAAGAATTAATTGATAGCCGAACAATCCAAGCAGCCATTGTTAATGGTGGAGATGGTTCAGGTCAACACCCAAGTCAATGCTTGCTAGATTTAATGACTATCTATGAAGAATTTGGTAGCTTTGAAAATCTTAAAGTAGCTATTGTTGGTGATATCACTCACTCACGTGTGGCTAAATCAAATATGCAAATTTTAAAACGTCTTGGAGCAGAATTATATTTTGCAGGTCCAGAACAGTGGTATTCAAATGAATTTGATATTTATGGCAAATACGTTTCAATTGATGATATTGTTGATAAGGTAGACGTTATGATGATGCTTCGTGTTCAACACGAACGCCATGATAGTGAACGAGGATTTTCAAAAGAAACTTACCACAAAACATATGGTCTTACCTATGACCGTTATGAAAAAATGAAACCTTCTGCGATTATCATGCACCCTGCACCAGTTAACCGCGATGTAGAGATTGCAGATCAATTGGTAGAAGCGCCTAAATCACGAATTGCTACACAAATGCAAAACGGTGTTTTTGTACGAATGGCAATTTTGGAAGCTGTGCTTAATGGCAAAGCTTAAATGACCTACTTATTTTGAAGTGTCTGCTAATGAAACGTTAAAGTGCTCCCGTGAGAGCAAACGAGAGGAATAAAAATGGCAAAAAGACTTTTAATTTTAGAAGATGGAACAATTTTTGAAGGAAAAGCTTTTGGAGCTGACCTTGATGTAACAGGTGAGATTGTTTTCAATACTGGTATGACTGGATACCAAGAATCAATCACTGACCAATCTTATAATGGTCAAATTTTAACCTTTACATATCCTTTAGTTGGAAATTACGGTATTAACCGTGACGATTATGAATCAATCACGCCAACTTGTAAAGGAGTAGTTGTTTCTGAAAATGCACGTCGTGCGAACAACTGGCGTAATCAAATGACTTTGGATGAATTTTTGAAAGCCAAAAACATTCCAGGAATTTCAGGAATTGATACACGTGCTTTGACAAAAATTATTCGTAAGCATGGGACAATGAAAGCTACGCTTGCTGGTAGTGGTGACTCTATTGAGCATTTACAAGTACAATTGCAAGCAACAGTTTTACCAACTAACAATATTGAACAAGTTTCTACAAAAACAGCTTATCCAGCACCAGGTGTTGGTAAGAACATTGTTTTGGTTGACTTCGGACTTAAACATTCTATCTTACGTGAATTTTCAAAACGTGATTGTAATGTGACTGTTGTTCCTTATAACATTACAGCTGAGGAAATTCTTCACCTCAATCCTGATGGTGTTATGTTATCAAATGGTCCTGGTAACCCAGAGGATGTTCCAGAAGCACTTGATATGATTCGTGGTGTCCAAGGAAAAATTCCAATCTTTGGTATCTGTATGGGACACCAATTATTCAGCTTAGCAAATGGAGCAACAACGTATAAAATGAAATTCGGTCACCGTGGTTTCAACCATGCTGTTCGTGAAATTGCAACAGGACGTATTGATTTTACAAGTCAAAACCATGGCTACGCTGTTGACCGTGACACGCTACCTGATTGTTTGATGGTAACGCATGAAGAAATTAATGATAAATCAGTAGAAGGTGTTCGTCACCGTGATTTCCCAGCTTTTTCAGTACAATTTCACCCAGATGCTGCACCAGGTCCACACGATGCAAGTTATCTTTTCGATGACTTCCTAGAATTGATTGATGCTTTCCAAGCAGGAAAAGCAAATCGCTAAAAGTCATCTGACAGTCTAAAATTGTCGGTAGATTACTAAAATGACTGACAGAAAGGTCATTAACATATTTAAAGTCAATCAGAGAGTTGACAAATAGGAGAAAATAATGCCAAAACGTACAGATATTAAAAAAATTATGGTGATTGGTTCTGGTCCAATTATTATTGGTCAGGCAGCTGAATTTGACTACGCAGGAACACAAGCTTGTCTTGCTCTTAAAGAAGAAGGCTACAGTGTTGTTCTTGTAAACTCAAACCCAGCCACAATCATGACAGATAAAGAAATTGCGGATAAAGTTTACATTGAGCCATTAACGCTTGAGTTTGTGACACGTATCATTCGCAAAGAGCGTCCAGATGCCCTTCTTCCAACATTGGGAGGACAAACTGGTCTTAACATGGCAATGGAATTATCAAAAGCTGGTATCCTTGATGAACTTGGTGTTGAGTTGTTGGGAACAAAATTGTCAGCAATTGACCAAGCGGAGGACCGTGATCTCTTCAAACAATTGATGGAAGACCTTAATCAACCAATTCCAGAGTCAGAAATCGTTAATACAGTTGATGAAGCTGTTGCTTTTGCAGAATCAATTGGATATCCTGTTATTGTTCGTCCTGCCTTTACACTTGGTGGTACAGGTGGTGGTATGTGTGATAACGAAGAAGAACTTCGTGAAATCGCTGAAAATGGTTTGAAATTATCACCCGTAACACAATGTTTGATTGAACGTTCTATCGCTGGATTTAAAGAAATTGAATACGAAGTGATGCGTGATGCAGCAGACAATGCTTTAGTTGTTTGTAACATGGAAAACTTCGACCCAGTTGGTATCCATACAGGAGATTCTATCGTATTTGCACCAACACAAACATTGTCTGATATTGAAAATCAAATGTTGCGTGATGCTAGTCTTAGCATTATTCGTGCCCTTAAAATCGAAGGAGGCTGTAACGTTCAGCTTGCCCTTGATCCAAATAGCTTCAAGTATTATGTTATCGAAGTTAACCCACGTGTGTCACGTTCATCAGCCCTTGCCTCAAAAGCAACTGGTTACCCAATTGCGAAATTGGCTGCCAAAATTGCCGTTGGTTTGACACTTGATGAAATGGTTAACCCAGTCACTGGAACAACTTATGCCATGTTTGAACCAGCTCTTGACTATGTTGTTGCCAAGATTCCACGTTTCCCATTCGATAAATTTGAAAATGGTGAACGTCGTCTAGGAACACAGATGAAAGCAACTGGTGAAGTTATGGCAATCGGTCGTAACATTGAAGAATCACTTTTGAAAGCATGCCGTTCGCTTGAAATCGGTGTTTACCATAACGAAATGCCAGATTTGGCAAATGTTTCAGATGATGATTTGGTTAATAAAATTGTACGTGCACAAGATGACCGTCTTTTCTACCTATCTGAAGCAATTCGTCGTGGATACACTATCGAAGAATTGTCTAAACTAACAAAAATTGACCTTTTCTTCCTTGATAAATTACTTCATATCTTTGAAATCGAACAAGAATTAGCAAGCCATGTTGGTGATGTAGATGTTCTTAAAGAAGCCAAACGTAATGGTTTTGCTGACCGTAAAATCGCAGAGCTTTGGAACATGACAGCCGATGATGTTCGTGTAATTCGTATTGAAAACAAGATTATTCCAGTCTACAAAATGGTTGATACTTGTGCTGCAGAATTTGAATCTGCTACACCATATTTCTATTCAACATATGAATGGGAAAATGAATCAATCAAATCTGATAAAGAATCAATCATCGTCCTTGGTTCAGGTCCAATTCGTATTGGTCAAGGGGTTGAATTTGACTATGCAACAGTACACTCTGTAAAAGCTATCCAAGCAGCAGGGTACGAAGCTATCATTATGAATTCAAACCCAGAAACGGTTTCAACAGACTTCTCTATTTCAGATAAGCTTTACTTTGAGCCATTAACATTTGAAGATGTTATGAATGTGATTGACCTTGAACAACCAAAAGGAGTAATTGTTCAGTTCGGTGGTCAAACAGCGATTAATTTGGCTGAGCCATTATCGAAAGCAGGTGTTGCTATTCTTGGAACACAAGTAGAAGATCTTGACCGTGCAGAAGACCGTGACCTCTTCGAGCAAGCGTTGAAAGCTTTGGATATTCCACAACCACCTGGACAAACAGCAACAAACGAAGAAGAAGCAGTTGAAGCAGCACGTAAAATTGGTTTCCCAGTTCTTGTTCGTCCGTCATATGTCCTTGGTGGTCGTGCCATGGAAATCGTAGAAAACGAAGAAGATTTGCGCTCTTACATGCGTACAGCTGTAAAAGCTAGTCCAGATCACCCAGTTCTTGTTGACTCATATATTGTCGGTCGTGAATGTGAAGTTGATGCCATCTCAGATGGAAAAGATGTTCTTATTCCAGGTATTATGGAACACATCGAGCGTGCGGGGGTTCACTCAGGTGACTCAATGGCAGTTTACCCACCACAAACACTCTCTAAAAAAATCCAAGAAACGATTGCAGATTATACAAAACGTTTGGCGATTGGCTTAAACTGTCTTGGTATGATGAATATTCAATTTGTTATCAAAGATGAAACAGTTTATGTTATTGAGGTTAATCCACGTGCCAGTCGTACGGTTCCATTCTTATCTAAAGTTACCAACATCCCAATGGCGCAAGTTGCTACAAAACTTATCCTTGGTAAGAGTCTTGCTGACCTTGGCTATGAAGATGGACTTTATCCAGAACCAGATTATGTGCATGTTAAAGCACCAGTCTTCTCATTTACAAAATTAGCGAAGGTTGATAGCCTTCTCGGACCTGAAATGAAATCAACTGGTGAAGTTATGGGGTCAGATCAAACGCTTGAAAAAGCTCTTTACAAAGCCTTTGAAGCTTCATACTTCCACTTGCCATCATTTGGTAATGTTGTTTTCACTGTTTCAGATGATACTAAAGAAGAAGCGCTTGGTTTAGCAAAACGCTTTGCTAATATTGGTTATAGTATCTTTGCTACACAAGGGACAGCGAAATATTTCGCAGATCACGGTTTGGTATCAACTATCGTCAATAAACTCGGTGAAGACGATGATAATGACATTCCAGCACTTGTTCGTACAGGAAAAGTTCAGGCAATCATTAATACTGTTGGTACAAAACGTACGCTCGATGAAGATGGAGCAACTATTCGTAGCTCAGCTATTGAGCATGGAGTTCCGCTCTTTACAGCACTTGATACAGCAGATGCTATGATTCGTGTCCTTGAAAGTCGCGGATTTACAACACAAGCTATTTAATAGAATAAATAAAGTTAGGTTCAACCTAGCTTTATTTTTTTATCTCAAATGAGAGTTCTGTCTGCTTACAAAACTGTAAGTTTGTAAGAAAAACTTTTCTTTATAATAAAAATTGAAAGATGGTTTTTACATTTTATTCTTGACAGTAAAATAGCAAAAACGTATAATTGTCTTATCAAAACAATACAACTATACAAGAAGAAAAAGAGGGAGATTATGTCTAGAAGAAGTAAAGCGAAAATGTCTAAAAAGACTAAGGTGATTATCGGAGCAGCAGCGGCTTGTTTTATTGTTGCAGGTGCAGGTCTTCTCTGGTGGCAACAAAATAAAACATCGGCTTCTAAAGTGGAAACTACTTACAATACCACTGATGTAACAGAAGGAACAATTTCGTCATCAACATTGCTAACAGGTACCGTAAAAGCTTTCCAAGAACAATATGTTTATTACGATAGCAGCAAAGGTACTGAAGCACATCCAACAGTAGCAGTAGGTGACCAAATTACAGCGGGTCAACAACTAGTACAATATGATACAACAACTGCACAAGCAGCTTATGATACAGCCGTTCGTAACTTGAATAAAGTTGGACGTCAAATTAATTATCTTAAAACTTATGGTAACTTGCCAACAACTTCAACGACAACAGATGAAGAAACAGGCGAGGAAAAAACAGTTACAACACAACCAACAGCTCAAGAAAATGCACAATACAATCAACAATTACAAGATTTAAATGATTCTTATGCAGATGCGCAAGCTGAAGTTAATAAAGCACAACAAGTTTTAAATGAAACAGTTATTGTCAGTGACGTTTCTGGTACAGTTGTTGAAGTTAATAATGATATTGACCCATCATCAAAAAATAGTCAGACTCTTGTTCATGTGGCTACAGAAGGTCAACTTCAAATTAAAGGAACTTTGACTGAATATGATTTGGCTAATATTAAAACAGGACAAAATGTCAAAATCAAATCAAAAGTTTATCCTGATCAAGAATGGACAGGAACAATCTCATATGTTTCTAACTATCCAAACCAATCAGATTCATCAGCAGATTCAAGCAGCTCAAGTTCTTCAACAGGTTCAGCAGCTTACGACTATAAAGTTGATTTAACAGGAGATATTTCTAACCTTCAACAAGGATTTACAGTATCTGTCGAAGTTGTTAATGAAAATAAAAACAAACTTGTTCCAATCGATGCTGTTGTAACAGAAGGCGATAAGAGCTATGTTTGGGTTTATGACAAGGATAGCCAAAAAGTAAGCAAAGTTGAAGTAACACTTGGAAGCGCTGATGCTACTCAACAAGAAATCCTATCAGGTCTAGAAGTTGGACAAACAGTTATTTCTAATCCAGATAGTAGCTTGAAAGATGGTGAAAAAACAGCTAATGTTACTTCTGACGATACAGCCACTACAGAAGAATCAGAGGTGAGCGAGTAGTGACAGAAGAAAGAAAAGTTTTAATCCAGCTAAAGGACATTGTAAAGTCTTATCGTAATGGCGACCAGGAATTGCAAGTCCTTAAAGGGATTGATTTGACTGTCTATGAGGGAGAATTCCTTGCAATCATGGGACCTTCTGGATCAGGAAAATCGACATTGATGAATATTATTGGTTTGCTTGATCGACCAACCTCTGGTGATTATAGTTTAAATGGAACGCAAGTAGAAGATTTGAAGGAAAAAGATTTAGCTAAAGTACGAAATGAAGAAATTGGCTTTGTTTTCCAACAATTCTTTCTTCTTTCAAAATTAAATGCTTTGCAAAATGTTGAACTTCCATTAATTTATGCTGGAGTTGGTGTTTCTAAACGTCATGAATTAGCAAAACAATTTTTGGATAAGGTTGAATTGGGTGAGCGTATGAAACATTTGCCATCGGAGTTATCTGGTGGACAAAAACAACGTGTTGCGATTGCGCGTGCTTTGGTTAATAATCCTTCAATTATTTTAGCGGATGAACCAACGGGTGCCCTTGATACAAAAACAAGTGAGCAAATCATGCAATTGTTGACAGAATTAAATCGTGAAGGTAAGACGATTGTGATGGTTACACACGAACCAGAGGTTGCTGATTTTGCAACACGTAAAATCGTTATTCGTGATGGTGAAATCACACGAGATACAACAGATAGTGTTAGGATTGACTAAGGAGGAAGATTATGGAAAACTGGAAATTCGCCCTTAGTTCAATTATGGGGCATAAAATGCGCTCATTTCTAACAATGTTGGGAATTATTATCGGTGTTGCTTCGGTTGTTGTTATCATGGCATTGGGACAAGGAATGACGAAGCAGGTTACTGACATGTTCTCTGCGGATTCACGCGATATTCAAATTTATTATGTTGCTAAAGATTCTGATAGTAAGAGTATATTTGATGATATTGATAGCTCATCATCAGATAGCGGTCCTAAAATCCAAGAAGAATGGCTGCAAAAGATTACGTCTGATGTTTCAGGAGTCAAAAATTATTACTTGACGAATTCAACAACGGCAACAGTTTCATTAAATAAGAAAAAAGCTAAAAATGTTAATATTGTAGGTGTTAATAAAACCTATTTTGATGTCAAAAAATATAAAGTTGTAGCTGGAAGAAATTTCCGTTCAGATGATTACGAGCATTTTTCACGTATCATTATGCTTGATACTAAATTAGCTGTTAAGTTATTTGGTAGTAATGATGCTGCTTTGAATAAGCAAGTTTCAGTGGGCTCTAAAACGTATTTAGTTGTTGGTGTCTATAAAGATCCAAATTCAGGTTCATCTCTATATGGTATGACATCTGGTGGTAATGCGATTATGACCAATACTCAATTGGCTGCTGAATTTAATGTCAATGAGGTTGATGGGGCATTTGTTCATGTGGATGATGCTACAGAAGCAACAACAGTCGGAACAGAAGCTGCTAAAATGATGACACAATTATCAGGTGTCAAAACAGGGCACTTCACTATTTTCGATATGTCTAAAGAGATTGCTGAAATTAATTCTGCTTATGGTATGATGACAACAGTTATTGGTGCTATCGCAGGAATTTCACTTTTGGTTGGTGGTATCGGTGTGATGAATATCATGTTGGTATCAGTTACCGAACGCACACGAGAAATTGGTTTGCGTAAGGCTTTGGGAGCTACACGCCGCAAGATTTTAACACAATTCTTGATTGAATCAATGGTGTTGACACTTCTTGGTGGTTTGATTGGTTTAGGCTTAGCAGCTGGTTTGACAAATCTCCTTAGTGGTAGCATGGGTGATATGGAACCATCTATTTCATTTAATGTAGCCATAGGAAGTCTTGTCTTCTCAGCTTTGATTGGTATGATTTTTGGTATTTTACCAGCCAATAAAGCAAGTAAACTTGACCCGATTGAAGCACTACGTTATGAATAATAGCATTAATATCAAAATTGCTTAGACATTTAAAGAGCTGTTACCAGCTCTTTTTTTGAAAACAATGAAAGGTGATGTTATGTATGACACTTTAAAGAAAGTGATCAAATTTTTAGGAATTTTTTCAATCATTTTAACGGTTGCCTGCTTGGTTTATCTTTTTAAACATTTGGATATTTTGAATAATCCTCATGCCTTGGCAGATGCTTTGCGAGGACATCTTTTTTCAGGAAGTCTCATTTTTATTTTGCTACAAATTATTCAAGTGGTGATTCCGATTATTCCAGGTGGTGTGACAACAGTCGTGGGATTTATGGCATTTGGTCCAATACTTGGTTTTATTCTTAATTATATTGGAATTAACATTGGAAGTATCATTCTTTTTTTACTAACTCGTCGTTATGGTAAGCCTTTCATCTTATTGTTTATGGATGAGAAATTATTTGCGCGTTATGAGCGAAAGTTGACATCATCAACATATGAAAAAGTGTTTGCTTTGAATATGCTATCTCCGATTTCACCAGCAGATATTTTGATTATGGTGACAGGATTATCAAAGATGTCGTTTAAACGTTTCCTTTATATCATTCTGCTTTGCAAACCAATTTCGATTATTGCTTACAGTTATTTTTGGATTTACGGTGGGCACTTGATTAAATCTTTGTTGTAATTTTGTTATAATGAACTCATGACTATTGCAATTACAACAAGTTTACGAGAACATTCCGATTTGCGAGAAAAAGCGCAAGCTATTGGCAAAAAGCTTCATCTGCCAGTTATTGAGCGGCGTAAGCAGTCTCTGACTAAGTTATTACAGAATAGAGAAGCTGTTCTTTTGGTTTACGATGATAAGTTGCGCTTGGTAAATCAAGACGGTAGTGAGTTTGTCTTTCATCCTGACACAGCTATGTTGCGACTTAAAAGTAAGCATGATGCTCTCTTGGATTTATTAGGGCAAAGTCATCTAAAAATTCTTGATACTACCATGGGGCTTGCTAGTGATAGTATTGTTATGGCGTCTGCTGGTAATACTGTAACAGCGATTGAGAGTAATCCAGTGATTCATTTTATTGTCTCAGAAGGATTACAATCTTATCAGTCGGAGAATCAGTTGCTTATCAAGGCTATGCGTTCAATTGACACTTATTGTGCAGATAATATCATATATATGAAATCATTAGCGGACAAATCTTTTGATGTGGTTTATTGTGACCCGATGTTTTCAGATAGAATCTCAGAATCTAAAAATTTAGATGGCTTGCGACAATACGCTAATGTAAGTCCATTATCAGATGACTTTTTAAGAGAAGCAAAGCGCGTGGCAAGAAAGAAAATTATTGTTAAAGCTCATTTTAGGGATGATGTTTTTGAAAGATTTGGTTTTAAAAGAATTGTCAGACCTAATCAAAAATTTCATTATGGTTATATTGATTTAGATAATGACTAAGAGAGTACGAGAGTGCTCTCTTTTATCTTGTACAAAATATTTTCAGATAATTATCATGTTTTTATTTGCCTTTTATAAAAAAGTATGCTAGTATCATTCTAAACATCTATACTTTAGAAAAGAGGGATATAAAGTCGGGAACTATATTAAGTTTAGATGTTTTTAATTGCTGATTTTTATTCATACGCTTTATAGGTATAAATAGGAGAGATGATGAAAAAAAGAATCATATTACCAATTGTTGGTGCTTTGACGCTTGTGTCTGTTAGCACAGCCAAGACGATTGTATCTGACGAATTGACGGAATTAATCCCTAAAGCTGCTACAGAACCAATTACTTTACAGCTTGCTGTGGAGGAATATCAAAAAGATAATAGTTTTTTAGAGTTTTTGGATACTTATTGTTCAGATACTGATTTTGTCATTGGTTATCCTGATGAAGTGGGCGGAGGATTTTCGTTTAAAGATGAAGCCAGTTCAGCTGCTGAGCCATTGGTTGGCGAACTTTTGGATGATGATGGCAACGTTGTCTATCGAGATGATCAAGCAGTAACCGTTGCGGAAATTAAAGAAGCTATTTTAGAAGCTCAACAGCAATGATTGGGGAGCTATTCAGCATCGTTTAGAGTGTTTTAAAAAAATTTTAAAGGTGTCAAGTTTTTTTCTTGACACCTTATCTTTTTATGATATAATAAATTAAGTGAGTTGGTAGCACAGCTATTAACCAAAACAAAAAAATATAGAAAAGAGACTTTATACTAATGGCAGTAAAAATCCGTTTAACTCGTATGGGTTCTAAGAAAAAACCTTTCTACCGTATCAACGTAGCTGATTCACGTGCTCCACGTGATGGTCGTTTCATCGAAACAGTTGGTACTTACAACCCACTTGTTGAAGAAAACCAAGTAACTTTGAAAGAAGATCGTGTTCTTGACTGGTTGTCAAAAGGTGCACAACCTTCAGATACAGTTCGTAACATCCTTTCACGTGAAGGCGTTATGAAAAAATTCCACGAATCAAAATTCTCAAAATAATAGAGTACACTAAGAAGAAAGCCTATGGATACCATTGAAAATCTTATTATCGCTATTGTGAAACCTTTGATTTCACAACCAGATAATCTTACCATTAAAATAGAAGATACACCTGAGTTTTTAGAATATCATCTTGATTTGGATGCACAGGACATCGGTCGTGTTATCGGTAAAAAAGGTCGTACCATTACAGCGATAAGGTCGATTGTCTATTCGGTACCAACTCAAGGTAAAAAAGTAAGACTCGTTATTGACGAAAAGGGAGAAGAGTAGTTGTAGACTGCTCTTTTTCTGTGCTTTTTTACCATGTTTTGGTATGTAATTTTACAGTTAATATTTCTCGTTGTAGTCGACTAATTTCAATTGAGAATGACATGAAATAGTTTTTTGAAAAAAATTCAGAAAAAGTATTGACAGAGTGACAAATATACGATAGAATAGTTTTTGTTGTTTTGGGGTATAGCCAAGCGGTAAGGCAAGGGACTTTGACTCCCTCATGCGTTGGTTCGAATCCAGCTACCCCAGTAAACCTCATTGGTTTTATACATTGATTTTGGTCCGTTGGTCAAGGGGTTAAGACACCGCCTTTTCACGGCGGTAACACGGGTTCGAATCCCGTACGGACTATTCTTGACCAGTTGCAGAGCGCAGCTGGTTTTTTCATTACCATCATGGTACAATGGTAAAGACTAAGTTAAGTGGAGTAGACATGAATTATTTTAATGTTGGAAAAATTGTCAATACACAAGGACTTCAAGGTGAAATGCGTGTATTGTCTGTAACAGATTTTACGGAAGAACGTTTTAAAAAAGGTTCAAAGCTAGCTATTTTTGATGATAAGGACCGTTTCCTTATTGATGTGGAAATTGCTAGTCACCGTAAACAAAAGAATTTTGATATCGTTAAGTTTAAAGGAATGTATCATATCAACGATATTGAAAAGTACAAAGGTTGCACTTTAAAAGTTGCTGAAGAAAACCTTTCTGACCTTGATGATGGTGAATTTTACTATCATGAAATCATCGGGCTTAATGTATATGAAAATGATGTCTTAATTGGGCAAGTTAAAGAGATTTTACAACCTGGAGCTAATGACGTTTGGGTGGTAAAACGTAAAGGAAAACGTGATTTATTACTTCCGTATATCCCACCAGTAGTGCTTAATGTGGATGTAGAAGGCAATCGTATCGATGTTGATGTTTTAGAAGGACTTGATGATGAAGATTGATATTCTAACCCTATTTCCAGAAATGTTTGCCCCGCTTGAACATTCGATTGTTGGTAAAGCGACTGAAAAGGGATTGTTGGACATCAACTATCATAATTTCCGTGACAATGCTGAAAAAGCTCGTCATGTTGATGATGAACCATATGGTGGTGGTCAGGGAATGCTTTTACGCGCACAGCCAATTTTTGATACCATTGATAAGATTGATGCTAAAAAGCCGCGTGTGATTCTTCTAGACCCTGCAGGACGTAAATTTGACCAAAGTTATGCTGAAGAATTGGCTCAAGAAGATGAACTTATTTTCATTTGTGGTCACTACGAAGGTTATGATGAACGTATCAAAACATTGGTAACGGATGAAATTTCCTTGGGGGATTTTGTGCTGACTGGTGGTGAATTAGCAGCAATGACTATTGTTGATGCAACAGTACGTTTGATTCCGAATGTTCTTGGGAAAGAAGCTAGTCACCAAGATGATTCCTTCTCATCAGGGCTTTTAGAATTCCCACAATATACACGTCCATATGATTTTCGTGGCATGAAAGTTCCAGATGTTTTGATGAGCGGTCACCATGAAAATATTCGTAAATGGCGTATCGAACAAAGTTTACGTAAGACTTTAGAACGTCGACCAGATTTATTGGAAAACTATACTTTTACTAAGGAAGAAGAAGCTATTTTTAGAAAGATTCTAGCGGATAAGGGCACGAAAGCTAAAAATATGTGATATAATAGGAGACATGCGGACTGTATGTCTCTTTATTTTTGTGGAGGTTTCATGCGAACAGAAAAAGTCGTTGTTCTTCCTTATCAGAAAGAATGGCAAACAGATTTTCAAAAGATTGCAGAAGAATTGCGTGCAGCTCTTGGCGAGCTAGCGATTAAAATCGAGCATGTCGGGAGTACAGCTGTTGAGGGATTAGCAGCAAAACCAATCATCGATATTGATGTTGTTATCGTATCAGAGGATTTTCCGAAAGTTGTTCAATGCTTGGCGGATATTGGTTATTGGCATGAAGGCAATCTAGGTATTGATGGTAGAGAGGCATTTGCTTATTCTGGTAAAGAGTATTTGCAATGCCATCATTTATATGTTTGTCCTGAAGAGTCAAAAGAATTGGCAAGGCATTTGGCTTTTCGTGATTATTTGCGAAATCACCCTGATGCTGTGGCGACTTATGGAGCTGTAAAAATGGAAGCAGCGCAGCTATTTCCTGAAAATATAGAGAGCTATATAGCTTATAAATCATCAGTCATCGAAGAAATTTATAAGGAGTTGGAAAAATAAATGTCAGAAAATCGTGAAATATATGATATTACCGTTATCGGAGGCGGTCCTGCAGGGCTTTTTGCAGCTTTTTATGCAGGAATGCGTGGGGTTTCTGTAAAAATCATTGAAAGTCTATCTGAGCTTGGTGGTCAACCAGCCATTCTTTACCCAGAAAAAGCTATCTATGATGTTGCTGGTTTTCCTGAAATTACAGCAGCAGAATTGACAGAGAACCTTATCAAACAATTGAAACGTTTTGAAGATAAAACAACAATCTGTCTGAAAGAAGAAGTTAAAACGTTTGAAAAAGATGGTGATGTCTTTACAATTGAAACTAATAAGGGTCAACATTTTTCACGTGCTATTGTTATCGCTTGTGGTAATGGTGCATTTGCGCCACGTACTCTTGGGTTAGAAGGCGAAGAAGCTTATGCTGATAACAACCTTTTCTACAATGTTCATAAATTGGACCAATTTGCTGGTAAAGATGTTGTCATCTGTGGTGGTGGTGATTCTGCCGTTGACTGGGCAAATCATTTAGATGGATTAGCGAAAAGTGTGACAATCGTTCACCGTCGTGATGCTTTCCGTGCACACGAACACAGTGTTGAAGTGCTTAAACAATCAAATGTCAAAATCATGACACCATATGTACCAGTTGCTTTAGATGGTGATGGTCAATTTGCTAAAAGCTTGACAATCCAAAAAGTTAAAGCTGATGAAACTGTTGAATTACCATTGGATGCTTTGATTGTCAGCTTCGGATTTTCAACATCAAATAAAAACCTTAAAAACTGGAATGTGGATTACAAGCGTTCAAGCATCAGTGTTTCACCATTGTTTGAAACAAGTCAAGAAGGTGTCTATGCCATTGGTGACGCTGCTGACTATGAAGGTAAGGTTGATTTGATTGCTTCAGGTTTTGGTGAAGCACCAACAGCCATTAACCAAGCTATTAAATACATTTATCCTGACCGTGACAACCGTGTGGTTCACTCAACATCATTAATTAAAGATAAATAATAGAATAACTCCTCGTAAGGTTGTGATAACGAGGAGTTATTTTTGTAACTAGAAAACCACTAGCTATGCTAGTGGTTCTAATACGCTTATAGCGTTG
>CAVAFU010000040.1:0-11806 GCA_963588325.1 Oribacterium sp.
AACTGCTCTCTCAGAACGCTCATTGAAGACTTCTCCCAACTTACGCTGTTCCCAAGGGTGAGTCAATAACATTTTCCCATCTCCGCCATTTTCCAAAAGAAATAGTCTCTTGATGTTTCGTCAAGTGATAATGTCATAACTTCACTTATAGTAAAAAAGTACAAAGATTAAATTTTAATAACCTTTGTACTTTTTATATTTTAATAACCCTTTTACCTTCTTTGAGAAAAACTATAATGTTCTCTTTTAATTTTTCGAAATCGCCTTGAAAAGTAGCGATTTCAATTGTTTTAGCAAGTCCATCCTCGAATGTAATATTTGAACGATAGTCATTCATCGCTAGAAACATGTGTAGCGCAAGTAGTGCAGTGCGTTTGTTGGCGTTATAAAATGGGTGCTTTTTAATGAGATTTATCCCAATAATAGCTGCTTTGCTGTAGATATCTGGATAAAGAACTTTTCCAAAAATTTCTTGTTTAGGTTGTTCGACAATCATTTGAAGACTATTTGAATCAGCAATCCCCACTGGCTCGTTAGGTGAATATTTCCCTATAACCATGACATTAATTTTGATAATATCTTCAGCGGTTAAATATTTCATTATTTATCTACCAATGCTTTCAAAAGATCATCATATTGGTTCATAGCTTTTTTAAGCTCTTTATCAAAATCAAATTTAGGTTCAGCTTTTCGTATAATAACGTTATTACCAGAAGTTACAAATTCAATTTCTTCTCCAATCTCTGCTCCAAGAGCTTTTTTGATTTTATTTGGGATAGTAATAACGGTGCTATTTCCAGTTTTTCTTAATACGACATTCATGTGAATACCTCCTTGTAAATACATTATACCATGTATATACAAAAAAACAAGTATATACACTTTCCGCCGTCAGTCTATTTAATTCTCTAGCTCCGCCCATTTCCCAAAAGAAATAATCTCCACTCCACTAAAAACTTCGCCAAAAATATGTTAAAATAAAGCAAGGTTATTTAGAACAGAACGGGAGAAGAGTATGGTTCCAGCGTATATTAGAATTCATGATGCGATTAAGAAACAGATTGATGAGGGCTTTTGGGAGATTGGTCAGCGGTTGCCGAGTGAGCGTGATTTAGCAGATGATTATGAGGTGAGTCGTATGACCCTTCGTCAGGCGATTACGCTGTTGGTCGAAGAGGGAATTTTGGAGCGCCGTGTGGGGAGTGGAACTTACGTGGCTAGTCACCGTGTGCAAGAAAAAATGCGTGGGACAACTAGTTTCACTGAAATCGTGCGTTCACAAGGTAAGACACCGTCATCAAAATTAATCTCATATCAACGTAAACCTGCTAATGAAACGGAAATTCAGCAGTTGCAGTTAAAGGCTAGCGACTATGTGATACGTATGGAGCGCGTGCGTTATGCGGACAAAGTGCCTTTGGTATTTGAAGTGGCAGCGATTCCTGAAAAACTCATTAAGTCTTTTAATCGTGAAGATATCACAGAGCATTTCTTCCAGACTTTGACTGATAATGGGTATGAAATCGGTAAGAGCCAACAAACGATTTATGCTAAAAATGCGAGTGAGCGTGTGGCGAACTATCTTAAAGTACCTAAGAACCATGCGGTATTAGCATTGACACAGGTATCTTACTTCACAGACGGACGCCCATTTGAGTACGTTCATAGCCAATACGTTGGTGACCGTTTTGAATTCTATTTGGAGAATAATTAAGGAACAAAGGTTGACAATATGTTAGAAAAATTGACTGTTCAGGAATTTGACGATAAGTGCCGATTTTGCAAGGCTCAAAGGTGTTACTCTGAACGCTTTGATGCTTATTTCTGCCCATACTGCAATCGTTGGTTAGAGTCTCGATGTGGTGACCCAAACTGCGGATTCTGCAAGAACAGACCTCATTTTCCAAATAAACTTTGGCAAAAAAGCTAAAAAATCAAGCTGAACACGTTGCTCAGCTTTTTCTTATACTCACAATCACTGCAAGTCTTTTTTAGCTAAGTTTTCGATGGCATTTTTTTGCCTTCGGTTGGTAAAGTAATTTGAGGTGTAGAGCAGGCTATAAAGGCAATTTAAAATGTAATGCATGGCGGTTTGTGAATAGTAACCGCCTGCTTTGTTAACGATACTTTCTTTAGCAGGAAAAGTGATGTTTAAGTCAATCTTATCTTTAAAAGCTTTGGAAGAAATCAGAATCATCTTTCCATGACGGGTTTTGATAAGCTCTAATTCTGTAAGTCATAAAACCAGCACCTTATTAGGTGCTGGTTTTATTTTTTAAAATATCTTTAATGTGTCTACAGATATTTTAAAATAATCTATTTATTAACCTTTATTTAACCATTTCTGACTATTAAAATCAGGCAAAATATGGTAAAATAAAGGCTATGGAAATTGAAAAAACCAATCGTATGAATGCCCTTTTTGAGTTCTATGCTGCTTTGTTAACGGATAAGCAGATGAATTACATTGAACTTTATTACGCGGATGATTATAGTTTGGCAGAAATTGCTGAAGAATTTGGTGTGAGCCGTCAAGCGGTCTATGATAACATTAAACGAACAGAAAAAATCTTAGAAGCTTACGAAATGAAATTGCACATGTATTCGGACTATATTGTTCGTAGTCAGATTTTTGATGATATTTTAGAGAAATATCCTGACGATACTTTTTTGAAAGAGAAAATCGCTGTTTTGAGTAGTATTGACAACCGCGATTAGGCTCGATTATTTTAAAATAGAGAAAAATTCGTATTAAATTTATAGAGATACTTAGGTAGGAGAAAAGATACTATGGCTTTTGAAAGTTTGACAGAACGCCTCCAAGGGGTGTTTAAAAATATTCGTGGAAAGAAAAAGCTATCTGAAAAAGATGTCCAAGAAGTCACAAAAGAGATTCGTTTAGCTTTGCTTGAAGCTGACGTTGCTTTGCCAGTTGTCAAAACATTTATTAAACGTGTTCGTGAACGTGCTGTTGGTCATGAAATCATTGATACACTTGACCCAACACAACAAATCGTTAAAATCGTTAACGAAGAATTAACTGAAATTCTTGGTTCTGAAACAGCTGAACTTGAAAAATCACCTAAAATTCCAACAATCATTATGATGGTCGGTCTTCAAGGTGCTGGTAAAACAACTTTTGCAGGTAAATTAGCCAATAAATTAATCAAAGAAGAAAATGCACGCCCATTGATGATTGCTGCTGATATTTACCGTCCAGCAGCCATCGACCAATTGAAGACACTTGGTAGTCAAATCAATGTGCCAGTCTTTGATATGGGAACTGACCACTCAGCCGTTGAAATCGTAACAAATGGTTTAGCACAAGCCAAAGAAAATCATAACGATTACGTTATCATTGATACGGCTGGTCGTTTGCAAATCGATGAAAAACTCATGGAAGAACTCCGTGACGTTAAAGCCCTTGCTAATCCAAACGAAATCCTTTTGGTCGTTGATAGCATGATTGGTCAGGAAGCTGCCAATGTCGCTGATGAATTTAACAAACAATTGGATATCACAGGGGTTGTCTTGACTAAGATTGACGGTGATACACGTGGTGGTGCTGCACTTTCAATCCGTGAAATCACTGGTAAACCAATCAAGTTCACTGGTACAGGTGAAAAAATCACTGATATCGAAACATTCCACCCAGACCGTATGTCAAGCCGTATCCTTGGCATGGGTGACTTGTTAACTCTGATTGAAAAAGCTAGCCAAGAATATGACGAGAAGAAATCATTGGAACTCGCAGAAAAAATGCGTGAAAATACCTTTGATTTCAATGACTTCATTGACCAGTTAGACCAAGTTCAAAATATGGGACCAATGGAAGATTTGCTTAAAATGATTCCTGGTATGGCAAATAATCCTGCCCTTAAAAACTTCAAAGTCGATGAAAAAGCTGTCGCTCGTAAACGTGCTATCGTGTCATCAATGACACCAGAAGAACGTGAAAATCCTGAATTGCTCAACCCAAGCCGCCGTCGCCGTATCGCTGCAGGTTCAGGAAACAGCTTCGTTGAAGTTAATAAATTCATCAAAGATTTCAACCAAGCAAAACAAATGATGCAAGGTGTCATGTCTGGTGACATGGAAAAAGCGATGAAGAAAATGGGAATTAACCCAAATAATCTCCCTAAAAATATGCCAAACGGCATGGACATGTCAGCTCTTGAAGGCATGATGGGCGGAAATGGCATGCCAGACCTTTCAGCGCTTGGTGGCGATATGGACCTTAGCCAAATGATGGGTGGCGGTCTAAAAGGAAAAGTCGGCGAATTTGCGATGAAACAATCAATGAAACGCATGGCAAACAAAATGAAAAAAGCAAAGAAAAAACGCCGTAAATAATAAATAAAATCAAAAAAGCACTCCGAGATTGGACAAAAAATCTAATCTTGAAGTGCTTTTTTGGGAGATAAAAAGGAGGTTGAAAAATCAATCTCCTTTTGTTTATTCAGCAACTTTTTGTGATTTGCAGATTTCATTATGACAGTTACTGCAAGGTGTTCTTTTTTGCACGAAAGCGACTTGCTTTTTCAAATCATGCGGATAAACCCCAATATACTTTTTAAAAAGGCTTGAAAAGCGGCTATGTGAATTATAGCCGACAGCAATGGCAACTTCTTTGATTTCTAGTTGTGTGGTTGTTAATAGCTGCTCAGCTAAAATCATCCGACGTCGTTGGATGTATTCGGTCAACGTCATATTATATTTCGCTTTAAAAGCACTTTTGAGTTTTGATTTACTCATCATGGCAATTTTTGCCAGTAAATCTTGGGGAATAGTAGTAGTGAGATGGTCATTGATGTGATGTTTTACGTTATCTAGCGCTAACGTGTCATCTCTTGTTAACTGTTTTTCGTTTTGTTGGTTGTAATAGTCGTTGATAATGATACTAAGCCATTCTTTAGCTTTAATTTCATAAAAAAGTTCACTTCCTGCTGAAGAAACTTTGTAATTAATGATATCATCAGCGATTTTTCCAAAACGACCACCGATAAAATCATTTGCTTCCTGAAAAATCTGGAAAATCTCTTCTTGGTTCAGTTGGTATTGCCCTACTAAAAATTCATCGACCATTTTCTGTGTAAAATCAATGTTAACAGCATAGTAGTTAGAATGTTGGTGAAGATGAGTTTGTAAGACTTGATGTTTATTGAATAACACAAGACTTTTATTGCTAATGAGTTGCTGATAAGGGGGAAGGATTTCGCCGTTGGCGCATACAATATGGGATGAAAAGGCAACGTATTGTGAAGCTTCAGTTAAATCATAGCAGTAGCTGAGGTCTTGTTTCAGATACAAATCAAAAATAGTAATCGTGAAAAAAACTGTTTTGTATTCCCAACAAAAACCATCAACCTCATCATTTGAGAGATGATAAGTCTGCCCATGTGGTGCAAATCGGACACAATTTTTCAACAAAACAGCTTTTTCAGCAAAATCATGATTGAAAAAAATCGAAGTCATTTTTCCTCCTTAATCAAAAATAACACGATTAGCCAAATGATACAATTCGCCAATCTTATGCTTTATACATTTAACTCATAATTATTAAATGATAGAATGTATTCCAAACCTATTATAAAGCTTTATCGCTATTTTAGCAATGCTTTGGTTAATATGGAAAAGGAGAGAAAATGTTTAAGGTTTATAAAAAATTATTTTCATACGTCCCTGAATATAAATTCGTGGCTTATCTTGCTATTTTATTAGCTGCGCTTTCATCGTCTTTGGCAATAGGCGCCTTTTATTTTGTTTATCAATTTTTAAATCGATTAATTGTTCAGAATAGTGCGACAGATAGCGCTTTTTATGCAATGATTATCATGGTTATGATGGTTGCTAGTGTTTTGATTTATATGTTTGCTGGCGGATTGACACACTTGGTTGCCTTTCGTTTGGAAACCAATTTGAGAAAGAAAGGGATTGATGCCTTAACAGCTTCAAACTTTTCATATTTTGATACGACGACATCTGGTAAGATTCGTAAAACGATTGATGACAATGCGGCAGAAACTCATACCATTATTGCCCATTTGATTCCTGATAATACCACAAGTTTTGCGACAGCGATTGTGCTTTTGGGGATTACTTTTGCTGTCAATGTTTATATGGGAATTGCACTTCTTGTCTTGGCAGCGGTAGCTCTTTTCCAAATTAAAAACATGATGGGAAATCAAGACTTCATGAAATCTTATATGCAGTCTCTTGAAAACATGAACAGCGAAACAGTTGAATATGTTCGTGGGATGCAAGTGATTAAGATTTTTAAGACATCTGTCCAATCATTCAAAGCATTGTATCAAGCGATAAAAGAATATTCTGATTATGCGCTGAATTATAGCTTTTCCTGTCGTCACGCTTACGTCATTTTTCAAGTGATGTTTGCGGTTTATACGGTTCTATTTATCCCGATTTACGCTGCATTTGTGCCACAAAGTCAGCATTTAGCAGCTGTCCCACAATTTATTTTCTTTTTCTGTGCGGTTGGGTTGATGTACTTGAACTCTATGAAAATCATGTATGTTTTCATGTACATCTATAAAGGTGATATTTCAGCTGAAAAGATTGAGACTATCTGCGCAGAAATGACGAGCAATCGTGTGTCTACTGGACAAGAAGAGATTTTTAACGATGGTAGTATCGTTTTTGACAAGGTCTCTTTTGGTTATGAAGACCAAAATATCATCGAAGATTTGTCATTCACTCTTGATGAGAATAAAGTTTATGCTTTCGTCGGAAGCAGTGGTAGTGGAAAATCAACGATTGCAAAATTAATTGCCGGTTTTTATAAGATTAACAGCGGTAGCATTTTAATTGGTGGAAAGCCGATTGAGAATTATCGTCAAGAAGCTTTGATGAAGCACGTTGCCTTTGTTTTCCAACAATCGAAACTTTTTAAAATGTCAATTTTTGACAATGTCAAACTTGGTAATCCAAAAGCTAGTTATGAACAAGTCATGAAAGCTTTAGAATTAGCATCATGTCAAGAAATTTTAGATAAATTCCCTGAACGAGAAAATACAGTTATTGGTTCAAAAGGGGTGTATTTATCTGGTGGTGAACAGCAACGAATCGCCATTGCTCGCGCTATTTTAAAAGATGCCAAAATCATCATCTTGGATGAAGCGTCAGCAGCTACAGACGTTAACAATGAGTACCAAATCCAAAAAGCATTTGCCAATCTTATCGCTAATAAGACGGTTATTATCATTGCGCACCGTTTATCATCAATCAAAGGTGTTGATGATATCCTTGTTATTGACAAAGGCGCTATTGTCGAACGTGGTAGTGACCAAGAATTAATGGCTGCCGCTGGTCGATACAAACATTTTAAAGAACTTTACGCATCTGCAAATGAATGGAGGGTCTCATGAAAAATAAATTACAAGACGTCTTTGGAGTGACTGAAAACGGCGCTAATAATGTTATCAAAGCCTGCCTTACTGCGATTTTAGTCTTTATTGCAGAAACGGCACCGATTGGCTTGTTGGTCTATTATGTGCAAAATGTGATTGAAGGTCATCCATTATCTCTTTCGACAATGATTATTGGACTTGTTGCCATCATTGCGGTTGCTTATTGGTTTATGTACCTTGATTACAATGCAACATACACCGCTACTTATCAAGAAAGCTCTGATATTCGTATTAATATCGCGGAAATTCTTCAAAAATTACCGTTATCTTATTTTTCACAACGTGATTTGACAGATTTATCACAAACGTTGATGAGTGATGTGGAACGTTTGGAACATGCTCTTAGTCATGCCATTTCAAAAACGATTGGTTTTGTGATTTATTTTACCTTGATTACGATTGCAATGCTTTTCTTTAATGTGCCACTAGCCTTGTGTATTTTAATACCAGTGATAGCCAGCGCAGCTTGTTTGATTTTCTCTAAAAAAGCCCAAGAAAAAGCTGTCACAAAATATTGGGAGCAACTTCGTGCCAATTCAGATAGTTTCCAAGAAGCGATTGAATTGCAACAAGAAATCAAAGCATACAATCTATCAGACAAAATTTATGACAGTCTATACCAACAAATGGAAGATAGCGAACGTATTCATATCAAGTCAGAATTCACACAAGGAATACCGCTTAGTATTGCCACTCCTTTGGTTCGATTAACGATTGGTTTTGTGATTTTCTTTGGGACAACTCTTTATTTCCAAGGAAAAGTTTCATTGATTGGTTTTATTGTCTACCTTTTGCTAGCCATAAAAATTTCGGATGCTATACAAAACGTTTACTTTGATATCGCAGAGATTTTCTATATTAATTCTGCAGTAAAAAATATCAAAGGGCTTCGCGCGATTGAACAACAAGTCGGTGAAAATGTCGCTCTTGATACGTTTGATATCGAGCTTAAAGATGTAAAATTTGGCTATAAAGACGCTCAGCAAGTGATTAAAGGTGTGTCATTTACTGCAAATCAAAATGAAATCACAGCACTTGTTGGACCTTCAGGTTGTGGTAAGACGACTTTATTACGTTTGGTATCACGTCTTTACGATTACGAAGAAGGGCAAATCACCGTCGGCGGACACGATATCAAGCAAATCAGCACAGATAGCTTGTTTGATAAGATTTCAATCGTCTTTCAAGAGGTGACTTTGTTCAATAATACCATTTTAGAAAATATCCGTATGGGACGACCTGACGCAACAGACGAAGAAGTTAAAGAAGCTGCTCGTTTGGCAAATTGTCAGGACTTTATCGCCAAATTACCACAAGGTTATGAGACCAAAATTGGTGAAAATGGTGCAAAATTATCTGGTGGTGAACGTCAACGTTTGTCGATCGCTCGCGCTATTTTGAAACAGGCACCGATTATTATCCTTGATGAAATCACGTCATCTCTTGATATTGAAAATGAAAAACTCATCCAAGAAAGTCTAAACTATCTCTTGAAAGATAAAACTGTTTTGATTATCTCACACCGCTTGAAATCAATTGAAAACGCCGATAAAATCGTTGTTTTGAAAGATGGGAAAGTTGATGGCGTTGGCAAACATCGTGAATTGCTAGAAAATTCAGCTGTTTACCGTGAGCTCATTGAAACTTCACAAAAAATCGAAGACTTCAAATACAAAAAGAATGCATAGGAGAACATTATCACATGAAAAAACAATCTTTTTCTGTTAAAGACCTCATCAACGCTGGTCTCTTTTCATTGCTTGTCTTTGTAGCAATGTTTATCGGAGGGGTAGTTGGTTTTATTCCAGTATTTATGCCTTTTATTCCTTTCCTCTGTGCTCTTTGTTCAGGACCAGTCTTTATGCTTTATAGCACAAAAATTCACCGTTTCGGAATGGTATTAATCATGGGGACTATTATTGGTTTGCTCTTTATGGTGACTGGTCATGGCATTTATGTTTTACCAGGGACAATGTTACTTGCTCTTATTGGGGAATACATTCTCAAAAAAGGAAATTATGAGAGTTTAACTCACACAAGATGGTGTTTTACTGTCTATTCATTGGCATCAGGTTTTATGATGATTCCGATTTACGTCACACGTGATGCTTATGTTCAAAGATTAATCGACCAAGGTTATGGTCAAGCTTACGCTGAAAAAATGATGAGCGTATTGCCAAACTGGACATTTCTTCCAGTCTTGCTTTTAGGGGCACTTGGAGGCTATCTAGGAGCAACAATCGGCATTAAAATGCTTCAAAAACATTTTAAAAAATTAGGTATGGCTTAATAAACTAAAAGGAGAATAGGTGAAGTAGCCATTTTTATGGTTTGCTTCGCTTTTTAAATCAATATGAAATTAGATTTTAGGACAAAAGCATTGATGACCATTGTGATTTCCTTTGTTCTATTATTCGGAAATTTACAAAACAATTACCCTTGGGTAGCTTGGTGTTTGATGGCAATCCCTTATTTGCTTTTATTGAGTGAAAAGAAATTTGGAAAAGCATTTAAAGGACTAGCTTGGCTGGTAATAGCTATTATTTTAGAAAAATGCGCTTCATATTTTTCATTTTCAGGCTTGTTAATGTCGATTACTTTATTCTTTTCGATTATTGTGCTGCGCATGCTACCAGGTATTGCTATGGGAGAATACAGTCTTTTAACAACGTCAATGAGTGATTTAGTGGCTTCTTTGCAAAAAATGAAATTTCCCGATAGCTTAATTATTCCAATTTCAGTCATGTTTCGTTTCTTTTATACTGTCAAAGAGGATTATCAGCAAGTAAAAGAAGCCATGTACTTACATGGACTCGTTGGACGACAATTCTTTCGTCAGCCAGTACGTATGATTGAATACCGTTTTGTTCCATTATTGCTTTGTTTATCACGTACGGCAGACGATGTTGCGATTTCTGCGACAACAAGAGGTATGGCAGTCGGTCAAAAACGCTCAACCATCTCAAATACACATCTAAAAGCTCTTGATTATGTTCTTATTTTAGCTATGTTAGGAGCATTAGTGTTAAATTTTTGGAGTCAATATGCTTAAAATAGAAAATTTTTCGTTAACGTATGAGGAATCTGTGCTCAAAAATGTCAATCTCAGCTTCAAACCTGGTGAAATCACAGTGCTGACAGGAACATCGGGAAGTGGCAAGAGTAGTCTTTTAAAGGTTATCAATGGTGTGATTCCCTACTTTCAACCAGCTGAATTATCAGGTAAAATGACTTATCAAGGGAAAAATCTGTTTGATTTAGACATGACAGAGCGCAGCAATATCGTATCAACAGTTTTTCAGAACCCTAAAACACAGTTTTACGCTGTTAATTCCACAGATGAAATGGCATTTGCTTTAGAAAATCGCAATTTAACCCCAGATGAAATTTTTCATCGAATCAAACAGTTTACAGAATTGCTAGAAATGGAAGATTTGCTGAATCGTGATATTTTTTCTTTGTCTGGCGGTGAAAAACAGCTGTTAGCAATCACTAGCGTAGCCTGTATGGATAATGACATCTATCTTTTTGATGAGCCTTCTTCGTCGCTGGATAGAGAAGCTATCTCGCGATTTAAGAAAGTCTTGGTGAAATTAAAAGACATGGGGAAAATCGTCATTATTGCTGAACATAGATTGTATTATTTAAAAGGTTTAATGAATCAGTTGATTATTATCAAGGATAAACAGGTCAAGACTTACTCAGCAAATGATATTACAGACGATTTTATCCAATCACAAAACCTTCGTCAGCTTACTGAAATCAGCAAAAATGAGTTAATTAATGATTTACCTTATCAAAAACAAGCTAAATTTGACCAATCTTTGCCAGCTGTGCGTGATTTAGTATGCCAAAACTATCGTTACAAACACCAAAATAGCAAGAAAAACGTCTTTGATTTCAATCTCGGAATCAATAAAGGCATTAATTTTATTATTGGCAAAAACGGCGTCGGAAAAACAACCTTTTTACGGTGCTTATCAGGACTTAATAAGACATTTAAAGGAAAAACATTCTACGATAATATCCCAGTAAAACCAACTTACCAATGGATTAGCGAGGTCGTCCAAGACGTTAATTACCAACTATTTACAGAATCTGTTTGGTCAGAGATTTCAATTGTTAGCGATGATGATAAGTTTAAAAAGGATGCGCTTACACAATTTGGATTGATAGATAAAATAGACAGACATCCACAAAGTTTATCTGGTGGTGAAAAACAACGGTTGTTATTAGCTATGGCAAAAGCATCTAATAAACCCATTATAATCTTAGACGAGCCAACAAGTGGTCTATGTAGGTTGCAAATGGAACGTATGATTGAAGATTTACATGATATGGCGCAAACAGGCAAATTAATCATCGTTGTAACACATGAT
>CAVAFU010000041.1:0-16064 GCA_963588325.1 Oribacterium sp.
TCAAAAAAACACCCCAATCGTTAGATTTTGTGTCTAACTTTTGGGGTGCGGTACACTTTGGCTGGGAGCGTTTTTTGTTTGTTGCCAAATAAATTATGAAATGGTATAATATTTAATCTATTTTTAATTTTTTGTTGACAATTAATGACTTTAGAGGTTACAATAAAGTCGTAAATAAAGAGGTAATTGATAAATAGGAGATTCAACATGAAACAATATAGTATTTTTGATGTTGCGGATTGGTTCTTGTCTAAAGAGAAGATGACACCTAAGAAACTACAAAAACTGTCTTACTATTTTGAAGCATGGTGTTACGCATTGTTCGGTCAAACACTAGTAAATGACACTCAATTCGAAGCATGGGTTCATGGACCAGTTTCTCCAGAACTATATAGTGAGTATCGTGAATATGGTTGGAATGATATTGAACAAAAAGAAAATAATTCAGTCATTTTTGAACCAAAGGCATTAGAATTGTTAGAATCTGTTTGGGTGACATATGGTGACAAATCAGCTAATGAGCTTGAAGCGTTAACGCATAGCGAAACGCCATGGAGAAATGCAAGAATAGGTTTATCTGAAGATGAACCAAGTAATCTTAAAATTTCTGAAAAAGATATGCATGATTACTATCTTTCTATCTATATTGGGGATTAATATTTTGGCAAAGTTAACTGATAAGGCGAAATCACCTTTAATGGGAGGTAGTCCCCTCACTAGTTCTAAAAGTTGTTTATTCAAGATTGCTATTTGTGAACAACTTGATAATAATTTCTGCTTTAAACATCTGAAATCAGGAGATTTAAAAGCGTTCCATAGTTTTATTGATGAAACAGTTGGAAAACAGCTAACAATTTCAGAAGTTGAAAAATTATTTCTTAGAACAAGAGGCGGAGTTAAACAAGAAGTTAATGGTAAAGAAGTTATTCACTATGGCAAAGACCGAAAACCATTTAGAGTTTTTGGTTATTACAATAGTGATTCATACTTTGTCATCACTAGAATAGACCCTAAACATAAGACTAATTGATAATATTTCCTTAGCTTGTGCTAGGGCTTTTTTTATTGCTAAGGGATTGACAAAAGTTGAAAAAGTGGTATATTTTGCTGGTATCCTCCTTTTAGGATACACCTTAAATATACTTACGAAGGTGCTAGTAGTGCCTTCTATTTTTTATGCTATAATAGTTTGACCTCAATTTTAGGTTTTATCTTATAATTGCGCTCTATTTTTCAGTTATACTTTTTTGATTTATAAAATTAACGAATATGAACAATCACAAGGAGGACATTACAAATGAAAGAATTCGGACTCATGTTTATGGCATTTTTTGCTATTATGAACCCTTTGTCTAATCTCCCCGCCTACATGGCCCTTGTGGCAGATGATAATGATCGTATCTCTCATAAAATTGCTACTAAAAGCCTTTTAATTGCTTTTGTAGTTATTACATTTTTTGTCATGACGGGTCACCTCATTTTCAATTTATTTGGAATTACACTTTCTTCCTTTAGAATTGCTGGTGGGATTCTAGTGGCGATTATTGGTTACCATATGCTAAACGGTGTACATGCTCCCTCTGCAAAAGGAATGGAAAGTCAACCATCCGATCCAATGGAAGTAGCAATATCTCCGCTGGCGGTACCATTATTAGCAGGTCCAGGGACAATAGCGACTGCAATTAATCTTTCGCATGGTGATATTAAAGAGCAAATTATGACCATACTAGCTTTTGGGCTTCTTTGTTTATTGACCTACTTTATTTTAAGAGAAGCCAAAAGAATTTCATCAGCATTGGGAAAATCGGGCATGAGTATCATTACTAAAATGATGGGGTTAATCTTAACAACAATTGGTATTCAAATGTTGGTTACAGGTATACAATTAACTTTTCATTTAAGCTAAACAGGTGGCAATATTTGGATATTTATGATATAGTTGATTCGTGGTGATGAGCCACAACGGCATTTTAAAGCCTTACGAGGGATAAAGGTATCAGAATCTATCTGGTACCTTTTATACTTGCAATTTTATCTATATCTGATAAAATAGGGGTGTATGGGTGATTTAAAAGGACATCCCTTTTAAATAATAATGGGACTCTCTCGATTTGAGGGAGTTTTTGTGTGTTATGTATGATATAATGTTGGTGATGTACGAGAGAAAGTACATCAGTGAGCAGTGTTTAGATTGCGCACTTAAAAAAATAATCTAAACATAAACATGATATGGTCGGGAGGGAGGGTTGATAGTTCTTCTCTTTAAAGGTCAGTGTTCACCTATGTGCGCTGATCTTTATTTTTTGCTAGAAATTTGTTATTTAATATTTTTATGTTATAATAAGAGTCGGATATGTGATCCAGGGGTGGTGTCTTACCGACCTCTACTTGTGACAAAACCGTATGAGTTTATCTTATACGGTTTTCGTAATTTATGGTATAATAAACATGTATCTAAATTAGATACAATCTTCAATGCATGCGTACTTTTCCCTAAATAGAACCCTGTACGCAATGAGAGAGTGTTAGCTTAGCTAATACCCTCTTTTTATATATTATTTGGGGCAGACTTGGGGTGGATAGCCTATAAACGTTGATATATCAGCATATATAAATCCGTCTACCGCCTTTTCAATATAATGTGTTTACAGTAAAAGCCCGATTTTATCAGGCTTTTATTTTTTATGAAAATAGTGAATTTGTGGTATGATTTAGCTAGAATAGTTTGAGGATTTGGAGAGAATGAGATGAAAAAACAGTTGCAATTAGGATTACTTATTTTATTAGCATTTTCAATGGTTGCTTGTGGTAAAAAACAAGTCCAAAAAGAAGGTGGGACGTCTTCTGTTAGTGTGAGTTCAAGTCAAACAATAAAAGAGGATAGTGAAACGACAGAATCTACAATAAAGTTATCAGATTCTCTATGGAACGATGAAAAAGCACAAAAATTAGAAGATTTTATTATTAATGTTTGGGGGCCATCGTTTTCTACGCCTCAAATTTATAAAGAATACACCGCAGATAATCCAGGTAGTTTTTATGGATTTTCTCTGCCTAATAGCTTGATTGAGGGCACATTGACCCCAGATTTTTCTGGAGAAACTTATCCACTATCCATAAATCAAGAAGGCTCTGCACCTCAAGGTGGTTTAGCAGTAGTTGCGGTTTATTCAGATATTGAGACTGCACAGTATCCTACGGCACATTTGTATGTTTTTACAATTTCAGAAGAAGGGGACGCAAAAGCATGGATTACAGAACAAAATCAAGGAAATCCAGAAAATAAATTGTATTTTCATGAGACTCAAAATCAAGAATTAAAAAATTATTTTGAAACTCTTGTAAAAGAGTAGTATATATGCTTGTTTTACAAGGCATTTTATGGTAAACTATGATAGTTGTATTATGCAACAAATACTCATTCTGGATGTATTGTGAACCTGTTGCTCTTTATGGGTGGGCTTGCAAGATGAAGTCTGGAAGAGGAAAAAAACATTATATAAAGGAGAAACTACTCATGGCAGTAATTTCAATGAAACAACTTCTTGAGGCTGGTGTTCACTTCGGTCACCAAACTCGTCGCTGGAACCCTAAGATGGCTAAATACATCTTCACAGAACGTAACGGTATCCACGTTATTGACCTTCAACAAACTGTAAAAATGGCTGACGCAGCTTACGACTTTGTTCGTGATGCAGCTGCAAACGACGCTGTTATCTTGTTTGTTGGTACTAAAAAACAAGCTGCTGACGCTGTTAAAGAAGAAGCAGAACGCGCTGGTCAATACTACATCAACCACCGTTGGTTGGGTGGAACTCTTACAAACTGGGATACTATCCAAAAACGTATCGCTCGTTTGAAAGAAATCAAACGTATGGAAGAAGATGGAACTTTTGAAGTTCTTCCTAAGAAAGAAGTTGCTCTTCTTAACAAACAACGTGCTCGTCTTGAAAAATTCTTGGGCGGTATCGAAGATATGCCACGTATTCCAGACGTAATGTACATTGTTGACCCACATAAAGAACAAATCGCTGTTAAAGAAGCTAAAAAACTTGGTATCCCTGTTGTCGCAATGGTTGATACAAACGCTGACCCAGATGATATCGATGTTATCATCCCAGCAAACGATGATGCTATCCGTGCTGTTAAATTGATCACTTCTAAAATGGCTGACGCTTGTATCGAAGGTCGTCAAGGTGAAGATGCTGACGCTGATTTTGCATCAGAAGCACAAGCTGACTCAATCGAAGAAATCGTTGAAGTTGTTGAAGGCGACAACGAATAAGAGTTTAAAGGCTAACAGTCTTTGATATGCTTAAAACGGGGCAGAAAGCAAACCGCTCTGTCTCGTTTTTATTATTTTGGAAAACAAAAAAATCCTGGAGGACATAAAAATGGCAATTACTGCAGCTCAAGTAAAAGAATTGCGTGAAAAATCAGGTGCTGGCGTTATGGACGCTAAAAAAGCCCTTGTTGAAACTGATGGTGACATGGAAAAAGCAATTGAATTGCTTCGCGAAAAAGGTATGGCTAAAGCAGCTAAAAAAGCTGACCGCGTAGCCGCTGAAGGTTTGACTGGACTTTACGTTGACGGTAACGTTGCAGCAGTTGTTGAAGTTAACGCTGAAACTGACTTCGTTGCTCAAAACGCTCAATTCGTTGAATTGGTTAAAGAAACAGCTAAAGCTATTGCTGAACAAAAACCTGCTAACAACGAAGAAGCTCTTAAAGTAACATTGGCTTCAGGTGAAACTTTGGAAGCAGCTTACGTAAACGCAACTGCAACTATCGGTGAAAAAATTTCATTCCGTCGTTTCGCTCTTATCGAAAAAACTGATGACCAACACTTTGGTGCATACCAACACAACGGTGGACGTATCGGTGTTGTAACTGTTCTTGAAGGTGGCGATGACGCTCTTGCTAAACAAATCTCAATGCACGTTGCAGCTATGAAACCAACTGTTCTTTCATACGAAGAACTTGATCAAGAATTCATCCACGATGAATTGGCTCAAATGAACCACAAAATTGACCAAGATAACGAATCACGTGCAATGGTTAACAAACCAGCTCTTCCACACTTGAAATTTGGTTCTAAATCACAATTGACTGATGAAATCATTGCTCAAGCAGAAGAAGATATCAAAGCAGAACTTAAAGCAGAAGGTAAACCAGAAAAAATCTGGGATAAAATCATCCCTGGTAAAATGGCTCGCTTCATGCTTGACAACACTAAAGTTGACCAACAATACACTCTTCTTGCACAAGTTTACATCATGGACGACAGCAAAACTGTTGAACAATACCTTGATTCAGTAAATGCTAAAGTTGTTACTTTCGCTCGCTTTGAAGTTGGTGAAGGTATCGAAAAAGCTGCAAACGACTTTGAATCAGAAGTTGCAGCAACAATGGCAGCAGCTCTTAACAAATAAGACTAGTTTGCCAAACTAGAAAAACACTAAGACATTGTCTTAGTGTTTTTTTGTGTGTAAAGTTTAGAGATAATTATGTACCATGAGTTAAATTTCGTATTCAAGAAAAGATAATAATTCTTTGAATATTTTTTATATTGACAAAATAATATCGTTGGATATAATTAAACCAGTGAAAGGGGAGTTTATGATATTAAGAAAGTATAAGGATTTTTGTCAATTATTTTTTGGGAGGCTTATCAGCAATTGTGGGGATTCAATTTACACCATTGTATTGTCATGGTATGTGTTAGAAGTTACTAACAGTGCCTGGTATGTTGGGATATTAAATTTTTTAATTTTTATTCCAAATATTTTTTCGTTTGTTTTTGGGAAAAAGATTGATTCTCTACCGAAAAAGTATTTATTGCTATTTTTAGAATGGGCGCAATTATTAGCCGTTTTGGGAATTATTCTAGGAATTTCTTTAAGTGGTATCAATGCCAAGCTTAGTTTAAGCATTATTTTTCTCTGTGTTTTTATAGCTTCGACAGTTGGATTGAATACTTACACGGTTCAAGATGCTTTAGTGCCAAAGATTGTTCCTACTAAGGATTTAGCTAAAGCAGAAATGTATATGTCGGTAGCCTACAATGGAACCGAATATGTTTTTACTGCGATTAGTGGTTTTTTACTTTCTGTGATTAGCTATATTCCGTTGCTTTTCATTGATGTTTTGACATTTTTAAGTTCGATTTTATTATTTAGAAAGATATCATTTGAAGAAAAAATTGAAAAGACAAATGAAGAGACTGATTTTTTAAGTGGTTTACGTTTTATTTGGAAAAATAAGGTAGTTTTTTCGATTACATTAGGAGGAGCTATTGTTAATTTCCTTTTTGGCGGATTTAATGTTTATCAGTTACTGATTGCTAAAGACGTTGGCAATTCAGCCTTTTATGGGCTGTTAGTTTCTGCCTGTGCTGTTGGGACTTTGCTTGGAACAACAGTTGTTGCTAATGTTGTACTACAAAAATTCAGTTTGGGGCAAGCTTTTTGGATGGCGACTGCTATTTTTGGAGTTGGTATCGGTTCTACAGCGTTGGTACATAGCAGCTTAGTATTATTGATTATTTGGTTTTGTTCATGTCTATTTCTTGGAGTGACGCATGTTGCTCAAAAACCAATTCTTCAAACGGAAATTCCTAATGAACACCTTGGCGAGGTTTTTAGTGCCTTTTACACAGTGAACATTCCAACACTTGCAATTGGCTCTTTGTTTTTTGGTTTCGTTGCCAAATTTTTATCATGGCGATTATTTCTTGTTTTGTTTGCAATTGCCTTTATTTTTATTAGCTTACTTTATTTTTCAAACAAGAAATTAAGACAGTACAATATTTCTTAACGCTTTTATTTTGAAACTCAAAAATATTGACAAAAATTGAAGAGAAAATTCCAGAATCTAAGACAGTTGTCTTAGTGTTTTTTTGTATAGCAGGTGTTGTAAATCACATAATTTAGCCAGAGAAAAAGAGTTTAGGGGAAGCCTAAACTCTTATTTGTTTTCTTTTTAACTAAATGCTCCCAATCCAAGGACTGTTAGAGTTCCCATGATGAGTCCAGCAAGGATAACTCCAAGCATAACTGCAACAACACTACGTTTGAAGTCCCAGTCAAGAATTGAAGCGGCTAGTGTTCCAGTCCATGCACCTGTTCCAGGAATTGGAATACCAACAAAGAGAAGTAGTGCGATAAATAGTCCACGGTCTCCAGCAGTTGCTGCTAGTTTTTTACCACCGTTGTGACCTTTTTTCAAACACCAAGTAAAGAAACCACCGATAACTGGTTTATCAGCTCCCCACTCGAGCACGCGACGTGCGAAGAAGAAAATAATTGGGACAGGAAGCATATTGCCGACTACACCAATAATAAGTGCTTGCCACATTGGAATACCAGTTGCAATTGCATAAGGAACAGCACCACGAAGCTCCACAAGAGGAACCATGGCAATCAAAAATGTAATAATATAGTTCATTTACTTGAAACCTTTCATTTGTTACAGTCTTAATTGTATCCTATCTCTTGAGCAAACACAACTAAAATTTGTTTTTCGAGAGAATTCTTCTGAGAGTTTTGTAGTGAAATCGTTACCTTTTTTGATATGAAGCAGAAAGCCTCACTTCTCTTGTGATTTAAAGTATTTTCGTTTATAAAATAAGATATTTTTGTTATAATGATAGTCAGTTATAGTCAAAGATGGTCCATCTGAAAATGGTCTTTAATCTTGAAAAGGAGGAAGCTGATGGCAAAAAATACATCTGATAGTATTGAAGAATATATTAAGCAATTACTTGCCCAATCAGGTATTGCTGAAATAAAGCGGTCAAACTTGGCAGATGCCTTTCAAGTTGTTCCTAGCCAAATTAACTATGTGATTAAAACGCGTTTTACAGAAAGCCGTGGTTATATCGTTGAAAGTAAACGTGGCGGTGGCGGTTATATCCGTATTGCTAGAGTGCGTTTTTCAGACCAACATCAAATGTTTGGCAATCTTATGGCGAACATCGGTGAACGTATTAGTGAACAAGTTTTTACAGATTTGATTCAGTTGCTTTTTGATGAAAAAATCATTACCGAACGTGAGGGAAATTTGATTTTAGCAACGGCTTCAGATGATGTTCTTGGTAAAGACGCTCCAGAGATTAGAGCGCGTATGTTGCGTAAAATTTTACAAAGATTAGATAGAAAAGGATTCCATTTATGAGTGAGTATTCGATAAAAATGCAAGAGGTTTTTAGCGTTGCGCAATACCAAGCAGCACGCTTTGAAAGCCCATATTTAGAAAGTTGGCATGTCCTTTTAGCAATGGTTGCTATCCATGATTCGGTAGCAGGGCTAACATTTGCGGAATACCAAACGCAGGTCGCTTATGAAGAATATGAAGCAGCAGCTGTTTTAGCGCTTGGTAAATCACCGCTAGCAGATGTTGAAAGAGTTCATTTTGTAGAGCAATCACGAGCTCTTCGTGATGTGTTAGCATTTGCTGAATCTATTTGTCAGGTAACTGGTGGAAATGAAGTTGGGACAGAACATGTGCTTTATGCAATGTTATTAAATCTTGATTTATTTGCCACTCGTTTGCTAGAAGTTGCTGGCTTTAAAAACAAAGAAGATGGCGATGCAGCACGTTTGATTGATTTGCGTAAGAGCTTGGCTCGTAATGCTGGGTTTACAAAGGAAAATATCAAGGCAATTCATGAACTTCGTAAGCCAAAGAGAGCGACCATGGGTGGTGCATTTTCAGAAATGATGAAACCACAGTCAACTGCGGGTGATTTGTCAGATTTCACACGTGATTTGACTGAAATGGCACGTCAAGGGAAATTAGAGCCTGTTATCGGTCGTGAAAAAGAGATTTCTCGTATGGTGCAAGTTCTTAGTCGTAAGACCAAAAATAATCCTGTCTTGGTAGGGGAAGCTGGTGTTGGTAAGACAGCTCTTGCTTATGGTTTAGCACAGCGTATTGTTGATGGTGCGATTCCATATGAGCTTCAAGACATGCGTGTTTTAGAACTTGATATGATGAGTGTAGTTGCTGGGACACGTTTCCGTGGTGATTTTGAAGAACGCATGAATCAAATCATCTCTGATATTGAAGAAGATGGTCACATTATTCTTTTCATTGATGAAGTTCATACGATTATGGGGTCTGGTTCAGGGATTGACAGTACTTTGGATGCTGCTAATATTCTAAAACCAGCGCTTGCTCGTGGAACACTTCATATGGTTGGTGCGACAACGCAAGAAGAGTATCAAAAACATCTTGAAAAAGATGCAGCACTTTCTCGCCGTTTTGCTAAGATTACCATTGAAGAACCAAGCGTTGAGGATGCTTACCAAATCTTGCTTGGGTTAAAGAAATCTTATGAAGATTTCCATAATGTTACGATTTCAGATGAAGCTGTTTTGACAGCTGTTAAATCTGCTCATCGTTATTTGACAAGTAAAAATCTTCCTGATTCAGCAATTGATTTGCTCGATGAAGCGAGTGCAACGGTTCAAGGATTGATTAAAAAAGAAGCGCCAGCTACTTTAACTCCTGCTGACCAAGCCATCCTAGAAGGTGATTTCAAGTTAGCGGCGAAATTGCTGAAAGCTTCACGCAAGAAACCTAATCGTAAACCGACTGCTGTAACAGAAGATGATATTATGGCAACGTTAAGTCGTTTATCAGGTATTCCTGTTGAAAAAATGACACAAGCTGATAGCAAGAAATACTTGAATCTTGAAAAAGAACTCCACAAGCGTGTGATTGGACAAGATGCAGCCATTTCAGCGATTAGCCGTGCTATTCGTCGTAATCAAGCTGGTATCCGCACAGGAAAACGTCCAATTGGTTCCTTCATGTTCTTGGGACCAACAGGTGTTGGTAAAACTGAACTTGCTAAGGCATTGGCGGAATTATTATTTGATGACGAATCAGCATTAATCCGCTTTGATATGTCTGAGTATATGGAAAAATTTGCGGCGAGCCGTCTTAACGGAGCGCCTCCAGGATATGTTGGCTATGAAGAAGGTGGCGAATTAACTGAAAAAGTTCGCAATAAACCTTATTCTGTATTGCTTTTTGATGAAGTCGAAAAAGCTCATCCAGATATTTTCAATGTGCTTCTTCAAGTCTTGGATGATGGTGTATTGACGGATAGTCGTGGTCGTAAAGTGGACTTTTCAAATACCATTATCATCATGACGTCAAATCTTGGAGCAACTGCTTTACGTGATGAAAAGACAGTTGGTTTTGGTGCGCGTGATATGGCGCATGATTATGAGGCGATGCAAAAACGCATCATGGAAGAACTCAAGAAAGCTTATCGCCCAGAGTTTATCAACCGTATTGATGAAAAAGTGGTCTTCCACAGTTTGACTCAAGAAAATATGCGTGATGTTGTGAAGATTATGGTTAAACCATTGATTGCAACATTAGCTGAAAAAGATATCACTCTTAAATTCCAACCATCAGCGCTTAAATATTTGGCTGAGGTCGGTTATGACCCAGAAATGGGTGCTCGTCCGCTTCGCCGTACCCTACAAGATAAAGTTGAAGATGAACTATCAGAACTTATCTTATCAGGCGAATTATCAGCAGGAAACACCCTTAAAATCGGTGTTGCTAAAGGACAACTCAAATTTGACATTGCATAATAAAACCCACCTTGCTAAATTAGCGAGGTGGGTTTTTAGTGCCTAGATAACTTTTGTTATCGGGATTTTATCTTATCGTAAGCTGTTAAAGATTTCTTTGACTTCATCGATGGTTTCGGCGCGTGAGACGGCTCCGCGGATTTTGGCAGCGCCAGCAGTACCACGGAGGTAGTGTGGGGCTAAGCCACGGAATTCACGAACGGCGATTTTTTCACCTTTAAGGTCAATCAGACGTTTGAGGTGGTCTTCTGCGATGTCCAATTTTTTGACAAATGGAAGATCTGGTAATTCTTCGCCTGTTTCAAAGTAATGATTGATTTGGGTGAAGATGTATGGATTGTTCATGGCTGCGCGTCCAACCATGACAGCATCAACACCGATTTCTTCAATCATGTATTTGGCATCATGGACGTTGCGGACATCACCGTTTCCGATAAATGGAATTTTAGTGATTGCTTTTGAAACACGAGCAAGGGTTTCGTGGTCACAAGTACCAGTATACATTTGTTCGCGTGTGCGTCCATGCATGGCAAGGGCAGAAACACCAGCAGATTCGGCAGCGAGTGCATTTTCAACAGCGAGCTCACTATCTGACCAGCCAGTACGCATTTTGACAGTCAATGGAATATCGAGAACAGAAGTGACTTCTTTGACAATGTGATAAATTTTATCAGGGTCTTTAAGCCATTTTGCTCCTGCTTCGTTTTTTACGACCTTGTTAACAGGGCACCCCATATTGATGTCAACGATGTCAGCTTTGGTATTTTCTTGGATAAATTCAGCTGCGCGTTTAAGCCCATCGGCGTCACCACCAAATAATTGGATAGACATTGGATGCTCATTTTCATCAATATGAAGCATGTGAAGGGTTTTTTCGTTATTGTATAGGAGACCTTTTTCGGAAATCATCTCCATTACTACTAAGCCAGCTCCAAATTCTTTGGCAATAGTACGAAAAGCAGAGTTTGTCACCCCTGCCATGGGTGCTAGAACCGTGCGGTGAGGAATTTCAACGTCACCAATCATAAAGGATGAGCTGAGTTTAGTCATTGATTAATCCCTCCAAATCCTCTTCGGTAAAGTTGTACGTTTTACCACAGAATTGGCAAGTGATTTCAGCACCGTGATCTTCGTCTTTCATGGCTTGAAGTTCGTCTTTACCAAGTGTGATAAGCGCTGCTTCAAAACGTTCACGTGAGCAGTCACAGTAAAAGCCGATTTCCTCTTCGGCAAGAACTTTATACTCATCTTCGCCATAGATAGCTTTTAAAAGAGCATCGATGTGGTCATCTGATTCTAATAATTTAGAAATGGCAGGCATTTCTTGAATTCGTTTTTCATAACGGCTGATTTCTTCTTCAGAAGCACCAGGAAGGACTTGCAACATAAAGCCACCAGCAACTTCGACGTTATCATTGTCATCAAGAAGAACATTAAGACCAACGGCAGAAGGTGTTTGTTCAGATTCAGTCAAATAAAAAGCCAAATCTTCACCGATTTCACCTGAGACAAGTGGTGTTGAAGATGTGTAAGGATTACCTGTACCATAGTCGGTAATAACAACGAATTGTCCAGCTCCCATGAATGGTCCGACAATAACTTCACCAGTAGCTGTTTTCTTCACATCAACGCCAGTATTTTGGATGTAGCCTTTGACATGTCCTTGAGTATCAGCTACAGAGATGATGTGACCAAGAGAACTATCACCAATAACTTTAACAGTTACCTTGCTGTCTCCTTTCTGATTAGCAGCTAGGATTTGATTGGCAATAAGCGTTCTACCTAAAGCAACTGTAGAGCTAGAAAGTGTTTGGTGTTTTTCTTGAGCAGTTTTAACAGTTTCAGTACTATCCAAAACATAAGCTCGAAAAGCACCAGATTTTGAAATTGATTTTATAAGTTTATCCATAAGAATATTATAACACAAAGCAAATTTGATGGGCTAGTATTGTGGGCTGGTAAAGCGTAATCATCATTTGAGATTTTGAAATGCATCTTATTATTAAAATTTAGCATCTTATGGTAGAATTTTCCAAATTAAAATCAATCAGTTGTACAATACAATTGTCAGAAATGACAAATCTAAACGAGAAGAGGATATTGTATGGAAAAGTATAAGAGGTTAATAATCGCTTTTAGCATTTTGTACGGTTTGATTTATGGTATTTTGTTCTTGTTTTAGAAAGGGGAGAGATCTATGGAACAACTAGAATTAAATGATTATCAAAAAGTTGGTTTAGAAGTTCAAAAATTGGATACAGACGACTTTTTGGCTAGTGATCAAATGAACTGGAGCGTTACTTTATGCTGCTGTCCATGTTGCTGCTGTTGCGTCTAATCAGACCTATGCAGATGTAGTTGTAAACAGAAAGTGCTATAGTTTGAAGCTGTTTTTACCTATAGCACTTTTTTTATGGTTATAAGTGGGTAAAAAATGAGAAGTGATATAAATTATATAGTTGATAAAAATAATAAAATCTACGTTAAGGATAAATCTAATATCTACGAGTTTAAAAATATTTCAGATACTTTATTTGTTAAGTATTGGAATGAAATTCAAGAAGGAAATTTTACTATCGATAATCAAAAATCTCCCCTGAAGTCTCAATTGTTGAATTTTTTAAATTCTATTAAGGCATTTTCAGAGCCTGAAACATTTGAAGAACAGTTGAAGGATATGGGGTTAGGGAAAAAACAGAGCTCTTTCTCAGACTATACGATTGGTATCTGTGGTGAATCTGATTTAGTTGATATCTATTTAAATCATTTCCCATCACGTTTTAAAAAATTGGAAATAGGCAGTGATGATGCAGAAAAATATGATTTTGGATTGATAATTGGTAGGGAAGACAATACAAAACATTATCTTGAATTAAATGAAATCATGTTTGAGAAAGGTATTCCTTACAATAGTTTGTTGTTTTCAAAATTTGAGGTCATAGTTGGTCCTTATACTATTCCCAATCAAACATCTTGTTTAAAATGTATGAGATTGCATGAGTTAGATAATAACTTTTATGGTCATATTTTATCTAAATTTACAGCTATCTCGGATAGAAACGAGGAAGTTATCACAAGTGAAATCCTAAATCTTGGTTTCTCTTTTTTAGAGGCGCAAGTGGTAAAACAAATTTTGAATTCTCAAGAGGTAGCAATTGAGATTGAAAATGTTCAGAAGGTTCTTTCTTATCAATTTTTAGAGGGAATGTGGGAAGAGCATTATTTGTTGAAGCATCCAGAATGTGAGCTTTGTTTCCCTGCTAGCGAACAAAATGAGCAGATTTTTGAGGTGAACTTAAAATGACAGTAACTAAAGCAGATAATTCTATATTTGTTGATGAGAAATACGGTTTAATAAAGAATATTTATAATTTGCCAACTTTTGCTGGGTTGCCACGGATACATGTGAAAATGGCTTTTGGGGGGAATTATTTTACAGCAGGTTTTAATGCAAGTGGCGCAGGAGTTACAGCGCAAGCTGCAGAAAATTCGGCTATTGGTGAGTATATTGAACGGTATTCATGTCTTCACCCAAGAGAAAAGATTAACTACTCAGATGTCCTTACCCAAATTGCCCCAACGGTTTTTAATCCAAATGCTGATAGTTGTATAGAGCATTATCAGTGGATGAAGGCGATTGATTGTATTAATCATTCAGAGGTTGGAGTTCCAGTAGATAGTGTCTATTTAACTTATAGAAGTCATGATAAAGCATGGATTACTACTTCGACAGGAGCTGCTTGTGGAGAAAATCTAAATCAATGTTTGTGGAAAGGGATAGCAGAAATACTAGAACGTGATGCATTCCAGTACATTTGGCGTAGGCAGTTGCCCTGCCGTAGAATACTTATCGAAGAAAATGAAACCTTAAAAAATTTTTTTAATAAATACATTAAATCCCCTTATATTAATTTTAAACTTTATCAAATGGAAATGGATTGGGAGGTTCCTGCAATATTTGGTATAGCTTCTTTCCCAAATGGAGGCTGTGTTGTGGGAGCGAGTGTTAGAAAAACATGGTTAGAAGCTTGTGAAAAGACATTGATTGAATTATCTCAAAGTATTATTGGATATGCAGCATTAATTCTAGATAGTAAGCGAGAAAATTTTGATGATTATTCACAAGTAAGAGAATATCAAGATCATTCTTTATTGTATATTTCAGATGGAATGGCAAAACATTTACAATTTTTGAATGATGGTAGTGTTTTTAAAATACCTGATGAGAATGAATCAAATGATGATAAAGAAATAGCTAATTTTTTTATTAATGCTGTTAAAAAAATTGGAAAGCAAATTTATTTCGTTGATGTTACCTCTTGTGAATTACGTTCATTTAAGTGGCTTGTTGGAAAAACTTTAATTCCTAACATGTTGGATATTGAACCGAATTTTATTAAGATTCTTGAATCAGAGCGTTTGGATGAGATTGATAGAAACTTGATTTCACAAGGAAAAAGAACCTTAAAAGAATTGTCACAATCTCAACCGAGTGTACCACATCCATTTCCATAGGAGTAAGGCATGGAAAATTTTAAATTTACGATGATAAGTAATCACTATGCACAAAAAATAACACAAAATAATATGTTATTACAGTTATTTCACCAAAATACTAAGCATAGTAAAGATTATCTTTTAAGAAATATGTTTCAATCTAGAGTTTTGCTAGGAAATCCTAACTTTTTAAAAGCAAGTTCATTCGTCGAAAAGCAGTATCCACTCTTTCCGAAGGTGAAATTAAAAGAACGGACAGATGATACCTTAATGCGAAGTTTATATTATAGACGTTCTCAAGTTAAAATTCCTATAAAATCAAGTGCTTTAACAGAAAAGATTATTTCTGATTTGTTTTGGGCTGGATATGGGGTGAATTTTAAAGGAACACGCGTAACACCATCAGGAGGAGCATTGTATCCACTAGAATTATACGGTTTGATTTTAGAGGATTGTGGAAAAATAAAAAGAGGATTATACCATTATAGACCATCTCTTAATGCTATTGAACTCATTTCTGACGATGAAAAAGTATTTGATATTGGTTCATATATCATGATGTTACAAAATTTAGAAAATCCGTCTGTTATTTTCTTTACAACTGCTATTTTTAATCGTATGACTTTTAAATATGATGCGCGTGCCTATAGATACTTACTATTAGAAGCAGGGGCAATGGCTCAGAATATATCATTGGTTGCAACAAAATATAATCTAGTTAGTACTTTTATTGGTGGAACAGATGATTTTAAAGTTGAAAAAGTATTAGGAATTGATGGAGTTAATGAAAGTTTAGTGAATTGTCTATTTATTACTAAAGATGGGAGTTGGGGAACATGGTAGAGATTTATTCTTTGAAGCGGGGAACATTATTTCCTTACAATACCTTATATTTTATTTTTCAAACAACACCATCTTTTGGGCAAAAACAATTCCATTGCATTGAACACATGG
>CAVAFU010000042.1:0-51862 GCA_963588325.1 Oribacterium sp.
GGGCAAACGTGCCTTTTTAAGAACCCTTCAACCCTTTTTTCAGGATTTTAATGAGTAGGAGTAAATATTGTTCACTATTTTAGGTATATTTTTTGGAAAAATCCAAAAATAATTCGTTTTTTAACGAATTTATATATGAATTAAATGGAATTTTTCTGAAAATTATGGTAAAATTGAACAAATATTATTTTGGAGGCTTCTCATGAAAGCAATTATTACTGTTGTTGGTAAAGATAAGACAGGTATTGTAGCAGGTGTTTCAGCAAAGATTGCTGAGTTAGGTTTGAATATTGATGATATTTCTCAAACAGTTTTGGATGATTTCTTTACTATGATGGCTGTTGTTTCATCTGATGAGAAACAAGATTTTACTTATTTACGTTCAGAGTTTGAAGCTTATGGTGATACATTGAATGTGAAAATTAACATTCAAAGTGAAGCTATTTTTGATGCTATGTACAATATTTAAGGAGGAAAGACGTGGATATTAAACAAGTTACTGAAACCATTGCAATGATTGAAGAACAAAATTTTGATGTTCGTACCATTACAATGGGAATTTCTCTTCTTGATTGTATTGATCCAGATATCAACAAAGCTGCGGATAAAATTTATAAAAAAGTTGTTGAAAAAGCGGGCTCATTAGTAGCTGTTGGTGATGAAATTGCGGCTGAATTGGGGATTCCAATTGTTAATAAACGTGTTTCTGTGACGCCAATTTCTATTATTGGTGCAGCAACTGATGCAACTGATTATCTTCCTTTGGCTCATGCTTTGGATAAGGCTGCAAATGAAATCGGAATTGACTTTATTGGTGGTTTTTCTGCATTGGTTCAAAAGGGTTATCAAAAAGGTGATGAAATTCTTATTAATTCTATTCCTAAAGCTCTTGCGGAAACATCAAAAGTTTGTTCATCTGTAAATATTGGCTCTACAAAATCTGGAATTAACATGACAGCTGTTGCTGATATGGGACGTATTATTAAAGAAACGGCTGAGTTGTCTGATTTGGGTGCTGCAAAATTAGTTGTATTTGCAAATGCTGTTGAAGGTAATCCATTTATGGCTGGGGCTTTCCACGGTGTTGGTGAGGCTGATGTTGTTATCAATGTTGGTGTTTCAGGTCCTGGTGTTGTGAAACGTGCACTTGAAAAAGTTCGCGGTGAAAGCTTTGATGTAGTTGCTGAAACAGTTAAGAAAACAGCCTTTAAGATTACACGTATTGGTCAATTGGTTGGTCAAATGGCGAGTGAACGTTTGGGTGTGAAATTTGGTATTGTCGACCTTTCTCTAGCGCCTACACCAGCGGTTGGTGATTCTGTTGCTCGTGTTCTTGAAGAAATGGGACTTGAAACAGTTGGTACTCATGGAACAACTGCAGCACTTGCTCTTTTAAATGACCAAGTTAAAAAAGGTGGTATCATGGCTTGTAACCAAGTCGGTGGTTTGTCTGGTGCTTTCATTCCTGTCTCTGAAGACGAAGGAATGATTGCTGCTGTTCAAAATGGGTCTCTTAACTTGGAAAAATTGGAAGCAATGACAGCTATTTGTTCGGTTGGTTTGGATATGATTGCTATTCCTGAGGATACACCTTATGAAACTATTGCAGCTATGATTGCTGATGAGGCTGCTATTGGTGTAATTAATCAAAAAACAACAGCTGTGCGTATTATTCCAAAAGGTAAAGAAGGCGATATGATTGAATTTGGTGGGCTTCTTGGTACAGCTCCTGTAATGAGTGTTAATCATAATTCATCTGCTGACTTTATCAAACGTGGTGGACAAATTCCAGCACCAGTTCATAGCTTTAAAAACTAATTATTTTGTTCAATATTTACCTAGAATAAGCAGGTTTGCTATCCTAGGTATTTTTTTGCTTTAAATTGTAAAAAAAAGAAATATTGAGAGAGGTTAAAGCTATGTAGCAAATGCTAAAGCTTTGAAAAAATATGATATAATAAAAGAGCTGTAAAAGATATTTTTTGTTGTCGTGTGCCCTCTATATTTATAGGAATCAAGTCTAGGAGGAATCGTTATGGTTAAAACAAAATTGTATATTGCTCGTCATGGAAAAACGATGTTCAATACGATTGGACGTGCTCAAGGTTGGAGTGATAGTCCCTTGACTACGGATGGTGAACGTGGAATTCAAGAGCTTGGTTTAGGACTGAAAGATGCAGGAATTAAATTTAAAGAAGCATTTTCAAGTGATAGTGGACGCACTTTACAGACAATGGAGATTATTTTACGTGAGTGTCAACAGGAAGATATCCCTTATACACGTGATAAACGCATTCGTGAGTGGTGTTTTGGTAGTCTTGATGGAGGCTATGATGGTGAACTCTTTAATGGTGTGCTTCCACGGGTATTTGATAAGGATATGACTAAGTTGACTTATCAAGAAATGGCTGCTGGAATTTATCAAGTGGATACTGCTGGTTGGGCTGAGACTTGGGAAGTTTTAAGTGGTCGAATTTTGGAAGGTTTTACTGCCATTGCTGAGAAAATCGAGGCATTAGGTGGTGGAAATGCTATTGTTGTTAGTCATGGGATGACTATTGGAACGTTTTTATGGCTAATCGATCATGCAACGCCGAGAAGTCTTGGTCTGGATAATGGTAGTATTTCTGTTGTTAATTTTGAAAATGGAAAATTTACAATCGAGTCTATTGGGGACGTTAGTTATCGTTTACGTGGTAGACAGATATTAGAAGAAAGAAATCATGAGAAAAAAGCGTAGTTTACCAGTTCTGTTTTTAGAGCTATTGATTATTGTAATTTTTGTAGTAGGCATTTTTATTTTTGTTCAAGGTGACAAGTTTTCGTTGGCTGGAAATGCTCAGAAAACATCGACGAGTGTTTCGTCTTCAGCATCATCAGGGACTGATTCATCAGCAAGTACAACTTCAACAGCTGATTTGCCAGATGTTTCCTCAAGTGATTGGGAATTAGTTTTGGTTAATCGTGACAATATTACAGCTGAGATGAATCCAGATTTAACACAAATTGATAATATTTATGTGGATTCACGTATTGCTGATAATGTTCGCAACTTTTTAGCGGCAGCGCAAGCAATTGATAGTAGTGAACATTTGATTTCAGGTTATCGTAGTGTTGCTTATCAAGAAGAGTTGTTTAATTCTTACGTGTCACAGGAAATGGCTGCTGACCCAAGTTTGACGCAGGAAGCAGCTGAAGAATTGGTAAAAACTTATTCACAACCTGCTGGAGCTAGTGAACATCAGACTGGCTTGGCTATTGATATGAGTACAGTGAATTCTTTAAATGAAAGTGATGCTAATGTTGTTGCGCAAGTAGCGGCTATCGCTCCTGAGTATGGATTTGTTTTACGTTTCCCTGAAGGAAAAAGTGATTCGACAGGGGTTGATTATGAAGATTGGCATTTCCGCTATGTTGGTGTTGAATCTGCGAAATACATGACAGAAAATAATTTAACTTTGGAGGAATATGTGGCTTTGTTGAAGGAGAATAATCAATGAAATCACGATTTTCTCTAAAACAATTTCTGACTTTTGTTCTTCTCTTTTTTGTTGGAATCTTTATTCTTGGTTTGCATCATGCGACGCCAAGTGCTACAAAGAAACAAAATGTTTCTTATACAAAAACAGAGTTTATTGAAGAAATTGCTCCGACTATTCAGAAAGTGGCGGCGTCATATGGTGTTCGCCCTTCTATTATTATTGCACAAGCAGTTTTAGAATCGAATTATGGGACAAATTTACTAGCTGTGAAATACCATAATTTGTTTGCGGTGAAAGCACAGACGGGGCAAAGTGCGATAACATTAACTTATAAAAGTTATTTTGTAAATGAGTGGCAGACAGAAACAGGTCAGTTTGCTGTTTATAAATCTTGGACAGATGCTATTTATGATTACTTTGATTTGCTACAGTCTGGTGAATTGAGCGATGGTGCGTATGATATTTTAGTATCTAATGCAGGCTATAAAAAAACAGTGCAATCGTTGCAAGATATAAGTTTTAGCACCGACCCTGACTATGCTACGAAATTAGTCGCTATTATTAAGAAATACAACTTAACAGCGTATGATAAATAGAAAATTAGCACTCTTATAAAAAGAGTGCTAATTTTTTGAGTTTTTCTCTTGACACTGGTTTTTAAAGGAGTATAATAAAATCATAAATTAGCAGTCGAGGTATATGAGTGCTAAAGGTAGAAAGGGGCGAGGTTATGATTACCCAACGTCAAAGTGATATTTTGAATCTGATTGTCGAATTATTTACACAGACGCATGAACCTGTCGGCTCTAAGACTCTACAGGCGACCATAGACTCGAGTAGCGCAACTATTCGTAATGACATGGCGAAGCTTGAAAAGTTGGGCTTGCTTGAAAAGGCTCATACATCGAGTGGACGCATGCCAAGCGCCGCTGGTTTCAAATACTTTGTTGAGCATTCATTGAGTCTTGATAGTATTGATGAACGTGATATTTATCAGGTTATTAGAGCATTTGATTTTGAAGCTTTTAAACTTGATGATATTTTGCAAAAGGCGTGCCAAGTTTTGGCTGATATGACGGGTTACACATCGGTGATTTTAGATGTTGAGCCAGCACGTCAAAGACTTACAGCTTTTGATATCGTTCAATTATCGAGCCATGATGCTTTAGCGGTTTTAACTTTGGATGAATCCAAACCAGCAACGATTCAATTTGCTATTCCTAAAAACTTTATGTTGAGGGATTTAGTGACATTGAAAGAAATTGTTGATGAACGTTTGCTTGGACGGACAGTCATGGATATTCATTATAAGTTACGAACAGAAATTCCACAGATTTTACAAAAATATTTTACAGTAACTGACAATGTTCTAGATTTATTTGATTATATTTTTGCAGAATTATTTAAAGAGTTGGTTTTCGTAGCTGGTAAGGTTAATTCGCTTGACTATGCTGACCTAGAAACTTATCGTTTCTTGGATAATGACCAAAGGGTTGCAGTTGCGATTCGGTCTTCAATGAAGGAAGATGAGATTGCGGCTGTTCAGGTTGCAGATAGTCAGGAAGCAGCGCTAGCAAATGTGACTGTTTTGACACATAAGTTTCTAATTCCTTATCGAGGCTTCGGGCTCCTTAGCTTGATTGGTCCGATTGATATGGATTATCGCCGAAGTGTTAGCTTGGTAAATGTTATCGGGCGTGTTTTAGCGATGAAACTTGGTGATTATTATCGTTATCTCAATAGTAATCATTACGAGGTCAACTAAATTTAGTAATTAATATTGATAAAAAGATAGGGAGGGACACAGTGTCAGAAGAAACTAAAAATGAAGAACTTCAAGAAGAAGTTGAAGCCACTGATGTTGTGACTGAAGAAAAAGTAGAAGAGCAGCCTCAAGAAGATGCTCAAAATGAAGAATTGCAAAAAGCGCTTGAGCGTGCTGAAGATTTTGAAAATAAATACCTTCGTGCTCATGCTGAAATGCAAAATATTCAACGTCGTGCTAATGAAGAACGTCAACAATTGCAAAAATATCGTTCACAAGATTTAGCGAAAGCTATTTTGCCAAGCTTGGATAATTTAGAAAGAGCGCTTGCTGTTGAAGGTTTGACTGACGATGTTAAAAAAGGTCTTGAAATGACACGTGATAGCTTGATTCGTGCTCTTAACGAAGAAGGTGTTGAAGAAGTTGTTGTTGAAAACTTTGACCACAACTTACACATGGCAGTTCAAACACTTCCAGCGGATGATGAACATCCTGTAGACAGCATTGCTCAAGTACTTCAAAAAGGCTACAAGCTTCATGAACGTCTATTGCGACCAGCAATGGTAGTTGTTTACAACTAATTGTTCGTCATAAACGACTTGACCGCAATGTCATAAAACTATAACTGAAAGTAAAAAAGATAATCATAATAAAAAGAGGGATAAAATATGTCTAAAATTATTGGTATTGACTTAGGTACAACAAACTCAGCTGTTGCAGTTCTTGAAGGAACTGAATCAAAAATTATTGCAAATCCAGAAGGTAACCGTACAACTCCTTCAGTTGTTTCATTCAAAAATGGTGAAATCATCGTTGGTGATGCTGCAAAACGTCAAGCAGTAACAAACCCAGATACAGTTATTTCTATTAAATCTAAAATGGGTACTTCTGAAAAAGTATCTGCTAACGGTAAAGAATACACTCCACAAGAAATTTCAGCAATGATTCTTCAATACCTTAAAGGTTATGCTGAAGATTACCTTGGCGAAAAAGTAACTAAAGCTGTTATCACAGTTCCTGCATACTTCAACGATGCTCAACGTCAAGCAACTAAAGATGCTGGTAAAATCGCTGGTCTTGAAGTAGAACGTATCGTTAACGAACCAACTGCAGCTGCTCTTGCATATGGTCTTGATAAAACTGATAAAGATGAAAAAATCTTGGTATTCGACCTTGGTGGTGGTACATTTGACGTGTCTATCCTTGAACTTGGTGATGGTGTCTTTGATGTACTTGCTACAGCAGGTGATAACAAACTTGGTGGTGACGACTTCGACCAAAAAATTATTGATTGGTTAGTTGCAGACTTCAAGAACGAAAATGGAATTGACCTTAGCCAAGATAAAATGGCTCTTCAACGTTTGAAAGATGCTGCTGAAAAAGCTAAAAAAGACCTTTCAGGTGTTACTCAAACACAAATCTCACTTCCATTCATCACTGCTGGTAGCGCTGGACCTCTTCACTTGGAAACAAGCCTTACACGTGCTAAATTTGATGATTTGACTCGTGACCTTGTTGAACGTACTAAAACTCCAGTTCGTCAAGCATTGTCAGATGCTGGTCTTTCAATCTCTGAAATTGATGAAGTTATCCTTGTTGGTGGTTCAACTCGTATTCCTGCCGTTGTTGAAGCTGTTAAAGCTGAAACTGGTAAAGAACCAAATAAATCTGTTAACCCTGATGAAGTAGTTGCTATGGGTGCTGCTATCCAAGGTGGTGTTATCACTGGTGATGTTAAAGACGTCGTTCTTCTTGATGTTACTCCATTGTCACTTGGTATCGAAACTATGGGTGGTGTCTTCACAAAACTTATCGACCGTAACACTACTATCCCAACTTCTAAATCACAAGTCTTCTCAACAGCTGCCGATAACCAACCAGCTGTAGATATCCACGTTCTTCAAGGTGAACGTCCAATGGCTGCTGATAACAAAACTCTTGGTCGTTTCCAATTGACTGATATTCCAGCTGCACCTCGTGGTATCCCTCAAATCGAAGTAACATTTGATATTGATAAAAATGGTATCGTGTCTGTTAAAGCTAAAGACCTTGGTACTCAAAAAGAACAACACATTGTTATTCAATCTAACTCAGGTTTGACTGATGAAGAAATTGAAAAAATGATGAAAGACGCAGAAGCTAACGCAGAAGCTGATGCTAAACGTAAAGAAGAAGTTGACCTTCGTAACGAAGTTGACCAAGCTATCTTTGCAACTGAAAAAACAATCAAAGAAACTGAAGGCAAAGGCTTCGATACAGAACGTGATGCTGCGCAATCTGCTCTTGATGAATTGAAAGCTGCTCAAGAAGCTAACAATCTTGAAGATATGAAAGCTAAACTTGAAGCTCTTAATGAAAAAGCTCAAGCTCTTGCTGTGAAATTGTACGAACAAGCTGCAGCTGCACAACAAGCACAAGCAGGTGCTGAAGGTGCACAATCAACTGATTCATCAAACAATGGCGATGATGTTGTTGACGGTGAATTCACTGAAAAATAATTCATCAAAGATTATCAAGAATCTATTTAAACTGCTTATTAATTCGAATGTGGTAAGTTTAATGTGAAATTTTTCTTGATAAATTATAAAAAATTCAGAGGTTGCAAAGACATCAACCTCTGTTTTTGAATAAAGGTGTAATATATGAACAATACAGAATTTTACGATCGTTTGGGTGTTTCTAAAGACGCTTCGCAAGATGAGATTAAAAAAGCTTATCGAAAAATGTCGAAAAAATATCACCCAGACCTTAATAAAGACCCTGGTGCTGAAGAAAAGTATAAAGAGGTTCAAGAAGCCTATGAAACACTAGGTGATGAACAAAAACGTGCTGCATATGACCAATATGGTGCCGCTGGAGCCAATGGTGGCTTCGGTGGTGGAGCAGGCGGTTTTGGTGGCTTTGATGGTGCTGGCTTTGGTGGTTTTGAAGATATCTTTTCAAGCTTCTTTGGCGGCGGTGGGGGCATGCGTAATCCAAACGCTCCACGTCAAGGTGATGACCTTCAATACCGTGTTAATTTGACTTTTGAAGAAGCTGTTTTCGGTGTTGAAAAAGAGGTGGCTTATAACCGTGAATCAACATGTTCAACATGTTCTGGTACAGGTGCTAAACCTGGTACTAGTCCTGTAACATGTAGTCGTTGTCATGGTTCAGGAGTTATCAATGTTGATACTCAAACACCTCTTGGTATGATGCGTCGTCAAGTGACTTGTGATGTCTGCCATGGTACAGGTAAAGAAATCAAAGAACCATGTCAAACATGTCGTGGAACAGGTCATGAAAAGAAAACACATAAAGTGTCTGTTAAAATTCCAGCAGGTGTTGAAACAGGTCAACAAATTCGCTTGCAAGGTCAAGGTGAAGCAGGATTTAACGGTGGACCTTATGGTGACTTATTCGTTATCATCAATGTGTTGCCAAGTAAACAATTTGAACGTAATGGCTCAACTATTTACTACAATATGAATATTAGCTTTGTTCAAGCCGCTCTTGGTGATACTGTTGAAGTTCCAACTGTTCACGGTGATGTTGAAATGACAATCCCAGCTGGAACACAAACAGGTAAAACATTCCGCCTAAAAGGTAAAGGTGCTCCGAAATTGCGTGGTGGAGGTCAAGGTGACCAACACGTAACCGTTAATATCGTAACACCAACCAAACTTAATGATGCCCAAGTTGAAGCACTTAAAAACTTCGCAGCAGCAGGCGGTGATAAAGTTGTTAATCCTAAGAAAAAAGGTTTCTTTAACAAAATGAAAGATGCCTTTGACGGTGAATAAAATTTACAGAGATTAGAATATTTGTTTCTAATCTCTGTTTTTGAATATAGGGTAGGAGTTATTATGAAAGAATATTATATTAGGGAACACAATGCTTGTCTTCGTTATCAAGATTTTCCTGGAACAGAAAATACAATTTTATTTATTCATGGCTTAGGTTGTGCAGGGTCGTTTGATTATTCAGAAGTAGCAGCACAGAGCGTCCTTAATGATACAAGATGTATTATTGTTGATTTATTAGGAGCTGGCTATAGTGATAAGCCAACAGAATTTGATTATCAAGTAAGTTCGCATGTGCGATACTTAAAATCATTTATTGAAGATTTAAACTTAAATAACTTTATTATTTTCGGACATAGTTTAGGTGGTCCAATTGCTATTGAATTAGCAACACTTTGTACAGAAAGAGTGAGAAAATTGATTCTGAGTGAACCTAATCTAGATGCAAGTTGTCTAGGTAGTTCTAGCTTTGAGATTGCTTCTTTCACTGAGCGTGATTTTATTGATTTTGGCTATAAAAAGATATTATCAGATAGCCGAAGCTCAGGTGGGAGCATGTGGAGCGCGACTTTATCTAATTGGTCACCGTATGCTGCACATCGATTATCTGTTAATGCTGTTCAAGGTGGAAAAATATCTTGGAGAAAGTTATTATATGATTTAAGGATTCCTAAAACAGTTATCTTTGGAGGGAAATCTTTGCCAGATGACGATTATGATAGTTTAGACAGAGATGGCATCACTTTAGAAGTTATTGAAAATGCGGGACACTCGATGGCATGGGAAAATCCAGTTGGACTTGCTCAAACTATATTTGATATTATAAAAAAATAAAATTTACAGAGATTAGAATATTGCTTTCTAATCTCTTTTTTATATCGTAAAATCTGTACGGGGACAGTTTGTTCTAAATTTTCTGGAAAGTCTGTTATGAAGATGATAAAATACACTCATGGTAAGATATAAAGCAATAATTTCCTATGACGGTAGGCTTTTTGCTGGCTTTCAACGTCAGCCGAGTGAGCGTTCTGTTCAGGAAGAATTAGAAAAAACATTACAGAAATTAAATAGTGGAAATCCAGTTAAAGTTCACGGTGCTGGTCGTACGGATTCAGGTGTGCATGCTTATGGGCAGGTGATTCATTTTGATTTACCACAAGCGCGTGATGTGGAAAAATTACGCTTTGGTTTGGATACACAGTCGCCAGAGGATATCGATGTGGTGAAAATTGAGCAAGTCAGTGATGATTTTCATGCCCGTTACAATAAGCACAGCAAGACTTATGAGTTTTTAGTAGATGCTGGTCGTCCTAAAAATCCGATGATGCGACATTATGCAACGCATTACCCTTATCCTTTGGATTTGGAAAGCATGCAGGAAGCTATCAAGGACTTGGTTGGAACACACGATTTTACTGGTTTTACAGCATCTGGAACGTCTGTAGAAAATAAAGTTCGCACGATTACCCGAGCAACGGTTGAAATCGATGATAAAACAGGCTTCTTTGTCTTCACTTTTAGCGGGAATGGATTTCTTTACAAACAAGTTCGTAATATGGTTGGAACCTTATTAAAAATTGGAAACGGTCGTATGCCAATTAGTCAGATTAAAACTGTTTTAGAATCAAAAAATCGTGATTTAGCAGGTCCAACGGCAGCAGGTAATGGTCTTTATTTAAAGGAGATTAATTATGACGAATAACTATATTTTGGCAATCTCAGGAAATGATATTTTTAGTGGTGGTGGTCTATATGCTGATTTAGCAACCTATACAACGAATCATTTGCATGGTTTTCTAGCGGTGACTTGTCTAACGGCATTGACAGAAAATGGTTTTGATGTTTTTGCGACAGATGAAACAGTTTTTGCTCACCAATTGAATAGCCTCAAAGATGTTCCTTTTTCAGGGATAAAACTTGGTCTGTTGCCAAACGTGAAAGTTGCTGATTTAGCACTTGAATTTGTCAAGTTACATACTGAAATTCCAATTGTCCTTGACCCTGTCTTGGTTTGTAAAGAAAAACACGATGTTGAAGTGTCTGCTCTGCGTGATGAACTTCTAAAATTCTTTCCATATGTGACCATTATCACGCCAAATTTGGTAGAAGCTGAGCTATTAACCCAAACCTCAATTAAAACTTTGGATGATATGAAAGCTGCAGCTAAAAAATTGCACCAATTAGGAGCGAAGAATGTGGTTGTCAAAGGTGGTAATCGTTTGAGCAAAGAAAAGGCGATTGATGTCTTTTATGATGGTAAGGATATGACCGTTTTTGAAACACTTGTTCTTGATAATAATAATATTGGTGCAGGATGTACTTTTGCCTCAAGCATTGCTAGTCAGTTGGTTCTTGGTAAACCAGCAAAAGAAGCTGTTGAAGACTCTAAAGAATTTGTTTATCAAGCGATTCGCCATTCAGATCAATATGGGGTGAAACAAAATTATGAAGAAGACTAACACACGTGACTTAACGTTAATGGCAGTTTTGACAGCATTGAGTGTTGTTTTGGCTTATATTCATATTCCAACACCAACGGGCTATTTAACCTTGTTAGATGTCGGAATTTATTTTACAGCTTACTATCTAGGCTCAAAATCTGGAGCCATTGTTGGTGGTTTATCTGGCTTTTTAATTGACCTTTTATTAGGTTATCCACAATACATGTTTCATAGTTTGATTGCCCATGGCGCGCAAGGTTTCTTTGCTGGTTGGAATGGGAAGAAACGCATTTTGGGACTTGTGTTGGCTAGTATTTCAATGATTGGCTGGTATTTTGTGGCAGCGTTATTGCTAGGATATGGTTTTGGTGCTGCTTGGGCGGGCATCATAGGAAATGTCTTACAGAATTTCTTTGGAATGTTAGTTGGATACCTTGTTTATCTTGCATATCAGCGTTTTGAAAGACATTAGTGTATAATGGACTAAAAGGAGAATTGACATGGATTTACAAGAATTAGAAAAACAAACACGTGCCATTGTACTTGATATTGTTGAACGCTCTGCTATTAAAAAAGGGCAAATTTTTGTTCTTGGCTTGTCTTCAAGTGAAGTAGCGGGCGGTTTGATTGGGAAAAATAGCAGTGCTGAAATCGGTGAAGTGATTGTTAAGACGATTTTAGATGTTTTAAATGAGCGTGGTATTTTCTTGGCTGTGCAAGGCTGTGAACATTTGAACCGTGCCTTGACGGTTGAGCGTGAATTGGCTGAGAAAAAAGATTTAGAAATTGTCAATGTCATTCCAAATCTGCATGCGGGAGGTAGTGGACAAGTTGCTGCTTTCAAGTTTATGCAAGAACCTGTTGAAGTCGAAGAAATCGTAGCTCATGCTGGATTAGATATTGGGGATACGTTTATCGGAATGCATGTCAAGCGCGTGCAAGTGCCTTTGATTCCAGTTCAGCGTGAATTAGGTGGTGCTCACGTAACAGCACTTGCTAGTCGACCAAAATTAATTGGTGGCGCGCGTGCAACTTATACAGCAGACCCAATCCGTAAGTTTTGAAAACAATGCAAGAGGACAAGAATGCCCTCTTTTTTTGCTCTAAAAAAGCCACCAGCTTGGCTGATGACTAATTGAATTATTTTGAAAGCGTTGGGTTGGCATACATTGTTGGTAAATGAATGTCATTTTCCAAAAGTGCTTCTTGGTAAAGACGATAGAAATTAGAGTAAATATAGCTTTGTTTACCATTTTGAACGAAAATGTCAATACGAAAAACAAGCTGTGCCGTACTGTTAGTCCGTGGTCCAAGAATTGTTGGACTACCAACGATTTCAGGATAAGATGGCAATTGTTCTTTGTTGACAGTCTTGATAATATTTGAAACTTTTTCGAGATCTGTATGGGCATAAATAGGAATATCAATTTGCACACGCATGTCTCCACGTGATTTATTTGAGACAACAGTAATGTTGCGATTTGGAATGAAATGTAGTGTCCCATCGAAACCACGAATTTGCGTTGTACGAATACCAACGCTTGAAATATTACCTTCAACTGTTCCGATAACAACTGAATCTCCGACTTCAAATTGATTTTCAAGAAGGATGAAAAAGCCGTTAACAACATCGGTCAAGAATCCTTGAGCCCCAAGTCCAATAGCGACACCAGCAAGTCCAGCACCAGCAAGCAGACTAGAAATTGGCACCCCAAGAATACTCAATACCCAATAGAGTAAAAAGAAATAAATGGTGTAATTCATGATGTTGTGCAAAAGCTTGATGATTGTCTTTTGACGAGCTTCAGTTTGACGTGAAAGTGCAATCGATTTTTCAATTGTATGCTTAAAAATAAAAGCAGCAACACGCTTTGCAATTAAGAAAAAGATAAAAAGAAGTACGAGTGAAACAGCCTTAGAAATAAGGTCAACAGCAATTTGTTCGATTTGAAGCTGTTCAATATATTTTGAAATAATGTTCATACCATTAGTTTATTAAAAAAAAGCATCGTAAGCAAGTTTTTGTATCACCCCTAAAATCATCAGTAATAACGGCAAATACAGTATTTTACAGCTTTAACATTTAATTTGTCTCTCAAAAATAAATAGCAAGAGATAAACCAAATTAATTTTTGGAATAATATTGTCTAGAAGCTTGTCAAACTTAATTAAACACTTGCTATTGCGGCAAAATGCCTAGGAATTTTTACACAAAAAACTTTTAAAAGCCCGTGAAATATGGTAAACTAAACTGTATATAAAATTTTAAGGAGAAATGACTTCATGTCTGTATCATTTGAAAACAAAGCTACTAACCGTGGCGTGATTACATTCACAATTGGTCAAGATAAAATCAAACCAGCCCTTGACCAAGCATTCAATAAAATTAAGAAAAATTTGAACGCACCTGGTTTCCGTAAAGGTCACATGCCACGTGCCGTATTTAACCAACAATTTGGTGAAGAAGCACTTTACGAAGATGCTTTGAACGCTATCCTTCCAGCAGCATATGAAGCAGCAGTTGCTGAACTTAGCCTTGATGTTGTTGCTCAACCAAAAATTGACATCCAATCAATGGAAAAAGGTCAAGAATGGACATTGACTGCTGAAGTTGTTACAAAACCAGAAGTAAAACTTGGTGATTACAAAGATCTTGAAGTTTCAGTTGAAGCTACAAAAGAAGTAACTGACGCTGAAGTTGATGAAAAAGTTGAACGTGAACGCAACAACCTTGCTGAACTTATCATCAAAGAAGACGCTGCAGAACTTGGCGATACAGTTGTTATTGACTTCGTAGGTTCAGTTGACGGTGTTGAATTTGACGGTGGTAAAGGTGATAACTTCTCACTTGAACTTGGTTCAGGTCAATTCATCCCTGGTTTTGAAGACCAATTAGTAGGTGCTAAAGCTGGTGACACTGTTGATGTTAACGTAACATTCCCAGAAAACTATCAAGCAGAAGACCTTGCTGGTAAAGATGCTAAATTCGTAACAACTGTTCATGAAGTTAAAGCTAAAGAAGTTCCAGCTCTTGACGATGAATTAGCTAAAGATATCGACGAAGAAGTTGAAACTCTTGATGAATTGAAAGCTAAATACCGTAAAGAACTTGAAGCAGCTAAAGAAATCGCATACGATGATGCTGTTGAAGGTGCTGCACTTGAATTGGCTGTTGCTAACGCTGAAATCGTTGAATTGCCAGAAGAAATGGTACACGACGAAGTACACCGTGCTATGAACGAATTCATGGGTAACATGCAACGTCAAGGTATCTCTCCAGAAATGTACTTCCAATTGACTGGTACAACTGAAGAAGATCTTCACAAACAATACGAAGCTGACGCTGACAAACGTGTTAAAACTAACCTTGTTATCGAAGCTATTGCTAAAGCAGAAGGATTCGAAGCTTCTGACGAAGAAATCGAAAAAGAAATCAACGACCTTGCTTCAGAATACAACATGGAAGTTGAACAAGTTCGTAACCTTCTTTCAGCAGATATGCTTAAACACGACATCGCTATGAAGAAAGCTGTTGATGTTGTAACAAGCACTGCAAAAGTAAAATAATTTATCTTAGATAAATATCTATAAAGAGGCTGAAACAAAAGTGTTCAGCTTCTTTGTTTGTACCATTATACTGGTGAGGCGCAGCGGTTTAAATTTCAATATCTAATGATAGAGTGTTGTCGTTTGACAACAAGAGATTAAGACTTGCTGAGTGATTAATTTTCTACTGATTTACCTATCAGTTATTACGTTTATGAATAAAGTCTCCGTTGGAGACTTTATTTGTCTCACTCCCTTTTTATGCCTTTTATACGAAATTTTCATAAATCTTTTGACGAATTGACAAAATTAGCGTAAAATAGAGAGTAACGAAAATTAAGATAATAGGGCTTTTGTGGCCGTTTAATCACATCCTAGATTAATAAGGAGAACTACCTTGGAATTAGAAGTATTTGCTGGACAAGAAAAAAGCGAACTTTCAATGATTGAAGTTGCACGTGCTATTTTAGAAGAACGTGGACGTGATCATGAAATGTATTTCAGCGATCTTGTAAATGAGATCCAAAACTACCTTGAAAAATCAGACGCAGAAATTCGTGAAGCATTACCATATTTTTATTCTGCATTGAACGTTGATGGAAGTTTTATTCCACTTGGGGATAATAAATGGGGACTTCGTTCATGGTATGCTATCGATGAAATCGATGAAGAAATCATCACTCTTGAAGAAGACGAAAATGGCGCACCAAAACGTAAAAGAAAACGTGTTAATGCCTTCATGGATGGAGATGAAGATGCTATCGATTATTCAGATGATGATCCAGAAGATGAAGACTTCACACCAAAATCATCTGATTTAGAATACGACGAAGAAAACCCAGATGATGAAAAATCAGAAGTAGAGTCATATGATTCAGAAATCAATGAAATCATTCCAGATGAAGACTTGGATGAAGAAGTTGAAATCAACGAAGAAGATGACGAAGATGATGATTTAGATGAAGAATAATCATCAAATCAGTATCTTATTTAAAATTTAAAAAAGTTATCAATTATCATTTGACAAACGTCGTCGGATAGTTTATATTATTATTCGGGCACCTCTTTTTTAGAGGTCGTATGAAAGCTCCCTAACTATTTAGGGAGCTATTTTTGTTTTCCTGAGAGTGGGACAAAAATTGGTAATTTCGAAGAAATTCGATTTTGTCGTCCCACCCCCGCACAGTTGAGTAGGGTTGTAAAAGCTGATTTATCAGCGCATTAGAATCCACTCAACCACTGCGTCTTGCAATTATAATTACACAAACAGAGAAGATGAATACTTTGTTTAAGTCTTTTCATTTATCAAATATCTTATAGATGTTTTGATTTGTTGTTATTCTTATCGTCAAGCACTAATCGTTTGCTATCATTTTATTTAAAAGGAGTTTTATTTAATGACTAAGTATATTTTTGTTACTGGTGGTGTTGTTTCTTCTATCGGTAAGGGAATCGTTGCTGCAAGTCTTGGTCGTCTTTTGAAAAACCGTGGTCTTAAAGTAACTATTCAAAAATTTGACCCTTATATTAATATTGACCCAGGGACAATGAGCCCTTACCAACACGGTGAAGTTTATGTAACAGATGATGGTGCTGAAACTGACCTTGACCTTGGTCACTATGAACGTTTCATCGACATTAACCTTAACAAATACTCTAACGTAACAACTGGTAAAATCTACAGCGAAGTTCTTCGTAAAGAACGTAAAGGTGAATACCTTGGAGCAACAGTCCAAGTTATCCCACATATCACAGACGCTTTGAAAGAAAAAATCAAACGTGCTGCTACAACAACTGATTCTGATGTTATCATCACAGAAGTTGGTGGTACAGTTGGTGATATCGAAAGCCTTCCATTCCTTGAAGCGCTTCGTCAAATGAAAGCAGATGTTGGTGCAGATAACGTTATGTACATCCACACAACACTTCTTCCATACCTTAAAGCTGCTGGTGAAATGAAAACTAAACCAACACAACACTCAGTTAAAGAATTGCGTGGTCTTGGTATTCAACCAAATATGTTGGTTATCCGTACAGAAAAACCAGCTGGTCAAAACATTAAAAATAAATTGGCACAATTCTGTGACGTTGCTCCAGAAGCTGTCATTGAATCACTTGATGTGGATCATATTTACCAAATTCCGCTTAACATGCAAGCGCAAAACATGGACCAAATCGTTTGTGATCATTTGAAATTGGATGTACCAAAAGCAGATATGACAGAATGGTCTGCAATGGTTGACAAGATTATGAATCTTAAAAAATCAACTAAAATTGCCCTTGTTGGTAAATATGTTGAATTGCCAGATGCTTACCTTTCAGTTGTTGAAGCTCTTAAACACTCAGGCTATGTCAACGATGCGGCTATTGATCTTAAATGGGTTAACGCTAATGATTTGACTTCAGAAAACGTTGAAGAAATGCTTGGTGATGCTGATGGTATCATCGTTCCTGGTGGATTTGGTCAACGTGGTACAGAAGGTAAAATCGAAGCTATCCGTTATGCGCGTGAAAAAGATGTGCCAATGCTTGGTATCTGTCTTGGTATGCAATTGACATGTGTGGAATTTGCACGCCACGTCTTGAATTTGGAAGGTGCAAACTCAGCTGAACTTGACCCAGACACTAAATACCCAATTATCGATATTATGCGTGACCAAATTGATATCGAAGATATGGGTGGAACACTTCGTCTTGGACTTTACCCATGTAAATTAAAACCAGGTTCACGTGCGGCACAAGCATACAACAACCAAGAAGTTGTTCAACGTCGTCACCGTCACCGTTATGAATTTAACACTAAATTCCGTGAACAATTTGAAGCTGCTGGTTTTGTCTTCTCAGGGGTATCACCAGATAACCGTTTGATGGAAGTTGTTGAATTACCAGAGAAGAAATTCTTCGTGGCAGCACAATATCACCCAGAACTTCAAAGCCGTCCAAACCGTCCAGAAGAACTTTACACTGCTTTTGTGACAGCGGCAATTGAAAACAGCAAATAATAAAATAAGTCATCAAAACACTCTTTGAGTATAATGCTCAAGGGTGTTTTTTTGCGAAATAAGCCCCTTTTCTTTTTATAAAAAAATAGTATAATAGTGAGCATGAGAAAAATAAGAATTAGAAAACGTCGTGTTTTATTAGGAATTATTGCTCTGCTTTTTGTAGCAAGTGTAGGAGCAAGTTTTTATTTTTTCCATGTAGCACAAATTCGTGAAGAAAAATCGTTTATTAACAATAATGGTCGTTCAAAGGACAATCCTCTTTACGCCTATGAGCAGAGCTTTGATCAATTATCGAAAGAAACGCTCTGGATGACCAATCAAGGACTTAAACAGGATGCTTGGTATGTTCCAGCAGAAACAGCTACCAATAAGACAGTTATTGTTGTTCATGGTTTTACAAATGATAAAGAAGATATGAAACCTTACGCTTGGATGTTCCATGAGCTTGGTTATAATGTTCTTATGCCAGATAATATGTCGCACGGTGATAGTGAAGGACAAATTATTGGTTATGGTTGGAATGACCGCTTGAACGTCATCAAATGGGCAGAATTATTGGTTGAACAAAATTCTGATAGCGAAATTACCTTATTTGGTGTTTCTATGGGAGCAGCAACAGTGATGATGGCTTCTGGTGAAGAAAGCTTGCCAGATCAAGTTGTTAATATCATTGAAGACTGTGGCTATACTAGCGTCTGGGATGAATTGAAATATCAAGCCAAAGAAATGTACAATTTACCAGCCTTTCCAATTCTTTATGAAGTATCTGCAATTTCAAAAATTCGTGCAGGATTCTCTTACGGTCAGGCAAGCAGCGTCAATCAATTGAAAAAGAATACGCGTCCAATTCTTTTCATTCATGGTAGCAAAGATACTTTTGTACCGACAAGTATGGTTTATAAGAATTACCAAGCTACGCAAGGTGAGAAGGAACTGTATATCGCTAAAGGTGCGGGTCATGCCAAATCATTTGAAACTGATCCTCAAACATACATTGAAAAAATTTCAACTTTCTTGAAAAAATATGAAAAATAGTATTGACAGGAAAATGATAAGTTGATATAATTTTATATGTTGTTAAGGAACAGCGGAAATGGCGGAATTGGCAGACGCGCAGGACTAAGGATCCTGTGATCGCTTTAGATCGTGAGGGTTCAAGTCCCTCTTTCCGCAGAGCAGACAAGCTATTGTGCTTGTCTTTTTTTGTGCCTTTATTTTGAAAATAAATGGAAACTATTTTATCCTTTCAGGAAATTTCTTTATTTGCAGTTGATTTTTCATAGAAAATCATCCAAATTTCAAGTAACGCTAGCAATCTGGCGAGAATTGTGATAAAATGTACCTGTAAAAGGGATTATCCCAAAAAATAAATAGGAGGCCTATATAATGGCAATCGTTTCAGCGGAAAAATTTGTCAAAGCAGCCCGTGACAACGGATATGCAGTTGGTGGATTTAACACAAACAACCTTGAATGGACTCAAGCAATTTTACGTGCAGCAGAAGCTAAAAAAGCTCCAATCCTTATCCAAACTTCAATGGGTGCTGCAAAATACATGGGTGGTTACAAACTTTGTAAAACACTTATTGAAAACCTTGTAGAATCAATGGGTATCACTGTACCAGTTGCTATTCACCTTGACCACGGTCATTATGAAGATGCATTAGAATGTATCGAAGTTGGTTACACTTCAGTTATGTTCGATGGTTCACACCTTCCACTTGAAGAAAACCTTGAAAAAGCTAAAGAAGTTGTTGCTAAAGCACACGCTAAAGGTATCTCAGTAGAAGCTGAAGTTGGTACTATCGGTGGTGAAGAAGACGGTATCATCGGTGACGGTGAACTTGCTCCAATCGAAGACGCTAAAGCTATGGTTGAAACAGGTATTGACTTCTTGGCTGCAGGTATCGGTAACATCCACGGTCCATACCCAGCTAACTGGAAAGGTCTTCACCTTGACCACCTTGAAAAATTAACTGCTGCTATCCCAGGATTCCCAATCGTATTGCACGGTGGATCAGGTATCCCTGATGATCAAATCCAAGCAGCTATCAAACTTGGTGTAGCTAAAGTTAACGTTAACACTGAATGTCAACTTGCATTCGCTAAAGCTACTCGTAAATTTGTTGCTGAATACGAAGCAAACGAAGCAGAATACGATAAGAAAAAACTCTTCGACCCACGTAAATTCTTGAAACCAGGTTTCGAAGCTATTACAGAAGCTGTTGAAGAACGTATCGACGTATTTGGTTCAGCTAACAAAGCTTAATCAGACTTCGTTATAAAAAACTTCCCGTTCGGGAAGTTTTTTTGTTTTAAAAAGCAAATAAGTCATTGTTTAAATAAAAGAAATTTTAGTTCGTTATTTAATTGACAAATTATAGTCGAGTGATATAATGAACTTGTTAGCCGATTTAGCTCAGTCGGTAGAGCAACGCACTCGTAACGCGTAGGTCGTAGGTTCAATTCCTGCAATCGGCATAAAGTTTGAAGTCCTGATAAGTCAGGATTTTTATTTTAGTCAATTATAAGCATTTTTATTAATTATTTTAACGATTATTCGCTAAAAAGCTTGCGAAAACATGGTGAATATGATATTATTTTATGGTATGTGGTGTAAAGCACCTATAATCTAAGTAGGAGGACGCAGATAAATATGGCTAAGGTTTGTTATTTCACAGGTCGTAAGACTGTATCAGGAAACAACCGTTCACACTCAATGAACAAAACAAAACGTGCAGTTAAACCAAATCTTCAAAAAGTTACTATTCTTGTTAATGGAAAACCTAAAAAAGTTTGGGCATCAGCTCGTGCGCTTAAATCTGGTAAAGTAGAACGCGTATAAAATAAAAGCCGAAAGGCTTTTTTCTTTGTTTTGTAGCTGATAATCTTTTATTATTTTTTACAAGACGACTAATATATGGTAAAATAAACTGATAAAAACTTTTGAGGTAGTAAATATGACTGTGAAAATTAATACAAAAGATGGCCAAATTGAGTTATCTGACGACGTTATTGCAACTGTTGTCGGAGGTTCCGCAACAGAAATTTTTGGTGTTGTTGGTATGGCAAGTAAAAGTGCTCTTAAGGATAATTTTCAAGCGCTTCTGCGTAAAGAAAACTACGCAAAAGGTGTTGTTGTCAAATCAACAGAAAGTGGTATTTCAGTCGATGTTTATACTGTAATGTCATACGGTGTGAAAATTTCTGAGGTATCAAAAAACATTCAAGAACGTGTCAAGTTCAACCTCGAAAATCAACTTGGCCTTTCAGCAGATATGGTGAATGTTTACGTACAAAATATTAAAGTTGTAGGAGAAGATTAGTGTCAAATATTACAACCAGTTTATTCCAAGAAATGGTTCAAGCTGCTAGCACACGTCTTGGAAATCAAGCAGAATATGTAAACTCCCTTAACGTTTTCCCTGTCCCAGATGGTGATACAGGAACAAACATGGGAATGACAATTGAAAATGGTGCCAAAGAAGTTGCAGACAAACCTGCAAGTACTGTTGGAGAAGTTGGACAAATTCTATCAAAAGGTCTTTTGATGGGAGCACGTGGTAACTCAGGTGTTATCACATCTCAATTATTCCGTGGTTTTGGTCAAGCAATCAAAGATAAAGAAGAATTGACTGGTCAAGATTTAGCTCACGCTTTCCAATCAGGTGTTGAAGTAGCTTACAAAGCTGTTATGAAACCTGTTGAAGGTACTATTTTAACTGTTTCTCGTGGAGCAGCAACTGCCGCTCTTAAGAAAGCTGAAGAAACTGATGATGCTGTTGAAGTTATGCGTGCCGCTTTGGATGGAGCAAAACGTGCTTTGGCTAAAACACCAGAAATGCTTCCTGTTTTGAAAGAAGTTGGTGTTGTTGACTCTGGTGGTCAAGGTTTGGTCTTCATCTATGAAGGATTCTTAGCTGCTTTAACAGGTGAATACATTGCTTCTGAAGATTTCAAAGCAACTCCAGCTGTAATGACTGAAATGATTAATGCTGAACACCATAAATCAGTCGCTGAACACGTCGCAACTGAAGATATCAAGTATGGTTACTGTACTGAAATCATGGTTGCCCTTAAACAAGGTCCTACTTACGTTAAAGAATTTAACTATGAAGAGTTCCAAGGATACTTGAGTGGTTTAGGTGACTCACTTATCCTTGTTAACGACGATGAAATTGCTAAAGTTCACGTCCACACAGAAGATCCTGGCCTTGTTTTACAAGAAGGTCTTAAATATGGTGCTCTTAAGAAAGTTAAAGTTGATAACATGCGTAATCAACATGATGCTGTTCTTGAAAAAGACCAAGCAGTAGCAGCTAACAAAGAAGAAAAAGACTTTGCTATTGTAGCTGTTTGTGCTGGTGATGGTCTTGCTGACATCTTCAAATCACAAGGCGTTGACTATGTGATTTCAGGTGGTCAAACAATGAACCCATCTACAGAAGATATCGTTAAAGCGATTGATGCTGTTAACGCTAAAAATGTTATCATTTTACCAAATAACAAAAATATCTTCATGGCTGCTCAATCAGCTGCAGAAGTTTCAAGTGTACCAGCTGCTGTTGTTGAGACACGCACTGTTCCTCAAGGATTTACAAGTTTGTTAGCTTTCAATCCTACACAATCATTGGAAGAAAATGTTAAAGCTATGACAGCTAGCCTTTCAGATGTTGTTAGTGGTAGTGTGACACTTGCAGTACGTGATACTTCTATTGATGGTCTTGAAATTCATAAAGATGACAACCTTGGTATGGTTGATGGTAAAATCGTGGTTTCAAATCCAGATATGACAGCTACATTGAAAGAAACATTTGCCAAAATGATTGACGAAGATAGCGAAATTATTACTATCTATGTCGGTGAAGACGGAAGTCAAGAGTTGGCAGAAGAAATTTCTGAATATCTTGAATCAACTTACGAAGATGTTGAAGTTGAAATTCATGATGGTAAACAACCAGTTTATCCATATCTAATGAGTGTTGAATAAAAAATAAATAAAGAAAGAGTCTGATAACTTCAGGCTCTTTTTTTGTACTCACAACAATATATCAAAAGGAAATTCCATTTATATATAATAGAATACATTTAGCCTATTATACAATAGAAAAAAAGAATTTCGGTTCTGTAAAAAGAGGGAAAATTTTCAACTAACAAAATTTTCTGAAAATTGTCTTGACTTTATTTTATAAAGTGTTAACATGGATTGTAAGATTTAATTGATAGGAGAAAACAGATGAGAAGTGACATGATTAAGGTAGGTGTGGATAAAGCACCAGCCCGTGGTCTTCTTTATGCAACCGGGCAAGTAAAATCTGCTAAAGACATGCAAAAACCATTTATCGCAATTTGTAATTCTTACATTGATATTGTTCCTGGACATGTTCATTTGCGTGAATTGGCAGATGTCGCCAAGGAAGCTATTCGTGAAATGGGTGGTATTCCTTTTGAATTTAATACAATTGGTGTTGACGACGGGATTGCTATGGGGCATATTGGGATGCGTTATAGCCTTCCATCACGTGAAATCATTGCGGATGCAGCTGAGACTGTTATTAATGCGCATTGGTTTGACGGTGTTTTCTACATTCCAAACTGTGATAAAATTACGCCAGGTATGATTCTAGCTGCCCTTCGTACAAATGTTCCAGCAGTCTTTTGTTCTGGTGGGCCAATGAAAGGTGGCGTTGATATGACAGGTCATCAAGCAACCTTATCAAGCCTTTTTGAAGCGGTCGGAACATACCAAGCTGGTGATATGTCAAAAACAGAATTAGATTATTTGGAACAAAATGCTTGTCCAACTTGTGGTTCTTGTGCGGGAATGTTTACAGCTAACTCAATGAATTCCCTTATGGAAGTACTAGGTCTTGCTCTTCCTGGAAATGGTACAGTTCTTGCGGTATCTGACCAACGTCGTGAATTGGTACGTCAAGCTGCTAAACATTTGATGGACAATGTTAAAAATAATTTGCGTCCACGTGATATTATCACCAAAGAAGCTATTGATGATGCTTTTGCACTTGATATGGCTATGGGAGGTTCAACCAATACTGTTTTACACACACTTGCTATCGCGCGTGAAGCTGGTATTGAATACAATCTAAAAGATATTAATGAAATTGCGAAGAAAACGCCATATCTTTCTAAGATTGCTCCATCAAGTGTTTATACCATGCATGATGTTCAAGAAGCAGGTGGTATTTCTGCTATCATTAATCAATTGATTAAAAAAGGTACGATTAAAGGTGATCGTATCACTGTTACAGGTAAGACATTGAAAGAAAATGTAGCAGGTGCAGAAATTAAAAATGAAGAAATCATTCATCCACTTGAAAATCCAATTTCACCAGTAGGTGGTTTGTCAATTCTTTACGGAAATATTGCTCAAGAAGGGGCTGTTATCAAGGTTGGTGGTGTTGATCCATCTGTTAAGACTTTCCGTGGTAAAGCTATCTGTTGTGATTCACAAGATGAAGCACTTGAGTTAATTGACAATGGAACTGTTAAAAAAGGTCATGTTGTGGTCATTCGTTATGAAGGACCTCAAGGTGGACCAGGTATGCCAGAAATGCTTGCACCAACTTCTAAAATTGTTGGACGTGGTCTTGGTAAAGATGTCGCTTTGATTACTGATGGACGTTTCTCAGGTGCCACTCGTGGTATTGCTATTGGTCACGTATCACCAGAAGCAGCAGAAGGTGGAAATATTGCGTTGATTGAAGATGGTGATGAAATCTACATCGATTTGACGAATCGTACAATTGATTTGATTGTTGATGATGCGACATTGGAAGAACGTCGTAAACATTTGAAACCATTTAAATCAAAAATTTCAAGTGGCTGGTTACGTCGTTATACAGCTTTTGCTTCATCAGCTAACTTTGGTGGTTCAATGATGACTCAAGAAGAATTTGAAGAACGCAAAGCTGAACGTGAAAGCCAAAACGAAAAATAAAGTAAAATAATTTGTGAAAGTGGCAAAATAATTGCTTACTTTCACTTGCTTTATTTTTTTTAAATGTTATTATAGTAACAAGCTGTTGGAATTTTTAGATAATTCGGAATTTACATGCAAAGGAGGACTTTGTGAAACAGATTAGATTAAAAGAATCCAAAAACGGATCAGAATTGCTATTGGAGACCTTAGCTAGTCTGGGAATAGATACAATTTTTGGCTATCCTGGTGGAGCTGTTTTACCGCTTTATGACGCTATTTATAATTTTGATGGTATTCGTCACATTTTGGCACGTCATGAGCAAGGAGCCCTCCACGAAGCAGAAGGATATGCTAAATCAACAGGAAAACTTGGTGTTGCAGTTGTGACCAGTGGTCCAGGTGCGACGAATGCCATTACTGGTATTGCTGATGGGATGAGCGATAGTGTTCCAATGCTTATCTTTACAGGTCAAGTTGGTATGTCTGGTATTGGTAAAGATGCCTTTCAAGAAGCAGATATCATCGGTATTACAATGCCGATTACAAAATATAATTATCAAATTCGTGACGTTGCTGATGTCCCTCGTATTGTGACAGAAGCTGTTCATATCGCAACAACAGGACGTACAGGTCCAGTTGTTATCGATTTACCAAAAGATGTTTCAGCAACGAAAACAAGCTTTTACCATGACCCAACGGTTAATCTTCCTAGCTATCAGCCAACGGTTGAACCGAATGCTCTTCAAGTGAAGAAAATTTTGACGCAATTGAAAAAAGCCAAAAGACCGTTAATTATTGCTGGTGGTGGCGTTAACTATGCGGGAGCTTCAAAAGAATTAATTGCTTTTGCTGAACGTTATAATATCCCTGTTGTTTCCACTCTTTTGAGTTTGGGAGTTATGCCAATTGAGCATCCACTGTCTTTAGGGATGGGAGGAATGCACGGTTCATACGCTTCTAACATGGCATTGACACAGTGTGATTTCATGATTAACTTTGGTTGCCGCTTTGCCGACCGTTTAACAGGAAATCCAAAAACATTTGCTAAAAAAGCAGTTGTAGCGCACGTTGATATTGACCCTGCGGAAATTGGTAAAGTGGTTAAAACACAAATTCCGATTGTAGGTGATGCTAAGCGTGCTTTGGAAATCCTTCTCGAAGCTGAAGAAGTCAAAACCCGTCACGATGATTGGACAGAGTCAGTTCTTGCCAATAAAGCAAAAGCACCATTTAGTTATGATTTTGATGAAACAATCATTAAACCACAACATGCTATTGCAACAATTGGTAAAGTTACAAATGGTGATGCTATTGTCGTTACTGACGTTGGTCAACACCAAATGTGGGCAGCACAGTTTTACCCATATAAAAATGCCCGTCAACTCATCACTTCTGGTGGGCTAGGAACAATGGGATTTGGTATTCCTGCCGCTATCGGTGCCAAATTAGCTAATCCTGATAAGGAAGTTATTGTATTTGTCGGTGACGGTGGTTTCCAAATGACTAACCAAGAATTAGCTTTGCTAAATGGTTACGGTATTCCGATTAAAGTCGTATTGATTAACAACCATTCACTTGGTATGGTTCGTCAATGGCAAGAGTCATTCTACGATGAACATCGTAGTGAGTCAACATTTGATGATGAACCAAACTTCCAATTGATGGCTGAAGCTTATGGTATTGCTCATTATAAATTTACAAATCCAAATACTTTAGAAGAGGATTTAAAAGTTATTACTGAGAATAAACCAATGTTAATCGAGATTGCTATTTCTGATCGTGAACATGTTTATCCAATGGTTCCGACTGGTAAATCAAATAGTGAAATGTTGGGGGTGAAGTTTAATGCGTAGAATGTTAACAGCTAAACTCCAAAATTCAACAGGTGTTTTGAATCGTTTCACAGGTGTACTTTCACGTCGCCAAGTTAATATTGAGTCAATTTCGGTTGGACATACTATGGAACCAGATGTTTCTCGCATCACAATTATCATTGATGTGGAAAGTTTGGAAGAAGTAGAACAAATTATTAAACAATTGAATCGTTTGATTGATGTTCTTCGAGTTCGTGATATTACGGATATTCCGCATCTGGAACGTGAAGTAATCTTGGTTAAATTAACAGCGCCAACAAGTAAACGTGCTGAAATTCTGGCTGTTATTCAGCCATTCCGTGCTAGTGTTGTTGATGTTGCTCCGAAATCTATTACGATTCAGGTGACAGGAGACGCTGATAAGATTGAAGCTTTGCTTCGTGTAGTGAAACCGTATGGTATTCAAAATCTTGCTCGCACAGGTGCGACAGGATTCTCAAGAGATTTTTCTTGATAAAAATTAATTTAGTTAACTTTGATGCCTTGAGCATTTTAAAATAAAAATAGAAAAGAGATATTTTATTATGGCAGTAACAATGGAATACGAAAAAGATGTAAAAGTAGCAGCTCTTGATGGTAAAAAAATTGCTATTATTGGATATGGTTCACAAGGTCATGCCCATGCACAAAACTTACGTGATTCAGGTCATGATGTTATCATTGGTGTTCGCCATGGTAAATCATTTGATAAAGCAAAAGAAGATGGCTTTGATACTTATGAAGTAGCAGAAGCAACTAAACTTGCTGATGTTATCATGATTTTGGCACCAGATGAAATCCAAGCAGACCTTTACGCTAAAGAAGTTGCTCCAAACCTTGAAGCTGGTAATGCTCTTGGATTTGCTCATGGTTTCAATATCCGTTTTGAATACATTAAAGCTCCAGAAACTGTAGATGTCTTCATGTGTGCTCCTAAAGGACCAGGTCACCTTGTACGTCGTACTTATACTGAAGGATTTGGTGTCCCAGCACTTTACGCTGTTTACCAAGATGCTACTGGTAATGCTAAAGATATTGCAATGGATTGGGCTAAAGGTATCGGTGCAGCTCGTGTTGGACTTCTTGAAACAACATTTAAAGAAGAAACAGAAGAAGATCTTTTCGGTGAACAAGCTGTTCTTTGTGGTGGTTTAACTGCCCTTATCGAAGCTGGTTTTGAAGTTCTTACAGAAGCTGGTTACGCTCCTGAATTGGCATACTTTGAAGTTCTTCATGAAATGAAACTTATCGTTGACCTTATCTACGAAGGTGGCTTCAAGAAAATGCGTCAATCAATTTCAAATACAGCTGAATTTGGTGACTACGTTTCAGGTCCACGTGTTATCACTAAAGAAGTTAAAGAAAACATGAAAGCTGTTCTTGCTGATATCCAATCTGGTAAATTTGCCGAAGATTTCGTTAACGACTATAAAGCAGGTCGTCCAAAACTCGAAGCTTACCGTAAAGAAGCTGCAGAGCTTGAAATTGAAAAAGTTGGTAGCGAACTTCGTAAAGCAATGCCATTTGTTGGACAAAACGATGACGATGCATTCAAAATTTATAACTAATTTTTGAATCTACTCTATTTTTTAAAATGCCGATGTTAGTCATCGGTTTTTTATCTATTGATGGACTACTAAAGGTTAATGTGAAAGAATGTAAGAAGGTAGGTTTATGATTTTAGCTAAGGATGTTGTCGATGCCTATGACGTTTTAAAAGATGTTGTTGAGCGTACACCGCTTGATTTTGACCGTTATTTGTCTGAAAAATATGGTGCAACAGTTTATTTAAAACGTGAAAATATGCAAAAAGTACGTTCATTTAAACTTCGTGGAGCATATTATGCCATCCATGAGTTGTCTGACGAAGAGAAAAAACGTGGTGTGGTTTGTGCTTCTGCGGGTAACCATGCTCAAGGAGTGGCATTTACTTGTCATGAGATGAAAATTCCAGCAACTATTTTTATGCCTGTGACAACACCACAGCAAAAAATTGGACAAGTTAAATTCTTTGGTGGACCTTATGTTACTATTAAATTAGTTGGTGATACCTTTGATGCCTCAGCACAAGCGGCACAGGAATTTACTAAAGCTGAAGGAATGACTTTTATCGATCCTTTTGACGATGATGATGTTCAAGCAGGTCAAGGAACAGTTGCTTATGAGATTTATGAGCAAGCCCAAGAAGAAGGTGTCGTTTTTGACCAAATCTATGTCCCTGTTGGTGGCGGAGGTTTGATTTCAGGTGTAGCTACTTATATCAAAGATGTTGCTCCTGAAATTGAAGTAGTTGGTGTAGAAGCATCAGGTGCACGTAGTATGCGTGCAGCGTTTGATAAAGGTCACCCTGTTAAGTTGGAAGAAATCGACAAATTTGCAGATGGTATTGCTGTGCAAAAAGTTGGTGATAAAACGTTTGAAGTGGCTCGTAAATACGTTGATAAATTAGTTGGTGTAGATGAAGGGTTGATTTCTGAAACATTGATTGACATGTATTCAAAACAAGGTATTATTGCAGAACCTGCGGGAGCAGCATCAATTGCAGCGCTTGAAGTCGTAAAAGATGATATTAAAGGAAAAACAATTGTTTGTATCATTTCTGGTGGGAATAACGACATTAATCGTATGCAAGAGATGGAAGAACGAGCTCTTATTTATGATGGCGTTAAACACTACTTTGTTGTCAATTTCCCACAACGTCCAGGTGCCTTGCGTGAATTTGTAAATAATATTCTTGGACCAAATGATGATATCACACGTTTTGAGTATATTAAACGTGCCAATAAAGGAAGAGGTCCAGTTCTTATCGGGATTACTTTAGGCGATAAAAATGATTACAATGCTTTGATTGATCGTTTATCGGTATTTGACCCCTCTTATATCAACCTACATGGTAACGAAAGCTTGTATAATTTGTTAGTTTGAGAATAACTAGACCTAGTTATGGTTTACACCCTGACTAGGTTTTTTATATCTTTTTGCTTGACTTTTTAGGGAAATAAAATATAATTGTATTAATCGATAGGTACAAGAGTAGGTGAAGATGTTAAACTATTTGTACATTTTATTTATGAGAGCCATGTAAGTTGGCTCAGAGGAGATTTATTATGATTTTAATTGTTTTAGTTGTTCTTATTTTACTCATCTTGAGTATTATTGCTAGCACACTTTATGTGGTGCGTCAGCAAACTGTTGCCATTATCGAACGCTTTGGTAAATATCAAACAACGTCTACAAGTGGTATTCATGTGCGTTTGCCATTTGGTATTGATAAGATTGCTGCGCGTATTCAATTACGTCTTTTGCAATCTGAAATTGTTGTGGAAACTAAGACCAAAGATAATGTTTTTGTGACTTTAAATGTAGCGACGCAATACCGCGTTAATGAACAAAATGTTACAGATGCTTACTATAAACTCATGCGTCCAGAAGCACAAATCAAATCATACATTGAAGATGCTCTTCGTTCATCAGTTCCAAAACTAACTTTGGATGAATTGTTTGAGAAAAAAGATGAAATTGCCCTTGAAGTGCAACATCAAGTAGCTGAAGAAATGTCAACTTACGGTTACATCATTGTGAAAACGTTGATTACTAAGGTTGAACCAGATGCCGAAGTCAAACAATCAATGAATGAAATCAATGCGGCCCAGCGTAAACGTGTGGCTGCTCAAGAATTAGCTAACGCAGATAAGATTAAAATTGTTACAGCTGCCGAAGCAGAAGCTGAAAAAGACCGCTTGCATGGTGTTGGTATTGCTCAACAACGTAAAGCTATTGTAGATGGGCTTGCTGAATCTATCCAAGAATTGAAAGATGCTAATGTTGGGATGACAGAAGAGCAAATCATGTCTATTCTTTTAACTAACCAGTATCTTGATACTTTGAATACCTTTGCGGCTAAAGGAAATCAAACACTATTTTTACCTAACCATCCAGAAGGAATTGAGGATATTCGTACTCAAATTCTCTCATCATTGAAAGCTAAGTAATAAAAAAAGACCTATTGCAGGCGGAAGGAGTCTAGCAATAGGTCTTTTTATCTGGCAATGTTAGGGATTAATAATGTAAGGAATTAATTTGTTCTTTTAAAGCGTTTGTAATCATGAATGATTTTTAACGCACGTTTTCGTGTTTTTATATTGGGACTCTTTAATCTACGATAAGCAGATGCTAAATCAACTTTTTCAGCCATACCAACCTCCTTGTGATAGATTTATTAACGTTAACAAGAAATAGTATAACACAAAATACTTAACCAGTAAAGTATTTTGTGTTTTATCGATTTTTTACTATGAAAATATCACGATTTTTTGTGTGATGTGTTGGCTAAGCCATTTTCTTAAGGCGGTTTGATGGAGCATGGTTCCAATGGCAATGCTTAAGAGATTGAGGGTTACATCTCCTAAATCAAAAATTCCGAGATGGAAAACATACTGTGCTGTTTCAATGGTTAGTAAGCCAAAGAAAGCAAGAATGAAGTTTTCTTTTGAAGGCTTAAAGAGAAAGCCTAGCGGAATGAACATCACAAGATTCATGATAGGAACGAAGCGACTGCCATTTGTTATATCTGAAATGAAAGATAAAGGGTTAAAAGAGTAGCCTTGGATACCAATGTTTTTCAATAGAATCACGTAAATTAATATCATTATGTAAATAAAATAGGAAACAGCTACTGTGAGACTTGTTATTTTCTTAGTGTAAACCAAATGCATTAAAATAAAAGTAAAATAAGTCAAAATGAGCGTAATAATGATATTTAAAGCGAGACTAAATGAGACACCATAAGAGGAAATATAATGGGTATAAGTCATCAAATAATGCTCATAAAACCAGCTTGAAAAGGCAAATGAAATAAGACTTAGAGCAATGTTGACGATGCTTCTTTTGAAAGTTGCCATGGGATTTCCTCCTTCTAGTGATGATAATCAGGTTAATTTTTTAATTGTCATTAGTATAGTGGAGGAAACTTATAATTTCATTAAAAAGTAGAATATAAAAAAAGCTGCTGAACTTCAGCAGCTTTTGTGATTATTTCAAGAAACGTTGTAAGAAAACTTTTGTACGTTCTTGTTGTGGGTGTTCAAAGATTTGTTTGGGTGTTCCTTCTTCAGCAATGACACCTTTGTCCATGAAAATGACACGGTCAGACACTTCTTTGGCAAATTCCATTTCGTGTGTAACGATAATCATGGTCAAACCTGATTTGGCAAGGTCTTGCATTGTTTTTAAAACTTCACCGACCATTTCAGGGTCGAGGGCTGAAGTTGGTTCGTCAAAGAGCATTGCTTCTGGATTAACAGAGAGAGCGCGTGCGATAGCCACACGTTGTTTTTGACCACCAGAAAGTTGTTTTGGTTTTGCTTTCCAGTATTGTTCGGTCATGCCGACTTTTGTCAAGTTTTCTTTGGCGATGCTTTCTGCTTCAGCACGTGAACGTTTTAGAACAGTTGTTTGGGCAACGATGGCATTTTCCAAAACATTAAGATTTTCAAAAAGGTTGAATGATTGGAAAACCATACCAAGTTTTTCACGATATTCTGTGAGGTTATAATCTTTTTCGAGAACATTTTGTCCATGGAAAAGAATTTCTCCAGCAGTTGGCTCTTCTAAAAGATTGATTGAGCGAAGAAAGGTTGATTTTCCTGAACCTGATGAACCAATGATTGAAATAACTTCACCTTTATTTACAGAAAGTGAAATATCTTTGAGGACTTCATTTTGTCCGTAAGATTTTTTTAAATGTTTGATATCAATGATAGCTTGTGTCATTATTTCACCTCTTTCGTTTGGTTTTGGTTAGCACCAGTTGTATAAGTGTCAGCATCGAAACGACGTTCAATAAAGCGTAGGATGCGTGTCACAGTAAAGGTGAGGATGAAGTAGATAATGGCAATGATTGTGAATGTTTGGAAATATTGATAAGTTTGAGTGGCTACTGTATTTCCTGAGAAGTAAAGTTCAACAACAGAAATAACATTCAATACAGAAGTATCTTTGATGTTGATGACAAATTCATTACCTGTAGCTGGTAAGATATTGCGGACAACTTGTGGAAGAACAATTTTACGCATGGTTTGACCGTGTGTGAATCCAAGGGCAGTTGCGGCTTCAAATTGACCTTTATCAACAGCGAAGATACCACCACGAACAATCTCACTCATGTAAGCACCAGTATTAATTGAAACGATAAAAATGGCAGCTAACGTACGGTCGATTGAAATACCGAAGGCTTGCGCAGTACCGTAATAAATAACCATGGCTTGTACAATCATTGGGGTACCACGGAAAACTTCAATATAAACATTGAGAATCCAACCAAATGCTTTTTGAAGTCCAGCTAAGACTTTGTTAGCAGCTTTTGGTGCGGTACGGTAAACTCCGATTAAAAGACCGATAAAGAGACCGACAACAGTACCAATGATTGAGATGAAGAGTGTCACTCCAGCACCACGTAGGAATTGGTCCCAGTTGTTTGTGAAAATTGACCACATTTCTGTGAAGAAGTTGCTGTTTTCACTATCGTCTGAAGAACTATCAGATGGTTGGTCTTTAATCATTTCATCCATAAGTTCTAGACGTTCATCTTCTGAAATACCTGCTAAAACAGCATTAACTTTTGCAAGTGTTTCGGTATCATCTTTACGTAGACCAACAGCGATAGCTGTGTCAGATTCTGAAGTTGAGAAACCTTTACCGTCTTCAAAAGCAATCATTTTAAAGTCGCTATTAGCATTTTCTGCTGAGATAGCGTCTGGGCGTTCAGAAACATAACCATCAATAATCCCTGATTCAAGGGCTTGGCGCATTTGGTTAAAGTCACCCATGGCTGTTTCTTTAGTGACTCCACTGATTTGGTCGATTAGGTTATATAGGTAAACTCCTTGTTGAGAAGTTATTTTAGCACCAGAGAAATCATCTAGAGATGTGGCGTTAGCGTAATCTCCTTTTTTAGAGACGACGATAACTGGAGAACTAGTATAATAACTATCAGAGAAGGCAATTTCTTTTTTACGTTCGTCAGTTGGACTCATACCGGCAGCAATCATGTCGATTTTTCCAGAAGTAAGTGCTGGAATCAATCCAGTCCAAGTTGTTTTGACAACGAGAAGTTTCTTGCCTAAGCTATCAGCGATTTTTTTAGCGATTTGGACATCATATCCGTTGGCATATTGATTAGTTCCTTCGATTGGAACTGCTCCGTTAGAATCATCATCTTGTGTCCAGTTGAATGGAGCATAGGCTGCTTCCATGCCGACACGAAGATATTCGTCAGCGTGTATGCTAGTCATTCCTCCAAAAAGAAGAAGGATGGCTGCAAAACAACTTAAAAGTAACTTTTTCATTTAAGACTCCTGTCTATTCTTGTACCATACCATTTTACAAGAAAAGGATTTTGATTTCAATATAATCACTCTAAAAATAGCATATTTATACAATGAAATATGATAAAATAAGGGAGACGAAAGGAGTAGGAGATGATGAAAAAATTAACATTATTTTTGCTTGTTATTATTTCATTTTTGGGATTATCTGTTCAAGTTAACGCCGATGTTGATTACAGCATCAGTGATTACAATGGTGTTTTAACTATACATGATGATAATACAGCTGATTTTACGCAGACGATTACGTATCAGTTTGATTCATCTTACAATGGACAGATTGTGACTTTGGGAGAAGCTGGTAATATGCCAGATGGTTTTACAATAAATAATCAACCTGAGGTGTCAGCAACGGTCAATGGAGCTAGTCGAAATATCCATGCTACCGTTTCTGATCTTGGCGATGGTTACGAAGTAAAAATTTATAATTCTGGTTCGAGTGGGGATACTGTCGAGGTTACCGTACATTGGCAATTGTCACAGTTATTGTTCCCTTATTCAGATGTTGCAGAGTTAAATTGGGTTCCGATTAGTGATTGGGATGAGACTTTGAAAAATGTAACCTTTACTGTCACGACTGATAAATCAACGTCAAACCGTCAACTATGGGCACATATGGGCTATTTGAAGTCAACAACGGTCACAAAAACAGAAAATGGTTATCAGATTTCAGCCAAAAATGTTAGCGGTAAATTGGAATTACATGCTTATTGGGATCATTCGATTTTTGAGAATGTTAGCTTACTGCCTAAAAATCGAAAATCAGCTATTATAAAACAAGAATCTAAGATTGCCCGTAGAAGTCAAATTTTACAGGTATTGCTATTTTATGCCTTACCAGCAATTATTGTGGTTCTTATTGTTATTGCTTGGTTTATCTTTTATAGAGCGCGTCACTCAGCCAAACAATATGAACATTTTGATAAGAAAACTCGTTCGTATGAAGCACCAGAGGATTGGTCGCCGCTTTTAGTATTGAAATACATTTACGATGTGGATTTGCAGGATTTGGATACAAAAGGCAGTTCAATTCCACAAAAATTTGATTTTGAGACAGCTATGCAAGCGACTTTGCTTGATTTGATTGACCGTAAGATTATCAGTGTTAAGGGCAAAAATTTAACTTGTCATCTTGATATGCCAATGACAAAATATGAAGCCGAAGTCATTGATATGGCATTTGGCGGAAAAGAGAAGATAATTATTGATAATCTTTTTGCTGCTTACCATTTCGATGATACTTTGCTGAAGAAGTATAAAAAACAATATAAAGGTAAAACACTAGAAAGCAAGCTTAATAAGATAGGAAATGATTTTAATCGCCGATACAATGATAAATTAAATAAAATTAATAGACGTGTTGATAAAGAAATCAGTCAAAAAGCTTTACCGTTAATTCGTGAAAAACTCTCTGAGACTGTGGCTCAGAAAATTACTTATGCACAAGGATTGCTATTTTTGACGACAATACCATTAGGTATTGGCTTGCTTTATTTGATTTTCCAAGAACATCTTGCTTTGGTCATCTATGGTGCTTTGTTAGCAGTTGTTATCTTGAGTTTGCTTTATATTTTTAAAGAAAATAATTACCTTAAGACGCATGGTACGATAACAGCAGAAGGACAACAGCGTGTTCAAGATTGGGTTAGCTTTACCAATATGATGCGTGACATCAATAAGTTTGATAAAGTTGATATCCAAGGTGTTGTTGTTTGGAATCGTATTTTGGTTTATGCGACCTTGTTTGGATACGCTAAGCGTGTTCAAAAATATCTTGAATTTAATGATATCAAGCTTGCAAATGAGTCTGCCATTTTAACCAATCAAGAATTGGGGTATATGATTGGTATGCGTACTCATCAGTTGGGACTTGCTAGTCACAATGCGGACATGGCTGCTCATTTCTCTGTTTCTTCTGGTAGCTCTGGCTCTGGCGGTGGAGGATTCTCTGGTGGCGGAGGCGGAGGTGGAGGTGGAGCGTTTTAAAAACGCTTCAAATCTGCTATAATTAAGGGGATACAAATTTAAGGAGAACTTATGTTATTTTTCGAATTACTAAAAGCTATCTTTTTGGGGATAGTTGAAGGAATTACAGAATGGTTACCTGTGTCAAGTACAGGACATTTAATCTTGGTTCAAGAGTTTATTAGTTTGAATCAAAGTAAAGCATTTTTGGATATGTTTAATATCGTTATCCAATTAGGCGCAATTTTAGCCGTTATTGTGATTTACTTTAAACGTTTAAATCCATTTCAACCTGGTAAAACTGCGCGTGAAGTGCAATTAACGTGGCAATTGTGGTTAAAAGTTGTCATTGCTTGTATTCCATCTATTATCATTGCGGTACCGCTTGATGATTGGTTTGAAGCACATTTCAACTACATGGTTCCAATTGCCATTGCTTTGATTGTTTACGGGATTGCTTTTATTTGGATTGAAAAACGCAATGCTAATGTTGAACCACAAGTTACTGAACTTGCTCGCATGCCTTATTTAACAGCATTTTGGATTGGTTGCTTCCAGGTTCTTAGTATTGTTCCAGGGACAAGTCGTTCAGGTGCTACCATTTTAGGGGCAATTATTGTGGGGACAAGCCGTTCAGTTGCTGCTGACTTTACTTTCTTCCTTGCTATCCCAACCATGTTTGGTTATAGTGGTTTGAAGGCTGTTAAGTTCTTCTTAGATGGAAATGTTCTTAGCTTTAGTCAATTTTTAATCTTGTTGGTTGCTAGCGTAACGGCTTTCCTTGTCAGCCTTTATGTTATCCGCTTCTTGACAGATTATGTTAAAAAACATGATTTCACTATTTTTGGTAAATATCGTATTGTCCTAGGTTCAATTCTTATTATTTATAGTTTGGTGAAATTTCTCTTTTAATTTTCAGTAAGCAGTTCCTCTTGGAGCTGCTTTTATAGCGTAAAAATTGAAAAAGTCCGACTTTTCCTGTATAATAAAATGACTACTCGTGCGAGGTAATTAGTATGGAAATGAAACAGATTAGCGAGACAACGCTAAAAATAACGATCAGTATGGAAGATTTAGAAGAACGAGGAATGGAGTTGAAAGATTTTTTGATTCCTCAAGAAAAGACAGAAGAGTTCTTCTACTCAGTAATGGATGAATTGGATTTACCAGATAATTTCAAAGACAGTGGAATGCTTAGTTTCCGTGTAACACCAAGAAAAGACCGCATTGATGTTTTTGTAACAAAATCTGAAATTAATAAAGAAATCAATTTTGAAGATTTAGCAGCTTTTGATGATGTGTCAAATATGTCACCAGAAGAGTTCTTCAAAACTTTAGAACAAACCATGTTATCTAAAGGCGATACAGAAGCTCATGAGAAACTTGGAAAAATCGAAGAATTGATGGAAGGTGCTGTTGAGGAAGTTCTTACAGAACAAGCTCAAGTAGAGCCAACAGAAGAGGATATTAATCCATCAGATTATGTTCACTATGTTCTTGATTTCCCAACACTTGAAGCTGTTGTAGCATTTGCTAAAGCAATTGATTTCCCAGTTGAAGCATCTGAATTGTATAAAGATGGCGGGCTTTATCATATGACGATTTTGCTTGATTTACAAAATCATCCATCTTATTATGCAAACTTAATGTATGCTCGTTTATTGGAATATGCTAGCGCAGGAACAAAAACACGTGCTTATTTGCAAGAGCATGGTGTCGAGATGTTAGCAGATGACGCTGTTGCAAAATTAAAAATGATAGAGTTGGTATAGTATGGCACCCTTTACAATCGAATATGTTCTTGTTTTAATCGGTGCTTTCTTACTTTCACTTTTCTTGACACCGATTGTCCGTTTTATCGCCTTTCGTGTTGGTGCTGTTGATAACCCAAATGCTAGACGCGTTAATAAAGTCCCTATGCCAAGTAGTGGTGGTTTAGCTATCTTTTTATCTTTCTTGGTTTCAGCACTCATTTTTATGCCAATGGTCTTGAAAGAGCCGATTTGGACAACATCTTACTTTAATTACATTTTACCAGTCGTTATTGGTGGATTGATTATCACAACAACTGGTTTTATTGATGATATTTATGAATTAAAACCTAAGACAAAAATGGCAGGAATTATCCTTGGAGCTGTTGTTGTCTGGGCATTTACGGATTTCCGTTTTGATAGTTTTAAAATACCATTTGGTGGTCCGCTATTAGAATTCAATTCAGTTCTGACTTTCTTTTTAACTGTTTTTTGGATTATTTCAATTACCAATGCCATGAACTTGATTGATGGTTTAGATGGTTTGGTTAGTGGAGTATCAATCATTAGCCTTGTTACAATGGCTTTGGTTTCTTATTTCTTTTTACCACAAACGGATTTTTACTTAACATTGACCATTTTACTTTTAATAGCTTGTATTGCTGGATTTTTCCCTTACAATTATAACCCTGCTATTATTTATCTTGGAGACACTGGTGCTCTGTTTATTGGATTTATGATTGGGGTATTGTCTTTACAAGGTTTGAAAAATTCAACAGCAGTTGCTGTGGTGACGCCAGTCATTATCCTTGGTGTTCCAATACTAGATACAACTGTGGCGATTATTCGTCGTAAGTTATCAGGACGTCCAGCAACAGAAGCTGATAAGATGCATTTGCATCATCGCTTGTTGGCAATGGGATTCACTCATCGTGGAGCTGTCTTGGTTGTTTACGGTATTGCAATTCTCTTTTCACTTATTGCTTTGTTGTTAAACGTTTCTAGCCGTCTTGGTGGCGTTTTGTTGATGGTAGGACTTATGTTTGCTCTTGAAGTCTTTATTGAAGGTCTAGAAATCTGGGGAGTAGGGCGAACACCACTATTTGATACGCTTAAATTCATCGGAAACAGCGATTATCGCCAAGCAACCATGTTAAAATGGAAAAATCGTAAAAATAATAAGTGATTGAAAAGCCTAATATGGCTTTTTTTTGATATAATGATTAGTAACCCTATAGAACTGCGGTAATTTTCAGAAAAAAGTTACTGTCGTATTTGATTAATTGGAGGAATGTACACATGTCTGTACTTGAGATAAAGAATCTTCATGTTTCTATTGAAGATAAAGAAATTTTAAAAGGTGTCAATCTAACCCTTAAGACTGGTGAGATTGCTGCAATTATGGGACCTAATGGTACTGGTAAATCAACGTTATCAGCTGCAATTATGGGAAATCCAAACTATGAGGTTACTCAAGGGGAAATTTTACTTGATGGTGAAAATATCCTTGAACTTGAAGTAGATGAACGTGCACGTCTAGGACTTTTCCTTGCGATGCAATACCCATCTGAAATTCCTGGTATTACAAATGCTGAGTTTATTCGTGCAGCTATGAATGCAGGTAAAGAGGATGACGATAAAATTTCAGTCATGGATTTCATTACAAAACTTGATGAAAAAATGGAATTCCTTGGCATGAAAGAAGAAATGGCAGAGCGTTACCTTAACGAAGGCTTCTCAGGTGGTGAGAAAAAACGTAATGAAATTCTTCAACTTTTGATGCTTGAACCAAAATTTGCACTTCTTGATGAAATTGATTCAGGTCTTGATATCGATGCCCTTAAAATTGTTTCCAAAGGCGTTAATGCCATGCGTGGTGACAATTTCGGTGCTATGATTATTACTCACTACCAACGACTTCTTAACTACATCACACCAGATGTGGTCCATATTATGATGGATGGTCGTGTTGTCCTTTCAGGTGATGCTGAACTTGCTGCTCGTCTTGAAAAAGAAGGGTATGCTAAGATTGCCGAAGAACTTGGACTTGAGTACGAAGAAGAAGTGTAATTGATGATGTCAAAGTCTGCTGAATTTTAGCAGATGATACTCGTTGACGGTTATAAAAAAGGAGTAAACATCAAATTATGACGAAAGAATCTATCCTAAATTTTTCACAAACAAAAGCAGAGCCATTGTGGTTGCAAGAACGTCGCTTGGCTGCTTTTGATAATATAGATAAATTACCATTACCAGATGTCAACCGTGTTAAATTTCACCGTTGGAATTTAGGTGATGGAACGATTTCAGAGGATGAAGCTTTGGCTAATGTCCCTGATTTTACAGCACTTGGCGACAATCCAAAACTTGTTCAAGTTGGTACACAGACTGTCCTTGAACAATTGCCTGCTGATTTAATTGCTAAAGGTGTTGTTTTCACCGATTTCTACTCAGCTTTGGAAGAAATTCCTGATGTTATTGAAAAGTATTTTGGAAAAGCTCGTGATTTTAAAGAAGATAAATTAGCAGCTTATCACACAGCGTATTTTAATAGCGCAGCTGTTCTTTATGTTCCTGATAATGTTGAAATTGCAGAACCAATAGAAGGTCTTTTCTATCAAGATAAAGCTAGTGCTGTGCCTTTTAATAAACATATCCTAATTATTGCAGGACGCAACAGTCGCATTAATTATTTGGAACGTTTTGAAACAATTGGTAATGGTGATGCTAAAGCAACAGCAAATATCAGCGTTGAAGTTATCGCACTTGATGATAGCCAAGTAAAATTCTCAGCTATTGACCGCTTGGGTGATAATGTGACAACTTACATTAGTCGTCGTGCCCATCATGGAAAAGACGCAAGTGTGGATTGGGCATTGGGCATCATGAATGAAGGCAATGTCATTGCTGATTTTGATTCAGATTTGTATGGAAATGGTAGCCATGCAAACTTGAAAGTTGTCGCAGCATCATCAGGACGTCAAGTCCAAGGTGTTGATACACGTGTGACAAATTATGGCTGCAACTCAATTGGTCATATTTTACAACACGGTGTTATTTTGGAACGTGGAACATTGACATTTAATGGTATTGGTCATATTGTCAAAGGTGCTAAGGGAGCGGATGCTCAACAAGAAAGCCGTGTTCTTATGCTTTCTGATAAAGCACGTTCTGACGCTAACCCAATTTTGTTAATTGATGAAAATGATGTAACTGCTGGTCACGCAGCTTCAATCGGACAAGTTGACCCAGAAGATATGTATTATTTGATGAGTCGTGGACTTGACAAAGATACAGCAGAGCGCTTGGTAATTCGTGGTTTCTTAGGCGCTGTAATTACTGAAATTCCTGTAAAAGAAGTTCGTGATGAAATGATTGCAGTATTAGATAGTAAATTGGAGAGTCGTTAAGATGACGCCAGTCAATCCTTACAAAATTCAAGAAGACTTTACCATCCTCGACCAAATTGTTAATGATGAACCGTTAGTTTATCTTGACAATGCGGCGACGACACAGAAACCACAACAAGTTCTTGATGTCCTTAACGATTATTACCATACAACAAATGCCAATGTTCACCGTGGTGTTCACACTTTGGCAGAACGTGCAACAGCTGCTTATGAAGCTAGTCGTGAAAAAGCACGTCAATTTATTAATGCTAAATCAACTAAAGAAGTTCTTTTTACCCGCGGAACTACAACAGGGCTCAATTGGGTAGCTCGTTTTGCCGAAGAAATTTTGCAAAAAGATGATGAAGTTCTTATTTCTGTTATGGAACATCATTCTAATGTTATTCCGTGGCAAGAAGCTTGCCGTAAAACAGGAGCAAAATTAGTCTACGCCTACCTCAAAGACGGACAACTTGATATGGCAGACCTGCAAAGCAAGTTATCATCTAAGACGAAATTTGTTAGTATCGCTCATGTTTCAAATGTCCTTGGTTCAATTCAACCTGTTAAAAAAATCGCAGAGCTAGCACACCAAGTTGGAGCGTATATGGTTGTTGACGGTGCGCAATCAGCGCCTCATATGGCTATCGATGTCCAAGATTTAGATTGTGATTTCTTTGCCTTTTCTGGACATAAAATGCTAGGTCCAACTGGTATCGGTGTCCTTTATGGCAAAGAGGAGCTTCTTAATCAAATGTCACCTGTAGAATTTGGTGGTGAAATGATTGATTTCGTTTATGAACAAGAAGCAACATGGAAAGAATTACCATGGAAATTTGAAGCTGGTACACCAAATATTGCAGGAGCAATCGCACTAGGAGCTGCTATTGACTATCTCTCAGAAATTGGGATGGCTGCTGTGTATGCCCATGAACAAGAACTTGTTAATTATGTTCTTCCAAAATTACAAGCTATTGATGGTTTAACGGTTTATGGACCACAGGATTCTAGCCAACATATGGGTGTTATTGCCTTTAATTTAGATGGTCTACACCCACATGACGTGGCAACAGCACTAGATTATGAAGGTGTTGCTGTGCGTGCTGGACATCACTGCGCACAACCATTGATTAATTATCTTGGAATCCATTCAGCGGTGCGTGCAAGTTTTTATATCTATAATACGAAAGAAGATTGTGATAAACTAGTAGAAGCAATTCTTAAAACAAAGGAGTTTTTCAATGGCACTTTCTAGATTAGATAGTCTTTATATGGCAGTGGTTTCTGACCATTCTAAAAATCCACACCACCATGGAAAATTAGAAGATGTCAATCAAGTTAATCTTAATAATCCAACTTGTGGCGATGTGATTTCGTTATCAGTGAAATTTGATGGCGACCGTATTTCTGATATTGCTTTTGCAGGAGACGGTTGTACCATTTCGACAGCCTCATCTAGCATGATGACCGATGCCGTTATTGGAAAAACAAAAGAAGAAGCGCTTGAACTGGCTGATATTTTCTCTAAAATGGTTCAAGGCGAAAAAGATGACGCCCAAAAACGATTAGGCGAAGCTAGTTTTTTAGCAGGAGTTTCAAAATTCCCACAACGTATTAAATGTTCAACTCTTGCTTGGAACGCCCTCAAAAAAGCTATCGAAAATGATAGTGAAGATTAGAAAGGTAACTAGATGCCTGAAAAAAATGAAAAAGTAACACCAAAACCAATTGATATTGGGGAATATCAATTCGGTTTTCATGATGATGTCACTCCAATCTTTTCAACAGGAAAAGGTATTAGCGAAGCTGTTGTCCGTGAAATGTCAGCGGAAAAAGGTGAACCAGAATGGATGCTTGACTTCCGTTTGAAATCATTGGAAATTTTCAATAAAATGCCAATGCAAGATTGGGGACCTGATTTGTCAGATATTAATTTTGATGAAATCAATTATTATCAAAAAGCTTCTGATAAACCAGCACGTTCATGGGAAGATGTTCCTGACAAAATCAAAGAAACGTTTGAACGTATCGGAATTCCTGAAGCTGAACGTGCTTATCTTGCTGGCGCATCCGCTCAATACGAATCAGAAGTGGTTTACCACAATATGAAAGACGAGTATGATAAACTGGGCATTATTTTTACAGATACAGATTCAGCTTTAAAAGAATATCCTGAGCTTTTCAAAAAATATTTTGCGAAGCTGGTTCCGCCAACAGATAATAAACTAGCTGCATTAAATTCAGCGTTCTGGTCAGGTGGAACATTCATTTATGTCCCAAAAGGTGTCAAAGTTGATATTCCTTTGCAAACTTATTTCCGTATTAATAATGAAGCAACAGGACAGTTTGAACGAACATTGATTATCGTAGATGAAGGTGCAAGTGTCCATTATGTAGAAGGATGTACTGCTCCAAATTATTCATCAGCAAGCTTGCATGCAGCAATTGTTGAAATCTTTGCACTTGAAGGCAGTTATATGCGTTATTCAACGATTCAAAACTGGTCAGACAACGTGTATAACTTGGTAACAAAACGTGCCACGGCTAAGAAAAATGCCACAGTTGAATGGATTGATGGAAACCTTGGTGCCAAAACAACAATGAAATACCCATCGGTTTACCTTGATGGCGAAGGTGCGCGTGGAACGATGCTTTCCATCGCTTTTGCGAATAAAGGTCAACACCAAGATACTGGTGCAAAAATGATTCACAATGCGCCGCACACATCATCTTCGATTGTTTCAAAATCCATTGCCAAAGGTGGCGGAAAAGTTGACTATCGTGGTCAAGTGACTTTCAATAAGGAATCTAAAAAATCAGTTAGTCACATTGAATGCGACACTATTATTATGGATGATATTTCACGTTCGGATACCATTCCGTTTAATGAAATCCATAATTCACAAGTTGCACTGGAACATGAAGCAAAAGTTTCAAAAATTTCAGAAGAACAACTTTATTACCTCATGAGTCGTGGACTTTCTGAACAGGAAGCAACAGAAATGATTGTTATGGGATTTGTTGAACCATTTACAAAAGAACTACCAATGGAATATGCTGTTGAACTTAACCGTTTGATTAGCTATGAAATGGAAGGTTCTGTTGGGTAAAATTCAAATATACAATAAAGGCTAGGAGTTTATCCTAGCCTTTTAATTATTTATCTACTATATAATAGAGGAAAAATTGGTAGCTTTATATATAATAAATTAAAGTTTATCATTAACAAAAGTGACGAAGTGATTCCACCAAACTTTGAAGAAAATACTTTTTTCAACATCTGTTTTAGCAACGGCGTTTACACTTGGTTCGGAGTCAAGATAGCCAGTACCTACAATTTGTGTATCGTTATAAGTAATTGTTCCAACTTTTTGTCCTTTTGTAATCGGCGCGTCATAGCCAGAATCTTTAGTTGTGAAATCAGCTGTGACATCAGTATTTATTTTACGAACGACTTTTAAATCCTCAGAAGCAACGGCGGAAACAGATTTTTCTTTACCATCATTGACAGTAGCTTTACTGTTTTTGTAAGATTTCCCTGCTTTAACGAGAGTGACCATTTCGTAGTTTGATTTTACGTAGTCAAGCAAATCATTAGTGGCTTCGAATCGAGCGTATTCATCATCTTCCCAACCATCAGCATTCATAACAACGGAAATCACACGCATACCATTTTCAGTAGAAGTAGCCACGAAACAAGCACCAGCTAATTCTGTAGTACCTGTTTTAAGTCCGTCGACACCAGAACGTTCATATGGCATACCTTCTAACATGTAGTTATAAGTGTTCATTGTTGTTCCATCAAAATCAGCTGTTGTTTGGCTTGTGATTTTTAGAACATCAGGGTACTCAGTGATTAAATGTTGAGCGATGATAGCAACATCTCTAGCACTTAGCAGATTTTCGTCAGTTGAACTTGAACCAGGGTAAATATTATCACCAAGGTAGCTGTTGTTAAGACCTGAAGCATTAACAATAGTAGCGTCGGTAATGCCCCATTCTTCTAATTGTGCTTTCATCATATCGACGAATTTACTTTCAGTCCCACCGATTTCTTCTGCCAGTGCAATAGCTGCACTGTTGGCACTTGCTACCATTGCAGCATTTACAAGTTGTTCAACAGTGTATTCACGTGCTTCCATTGGAACATTACTAGCATCAGAGTTTGCTGTAAGGTCGTAAGCGTAATCTGAAATAGAAACTTTAGTATCCCAAGAAAGTTTTCCTTCGTCAATAGCTTTATAAACCAAGTATACAGTTAAAATTTTAGTCATAGATGCAATCCCGTCAGGAGTCGTTGCATCTTTTTCATATAATACTTTTCCTGTAGTAGCTTCCACAGCAATAGCATGTTCAGCAGCCACATCGAAGTCGTCATCGGCGCTAACTCTGATTCCTGCTACAAGAAAAGTCAGAAAAATCGCAATAAAAGCAAAAATTTTCTTCATTAGAAGTTCCATCCTTTGTTAAAAAAATTAATCACTATGATTATACCATAGAATTAGGTGTTAGATAATATGACAAAAAATTCTGACAAAAGTGTTTTATTTAAGAAAACTTTATGTTATAATTCTATTTGTCAAATAATATATATTAGAGAGAACACTAGGAGGGCGTCACGTGTCACTAAAACGTAAAGCATGGAAACGCATTGGCTTGGGCGCGATTACTCTAGTCTCAGCAGCTGTTTTAGCAGCTTGTGGAGGCAGCAGTTCATCGTCGTCATCGTCAAGTGATGAAATTAATTGGTATACACCAACTGAAATCAGCACTTTAGATATTTCAAAAGTTACAGATACTTATTCATCAATTGCTATTGGTAACTCAGGTAGTAACCTTCTTCGTCGTGATGAAGATGGCAACTTACAACCTGACTTAGCCGAAAGCGTTGAAGTATCTGATGACGGATTAACTTACACAGCAACACTCCGCGATAACCTTAAATGGTCTGACGGTAGTGATTTAACTGCTGAAGATTTTGTTTATACTTGGCAACGTATTGTTGACCCATCAACTGCTTCTGAATATGCATATCTTGTATCAGATGCTCATGTATTGAATGCTGATGAAGTTATTGCAGGAACTAAGAGCGTTGATGAATTAGGTGTTAAAGCTGACGGTAACAAAGTTATCTTTACACTATCTAGCCCATCACCACAATTTGAAAGTCTTCTTTCATTTGCAAACTTTATGCCACAAAGCAAAACATTTGTTGAAGAAAAAGGTGATGACTACGGAACAACTTCTGATAACGCATTGTATTCAGGACCATATACTGTTGAAGATTGGGATGGAACAAGCGGTTCATTCACACTTGTGAAAAACAAATACTATTGGGATGCTGACAACGTTAAAACTAAAAAAGTAAACGTTCAAACTGTTAAGAAAGCTGATACTGCTGTACAAATGTACAAAGATGGCGAACTTGACACAGCTAGCATTTCAGGAACAGATGCGATTTACAGCGCAAATAAAAACCGAGATGATGTTGTTGATGTTCCAGAAGCAACAACAGCTTACATGGTTTACAACGAATCAGGTTCAACAGAAGCTTTGACAAATACAAAAATTCGTCAAGCGCTTAACTTAGCTACTGACCGCGAAGGTATTGTTAAAGCAGCTATCGACACAGGTTCAACAGCAGCAGATGCTTTGGTTCCAACAGGACTAGAAACATTGCCAGATGGTACTGATTTATCTGATTATGTTGCTGCTGACTACACATATGATGAAAAAGAAGCTGCTAAACTTTTCAAAGAAGGTTTGGCTGAACTTGGTAAAGATTCAATTACTTTAACAATCACAGCTGATTCTGATAATGCTGTTGCAAAAGCTGCAGTTGACTATATCAAAGAAACATGGGAAGAAGCACTCCCTGGTTTAACAATAGAAGAAAAATTCGTAACATTCAAACAACGTTTGCAAGATTCTAAAAACCAAAACTTTGATATTGTAGTATCACTTTGGGGTGGTGACTATCCAGAAGGTTCTACTTTCTACGGATTGTTTACTTCAAATTCTTCTTATAACTACGGTAAAATCTCAGATACTGCTTACGATGAAGCATATCAAAAAGCACTTACAACAGATGCTTTGGATCCAGCCGCAGCAGCAGAAGATTATAAGACAGCAGAAGCAGAACTTTATAACAATGCTCACTATAATCCACTTTACTTCCGCAGTACAAAATCACTTCAAAATCCATCAATTAAAGGATTAGTTCGTAATTCTACTGGATTACAAGTTGACTTCACATACGCTTATAAAGAGGATTAATCTCAAAAAACGCTATATTGGGCAAGAATTGGCTGCGACCAATTCTTGCTTTTGTTGACAGGGAAAATATTTTCTCCTTGCCAACAAAAGCAATAGATAGAAGGAAATATTATGGTAAAATACATTCTTAAACGTGTTGCGATTCTTCTTGTAACACTCTGGGTCGTTGTTACCCTGTCGTTTTTCCTCATGCAAGTTATGCCAGGGACACCTTATAATAACCCTAAATTGACTGATGAGATGATTGCTTTAATGAACAAACAATATGGTTTGGATAAACCAGTGTGGCAACAATATCTTACTTATCTTTGGAACGTTCTTCATGGTGATTTTGGTACAAGTTACCAATCAATTAACCAACCCGTGTCACGTTTGATTTCACAACGTTTGGGCGTTTCAGTACAATTAGGGGTTCAAGCACTTGTTGTAGGACTTCTTGCTGGTATTGTTGTTGGTGCCGCTTCAGCACGTAATAAAAATAACTGGATTGACGGCGTGCTTAGTGTTATTTCAACACTAGGTATCTCTGTGCCTTCATTCATTATTGGTTTATTCCTTTTGGTTCTTCTTGGCTTTAAATGGAGCTTATTCCCATTAGCTGGTTGGGGAACATTTGCACAGACTGTTATGCCATCTATTGCCTTGGCAATTCCAGTATTTGCTCAAGTAACACGTTTCTTCAGGGGACAAATGATTGAAACATTAAGTTCAGACTATATTCAATTAGCAACAGCTAAAGGGTTGACTAGACGTCAAGTAACACGCAAACACGCGTACCGTAACTCAATGATTCCAGTATTGACTTTAGTAGGTCCTATGGCTGCTAACCTTCTAACAGGTTCAGCTTTGATTGAACAAATTTTCTCAATTCCAGGAATTGGTCAACAATTTGTAACATCTATCCCTGCTAAAGACTACCCAGTAATTATGGGGACAACTATTGTTTACGCATTAATGTTGATGGTTGCTATTTTGGTAACTGATATTGCAACAAGTATTGTTGACCCTCGTGTACGCTTGCAGTAAGGAGAATAACATGGCAGAAAAAACTAGAGAATTTAAACTTGTTGGTGTTGGTTCAGCCAGCGCACAAGAAAAAATTGAAAAGCCTGCACTTTCTTTTATGCAAGATGCTTGGCGACGTTTGAAAAAGAATAAATTGGCAGTTGTTTCAATGTGGTTCCTTGCTATTTTGATTGTTTTCTCATTGATTTCAGTCGTTTTGGTTCCACGTGATGATGCTAACTCATTTAATACAAAAGAAGTTACAACATATCGTAACCTTCCACCAAAATTGAGTGATAATCTTCCATTCTGGAATGGTACAATCACTTATTCTGGAAATACAGAAGCAACAGATGTTTATGCTGATCAAGGTGTACCTGAAGGAACTAAATTTATTTTAGGTACTGATAATTTGGGACGTAGTATTGCTAAACGTATTATCGTTGGGGTACGTATTTCCCTTCTTATCGCAATTGTAGCCACTTTGATTGACCTTTTGATTGGTGTAACCTATGGTTTGATTTCAGGATACGTTGGTGGTAAAGTCGATATGGTTATGCAACGTATTATCGAAGTTATTTCATCTATTCCTAACTTGGTTATCGTAACAATGCTAGGACTTTTACTTGGAAATGGTGTTACATCAATTATCATTTCAATTGCTATTGTTGGTTGGACTTCAATGGCTCGTCAAGTCCGTAACTTAACACTTTCTTACCGTGAACAAGAATTTGTTCTTGCTGCTCGTTCGCTAGGGGAAAGTGCGCCAAAAATTGCATTTAAACATATTCTTCCAAATATTTCAGGTATTATTATCGTTCAAATCATGATGACAGTTCCAAGTGCCATCATGTATGAAGCTGTTTTATCAGCTATTAACCTTGGGGTAAAACCACCTACAGCATCACTTGGTTCATTGATTACTGATGCTCAAGAATACTTACAATATTACCCTTATCAAGTTACTTTACCAGCCCTTGCTTTGGTATTGATCTCACTTGCCTTCATCTTGTTAGGTGATGGACTTCGTGATGCATTTGATCCAAAATCTGGTGATCGTTAGGAGGAATAAAGATGAGTGAAGAAACTATTTTACAAGTTAAAAACCTCCGTGTAGATTTCCATACCTATGCTGGGGAAATTAAAGCTATTCGTGATGTAAACTTTGAATTGAAAAAAGGTGAAACACTTGCCATTGTTGGTGAGTCTGGATCAGGTAAGTCTGTAACAACTAAAACATTAATGGGGTTGTCAGCATCAAATGCTGATGTTACTGGAGATATCGACTTCAAAGGTAAAAAACTAATCGAATTAAAAGAAGACGAATGGATTAAAGTTCGTGGAAATGAAATCGCAATGATTTTCCAAGATCCGATGACAAGTCTTGACCCAACAATGAAAATTGGTCAACAAATTGCTGAACCAATCATGATTCATGAAAAAGTATCTAAACAAGAAGCGTTAAAACGTGCTTTAGAACTAATGAAAAGTGTTGGTATTCCAAACGCTGAAGAACATATCAATGATTACCCACATCAATGGTCAGGTGGTATGCGCCAACGTGCCGTTATTGCGATTGCCTTGGCAGCAAACCCAGATATCTTAATCGCTGATGAACCAACAACAGCTTTGGATGTGACTATTCAAGCACAAATTTTGACATTGATGAAACAAATTCAAAAAGAACGTGGTTCATCAATCGTCTTTATCACACATGACCTCGGTGTTGTAGCAGGTATGGCTGACCGTGTTGCTGTTATGTATGCTGGTAAGATTATTGAATATGGAACAGTGGACGAAGTATTCTATAACCCACAACACCCTTATACATGGGGACTCCTAAATTCAATGCCAACAACAGATACAGAAGCAGGTAGCCTTCAATCTATTCCAGGTACACCACCAGATCTTCTTAATCCACCAAAAGGTGATGCGTTTGCACCACGTAATGAATTCGCGTTGGATATTGATTATGAAGAAGAACCACCAATGTTTAAAGTTAGTGATACACATTTTGCAGCTACATGGTTGCTAGATGAGCGTGCACCTAAAGTAACACCACCATTACCAATTCAAAAACGTTGGGCAAAATGGAAAGAACTTGAAGGGAGAAAAGCTTAATGACTGAAAATAGAAAAAAGCTTGTTGAACTTAAAAATGTATCATTAACCTTTAACGAAGGTAAAAAGAACGAAGTAAAAGCAATTGATAATATCAGCTTTGATATTTATGAAGGTGAAGTCTTCGGTCTTGTTGGAGAATCAGGTTCTGGTAAGACAACTGTTGGTCGTGCAATTTTAAAATTGTATGATATCAGCGGCGGAGAAATTGACTTTGATGGAGAAACAATTTCACACCTTAAAGGTAAAGAATTACATGAATTCCGCAAAAATGCTCAAATGATTTTCCAAGATCCGCAAGCAAGTCTTAATGGTCGTATGAAAATCCGTGACATTGTTGCTGAAGGACTTGATATTCATAAATTAGTTAACAGTAAAGAAGAACGTGAAGAAAGAGTTCAAGAGTTACTTGCCTTGGTAGGTCTTAATAAAGATCACTCAACACGTTACCCACATGAATTTTCAGGTGGACAACGTCAACGTATTGGTATTGCTCGTGCGCTTGCTGTTCAACCAAAATTCATTATTGCTGATGAACCAATTTCAGCACTTGACGTATCAATTCAAGCGCAAGTTGTTAACCTTATGCAAAAACTTCAAAGAGAACAAGGGTTAACTTATCTTTTTATCGCTCATGATTTGTCAATGGTTAAATATATCTCAGACCGTATCGGTGTGATGCACTGGGGTAAAATGCTTGAAATCGGAACATCTGATGATGTTTATAACAATCCGATTCACCCATATACTAAGAGCTTGTTATCAGCTATTCCAGAACCAGACCCAGAGTCTGAAAGAGTTCGAGTTCACGAAGAATACGATCCAAGTGCAGAGTTAGATGGTCAAGCTCGTGAAATGCGTGAAATTACTCCTGGACATTTTGTACTTTCAACAGAAGCAGAAGCAGAAGAATATAAAAAATCACTACAAAAATAGAATTCTTTCGTCTGTAGAGTGAAATTCTATCTAATAGAGGGCTAAAAGCCCTCTTTTTTGCGTTTAAAGCAAGAAGAATTAGGCAGGAAGCAAAAATCTAATAGCGAGTTTAAAGAGGCTAAAAACGGTTATAAAGCATATAAGCTCCCAAAAAATTAAAAAAGATATTGACAATGGTAGTTAAGTTTAGTATACTAGATGAGCTGTCAAGAGAGCAGCGGC
>CAVAFU010000043.1:0-91621 GCA_963588325.1 Oribacterium sp.
ATACATTCCTTCTTTTAATTCGGTTTTGTAAGTCTTAAAATCAAAGGAAGGTAACGTCTTTTCTGTTTGCCAATTCCATTTAAAAAAACAGACAAGTAAAAGTGCAGCAGCAAATATTCCAAGATTTAACTTAAACAAGACAAACATTCCAAAAATTGTCTGTAAAAATGATGTTAAGGCATTAAAAATAGCATCTAAAGCTTTGTAAGAAAGGCTAAAAATAGAATTGGCTAATACAATTTTGTTGTAATCAACTATTTGTGGAATTAAAATATCTTCAATAATGTAACTAACAGAGCTTGCCATAACAGATAGAAAAACTAAAATTAATAACACGAAAAAATTCAACTGATTTTTCAAAATCAACACCATCATAATTGAAAACATTTGAATAATAATCGATAATAATAAAACTTTTTTAGGGTTAATACGGTCAATCAATGGTCCCCAAAAGATTAATAATAAATCTGGCAAAGCAATCAAAGCCATAAAAATCCCAAGGAAAAAACTTGATGAATAGTGGTCATTAACATACCATAAAACAGTAATATAAAAAATACTATCAGCTAAATTCATCACTAACCTAATAAATAATAATCGAAAAAATTGTGACATCCTATAATTCTCCATAAACTCTTTTTCTGCTAAAGCAATTTAGAATTATTCTATCACGCTGTTTCTGACAAATCTATACTTTTAAATCAATTTTATGTTATTTTCATTAAAAAATCCCTTGAACTTAGTTCAAGGGATATGGTTATTATCTTTATTAGTCGCTAACTGAGAAGCGGTTTGTCATGAGGTTGCTTGCATCAAAGAGAACTTTGTTTAAAAGTTTTTGAGTTTCTGCTTGAACAAAATCACTCATGGCTTGGTTTTCAGCGTCAAAGTCAACACTTTCACCATTTGCTAAAGCGGCATCAACACGTTTGATACGAGCATGTCCAGCAGCCATTGTTTTTTCAATATAATCTTCAATATCACCTTCGTGTTGGTGGAAATGTGGGTCAGCAATTGCTGCGATTAAACGATTTGCCCAATAGAATGAGTCAACTGAAACATTTTCAGTAGTATTAGCAAAGTACGCTGGTGTTGTTGAAATTTGAGTAAAGAATGGCACCATTGTTCCAAAAGGCATTGAACCGTAAGCCAACCATTGAATACCTGTTGTGTCGTGTGGTTGATTTGGACGTAATTGTAAAATGGCAGTTTGACTTGTACGATTAATTCCAATAGTACGGAAAGTGCGTTGTGTGACAGCATTTCCTTCTGGTCCGTATGGGTCAAATTCAGTATCTTGATAATGATTGCTCAAGACATATTTGACATCTTCAACTGTAATTTTACGGTAAGGTTTTTGTGCCCATGGAATAAAGAAACTGCGTGGGTCTTGTTCAATTTCTGGGTTCAAGAAACGTTGCATTGCCCAAGCACGTGGTGTGTTGTAATGACGGTCTTTGTCACGTTGGCTACCAAACGCATAACGTGGGTTGAAATGCTCATTTGAGTAAGTCAAATCAAGATTATTTGTTGTAATAAATTCACGTAAATCTTTTGAATACATGTATTCATCAGGATTGTTAAATTCAAAATGGTCGATACCAAGTTGATTTGGGTTTGTGACATAACAATCATCTGGGACACGACGTGCCATCCAGTGGTGACCACCGATAGTTTCTAACCACCAAATTTCATTGACATCAGAAAAGGCAACACCGTTTGATTCGTAAGTTCCGTATTGTTCAAGAATGGCACCAAGACGTTCCACCCCTTCACGCGCTGTACGAACGTAAGGAAGTACCAAAGTAAGCATATCTTCTTCACCAATACCTGATTCTACCAAAGGGTCTGCTCCCAAAACACGCGCATTTGTGGTAATGGTTTCAGTTTCGCTCATGGCAACGTTAGCTTCGTTGATACCTGCTTCTCCCCAGATACCATCTTTACGCAAAGCATCTGGCACTGAAGTGTAACGCATTGGATTATCTGGTAAATCCATTTCAAATGATGATAAAACGGATTTGTAGTGACGTGGTTGGTCTTCTGGATTTACCACGATAAATTGTTTTGGTGTAAAATCACCATTTTGTGAATCTTCTGTACGTGCAATGATAGTTGAACCATCATAAGATGCTTTTTTACCTACTAATATAGTTGTACATGCCATAATGTTTTTCTCCTCTTACTTTCTATAATTCATCTGCAATTTTATTGATTTTACGTAATCTGTGGTTAACACCACTCTTGGTTAATGTTCCTTCTAGGTGGTCAGCAATCTGCTGAATGGAATAATCTGGGTTTGCCACACGGATTTTAGCCACTTGTTGAAGCTCAATCGGTAAGGTCTCAAGACCAACAGTGTCCATAATCTTAATGATATTATTGATTGTCTTCATGCTTGCTGTTACGGTTTTAGCAATATTTGCTGTTTCCGCATTATTCGCACGATTGACATCATTACGTGTTTCACGCATGATTTTAACTTCTTCAAAAATATCCTTACATTCCATGGCACCAATAACCAAAAGAAAATCCATGATATCTTCTGCCTTTTGCAAATAAGTCACCGCACCATTTTTGTGCTCGATAACTTTGGCATCAAGGATAAATTTTCGCATCAAATTTGCCAAGTCTTCCGCATGGTCTTGGTAAACTGAAAAGATTTCGAGCTGGTATTTCCCAGATTCTGGATCACGAATCGTTCCAGTTGCCAAAAAAGCTCCGCGCAAATAAGCACGGCCTTTGTCATCATCTTCTAAAATCGTCGGATTAATTCCCATTTCAATGCCAAAGAAAGAATCAGCTAACTGTAAATCTGTTAGGATTTCTCGTACATCTGTGGCAACAAAAACGTTGTAAACACGATTTTTACGCAAATTTGTTTTTTGATGATATTTAATCTCTGGTTGAACGTGATAAATCGTTTCAATCAGTTCATAAATATGACGAGCAATTTTGGCATTTTCAGTCGTGATAGATAAAGTAAGCCCATTTCCAGTCAAGCCAAGATTCCCTGACATTTTGATAATTGCTGATAATTCACTCTTATTAAACTGCGACAAATTCAGCAGTTCTTCTTTCACTTTTACTGTAAAACTCATCGCCTTCTCATCCTCACAAGATTCATTAATTCTTCAACGACAAAGTCGCCATTGTGAAAAGCACCGCCATTTTCCAAACGTAAGAAATCTGATGAAATCACACGTTTAACTTGTTTACGAAGCCCTGCAAAATCATGTTCTACTTGAACAAGGTATTCATCAAATTTGTTAGAATTCATATAATCTTGTGGTACTTCTTGGACATTGACCAAAACGGTATCAATCACATCTTTGCCGAGATGACGGTTAAGTACTTCGACGTGGTCAGAATCAGTGAAGTGCTCTGTTTCGCCATATTGTGTCATGATATTACAAACATAAGCCACTTCTGCTTGGGTTTCAAGGAGGGCTTGTTTGATTTCAGGAATGACAAGATTTGGTAGGATTGAGGTAAAAAGAGACCCTGGTCCTAAGACAATCATGTCACTATTCATGATAGCTTCGACAACTTTGCGACTGGCTGTTGGTTCGTCATTGTTATAAGTATTTGTGACATAGACATGGTCAATCATGCCTTTGTAATCGGCAATATGACTCTCACCAGCAACTTCGTGACCATCTTTGAAAACGGCGTGGAGTGTTAAAGGATTTTCACTGGCTGGGTAAATCTTTCCTGTCACGTGGAAAAATTTTGTTAGCAATTGCATGGCGTTGTAGGTTGACCCTTGCATTTCTGCAATTCCAGCAATAATCAAGTTTCCAAGTGGATGTCCTGCCAAGGCTCCATCACTTTCAGCAAAGCGATATTGGAAAACTTTTTCGTAAAATTTTGGCATATCACTCATTGCGACAAGGACATTGCGAAGGTCTCCTGGCGGTGTTAATTGTGTCACAGAACGCAAAGCACCTGAACTACCACCATCATCAGCAACTGTCACAATCGCTGTAATATCAACTTCTTCATGCCTTAAACTATTTAAAATAACGGGAATCCCCGTCCCTCCACCAATAACAGTTATTTTCGGTTTTCTCATGAACGGTTCACAGTCTCCTTGCGACGATTTTTATCACGGTGAGTTTCGTTAGTCACCCAATCTTCTTTTAATTCTTCTGCCAAACGGTGTGCAAAAGCAACGCTTCGGTGTTGACCACCTGTACAACCAATAGCAATGGTCAAAACAGATTTTCCTTCTTTTTGATAACCAGGTAGAATCGGTTTAATCAAACCAATCAAATGTTGATAGAAATCCTCTGATTCTTCATGGTTCATGACATAATCATAGACTTCTTGTTCAAGCCCTGTTTGGTCACGAAGTTCTGGTTTGTAATATGGATTTGGCAAGAAACGCACATCAAACACCAAGTCCGCATCAAGTGGCAAGCCGTACTTGAATCCAAAGCTCATCACTTCAATACGAAACGATGCTTGATTTTCTTCGCTTGAAAATTGTTCTGAAATCGTTTTACGCAATTGACGTGGTGTCAATTCTGTTGTATCAACTACATTTTGGCTCAAATTTTTCAGTGGTGCTAATAATTCACGTTCAAGTTTGATACCATCTAAAATACGTCCATCAGCTGCCAATGGATGACTACGACGTGTTTCTTTATAACGCGCCACCAATTCGCCATCTGTTGCATCCAAGAAAAGAATTTTAAAATCAATTTTTGGATTGGCATCAATTTTATCAAGCACAGAATTAATTTCATTGAAAAAGAGGCGACTGCGCATGTCGACTACGAGTGCCACACGATTATTGTCGCTAGATTGTTCAATTAGCTCAATAAATTTTGGTACCAAAGCTGGCGGCATATTATCAATGGTAAAATAACCCAAATCTTCAAATGATTGAATTGCCACTGTTTTACCAGCTCCACTCATCCCAGTTACAATAACTAAGTTAATATTTTTGTCAGACATAATTGTCCCCCTTTAATCTACTAGTTTTATTATAACAAAATTCAGCATAAAGATTGATTAGAAAAACCTTTTCACCTAAAATTTTAGGGCAAATTTTTCTAAAGAATCATTCATAAAAAAGAAAAGACAGGGAATTCCTGCCTCTGAATATAGACAAACTTACTTCTAACTCAAAATAAGTTGCAAATAATTGTTGCCTCTCTGTTTGATTTCAGAATTATTTGCGAACGAAGTGAGCAACAAAACGATACTTACCGCTGTGGTAAAAGTGGCTGATATAAGAATAAAATCAGCCACACGGAAGTTTTGAGACCTTAGGCTCAAAACTTAGGCATGGAATTCCGAAGGAATTCGCTGCCGTCCACACCACCTAAGGGAAGTATCAAAAAAGATTTTTTCTTCAGCCTGAGCCAGAGAAGTCCTGCCCCTCTTATTTTTTTAAGCTTGATAGCCATTAGGATTTTGGCTTTGCCATTTCCAAGCATCACGCATCATGTCTTGTAAATTTTTCTGTGCTGTCCAACCTAATTCTTGCTTAGCCTTGCTTGCATCTGCGTAGCAAGTAGCAATATCACCAGCACGGCGTCCTTTGATAACATATGGAACTGACACATGATTAACTTCTTCAAAAGCTTTAACCAATTCTAACACGCTATAGCCGTGACCTGTTCCAAGATTGTATACAGCTGCTCCTTTGCTTTCCAGATTTTTCTTAAGCGCAGCAACATGACCTTTTGCCAAATCAACAACATGGATATAATCACGCACTCCTGTACCATCTGGCGTGTCATAATCATCTCCAAAGACGCTCAATTCTTTTAATTTTCCAACAGCCACTTGACTAATGTAAGGCATTAAATTATTTGGAATGCCATTTGGTGCTTCGCCAATAAGTCCACTTTCGTGCGCACCGATAGGATTGAAATAACGCAAATTAGTCACAGATAAATCCGCATCAGCATAAGCAGCATCGTTTAGAATTTGCTCAATCATCACTTTCGTATAGCCATAAGGATTAATGGCTGACGTTGGCAAATCCTCTGTCAACGGCGACACATTATTCATCCCATAAACAGTGGCACTAGAACTAAAAACAATGTGATTGACATGATGACTCTTCATCACTTCAAGCAGAGTCAATGTGCCAGTCAAGTTATTTTGATAGTATTTTAATGGTTTTTCAACCGATTCCCCAACTGCTTTAAAGGCAGCAAAATGAATTACCGCTTCAATATCATTTTCATAAAAAACATTGTTTAAAAAGTTCTTATCTAAGATAGACCCTTTATAAAATGGAATCTTTTGCCCAGTGATTGTTTTCAAGCGATTAAGCACCTCTGGTGAACTATTTGATAAATCATCAACAATTACCACATCATACCCTGCTGAAATCAACTCAATCACTGTGTGACTTCCGATAAAACCTGCTCCTCCTGCTAATAAAATAGACATTATATTCCTCCTTTTTCCCTTCTACATTTCTAATGATTTTAACCGTGATATTCTCCGTTATATTGGATAAGTGTGACATCTTCCACATCTTCAATGGCTTGGATTTTATCTGTGAAACTTAGATTTTCGTCTTTGCAGAAAACTTCAACAGATAATTCAATCAAGCCTTTACGCACTGTTTTAGCTTTCAAGAAATATTTCATCTTACCAAAAGCTTGTAAGATTTTTTCTTCTGTTCCATCATGATGATAATGAATAACTGCGATATAAACTTTTCCTGATTGCTGATGACGATAAAAGATATAAAAGAGCACAACCATGACAACAGCTGCTACCATAGCCAGTAAATACATACCAGCACCAACAGTTATCCCTGTCGTAATTGCCCAAAAGATATATAGCAAATCCATTGGGTCTTTGATTGCCGTACGGTAACGAACAATAGACAAGGCACCGACCATACCAAGCGAGATGACAATGTTAGTACTGATGGCTAACGTTACCATACAAGTTAAAATAGTCATCCCAACCAAAGTCACCGCAAAACTGCGTGAAAAGACAACGCCAGTATAGAATTGACGATAGATGAGATAAATCACAGCTCCCATCACAATCGATACTACAAGTGATAAAAGGATTTTCCATAAATCCTCTCCCGAATACGAACTCACAAAGGAGTTTTTCAAAACGTCATTGATACTCATTTTCTTTCCTCTTTCTTCTCTTTTTCCTAATTATCGTACCAGTAGCTATTTAAATTGCGGTTATAATTGGTCTTGTCGTAACAAAGCACATACTTAGAAACAGCTGTGTATTCTGTCGCATCTGCTGGAATAAGTTCCTTAATAATATCTGGGTAAAATTCCGTATACTTGACTTCTAAGACTAATTTTTCAGGTTCTAAAACTTCAAGCGTTGGTAAATTAGCATCGAAAATATCAAAACTTCCAACAGCGGCACGTATATTTTCATCAAAAGTCACTCGCACCGTACCCGCTTCCAGCGTCCATGGCTCACGCTCATAATCAACAATCGTCCGTGGACGCAGAACATTCGTCATACATTCAACGTAGAACTCTCGACAAAGTGGATGTGGACTTTTTAACAAAAAGCCATAATCACCATCTAAAATCTTGTAAAACTCTTCTCTAGTCAACGGAGCATCTTCTTTATAAATGTAAGCCCCGTGCTTGCGCTTACGCTCAAGCTTAATCACTTGGTCTGTGTAATTGTAAATACGAATGCGATATTTTTTACGAATAAGGACACCTGCCTGCTTATCTTCGTAAGCACTATTCCAATAATCATCAAAATATAAACTTCTAATCGTATAGCTTTCTTGCTTGACGTGTTTATCTAAAACCATGACATCCCTTATCCGCTGACGAATGAGGTGCTTGTCCTTAACAGAAATCAAATATTTTTGCTCGTGGCGAAAGGCTTCTTTAGTTTTCTTCATAACTGTCCTCACTTATACTCTTATCAGCATTAACAAAGAATGATTTGACACCAGAAACCTTGCCATCTTCGCTCGTTACATAGTAATCAAAGGCAACTTGAGATTTTCCAGATGCATTTGTTGCTGTAACACGAATAAAGTATTGTCCTGTATCAGGAAAATCCATTTCTGCACTCGTTAATTTGATATTTTCCTTCTTATATATAGTGTTTGTAAAATCATAGTCTTTAGAAACTTCAACGGTATAGGTAATATCTTCAGAATCAAAATCATAAGCACTTTCCCAAGTGAGTGATAATTTACCATCGCTAGCCTTACTTGGCACGCCAATGAAAAATGGCATTGGCTTTTCAAAACTTTCGTAATACTTGTTGTAATTACTTTTGATTTCTGATGGCAAAGCTTCTAAAATGGTTTGATAATTTGCCATTGATACACCCAGATGAGTACTATCAGGTGTTTCAGAAATGTAAGGCTTCACGACACTGGCTAATTCTGTTGATAGTGATGTGATACGGTCTTGCGTCAAATAGTTATTGTATAAATCTTCAATCGCAGCATCCAAGGCTTTACGGAAACTTTCTGTTTTCAAAGCACGTTGGAATAAGTGATTTCCCCAATAATTGCTGACACCAGTTTCCCATTCAGCATCACCTCTTGCCCCTTTAATCTTATATTCTGTTTCAAAAAGTGAGCCATCATTATCCCACGGAATAATGTACCACCGTTGCGAATTCAATGGGCTGTAAAGGAACATATTCCTGTTCTGGGTATCATGATTTCCCATTAAAATCTGAAATGCCATCCAATAGGAGAGATTTTCAACGTCAAAATTCTCTTCCAATACCTTTTCAAAATCAATTGACGTATCATTGACTTTTTTTATCAAATCAATCAATTTTGTATGGTCAGTTGACCCTTTGATTTCAAGTAATTCTTCAAACTTTTCTTCATCGTAATCAGGGTCACTGGTCAACTTAATCACATTATCAGGGTCAATAAATTCAAAATAATTCACCTTGTAAAGCTGACCACTGCTATCCAAATTGTGAGCTTGCATTCCTGTTTTATTAAGCTGCTCAACTTGTGTGTACAAGCCATAATCGACAAATTCATTTGGATTATCGCCTGTTGTATCTTTGACATACAGATGGACAAATTGTGTTCGCAAACTTAATACTTGCGGAATATCTTGCAATAACACATAAGACATCATGTTGCGGAAACGCAAACTTTCTGTCTGGTGTTTATTCAGATTAATCGTACGTTGTCCGTACCAACTGCCCTTATTTTGTTTAATTTTGATTTTATAGTTTTTTTGTTGGTTTTTACTTGAACTTTGTCCGCGAATTTGGACCGTCGCATTTGGCGCACTTTCACCATAGCCAAGCTCTCCTGCAACTGGACCATTTTCATCTCCCACTTGCAACAAAGCCGAAATCTTATAACGGTCAACTCCCATCTTGGCATAATCATAAACGGATAAATTATTAACCTCAGACCACGAATGGTTGGTATTGTCGCTATCACTTCCTCGTGTCACCGTTAAATACATGGTCTGTACATCTTTGTAATCTTGCGTTTCATAAAGAGCAGTATTATCTGCTAAGTGGTAGCTATCTTCTGAATAAACCGTTGTTGATGATGTCGTTGTTTCACTTGAATTATCATCTTTATCATCGGTTAAAAGCCCTAAAATCAAAACAAGCCCAGCCGTTACTGATAACAACAAAATTACCCATAATAAACTCTTGTTATTTTTCATATTTCCCCTTTCTTGCAAAGACAAACATTCTTTGATTTAGACTATTTGCCAAATGATGAAACAGCCCATCTTTTTCCCTATGAACAATTGGCTGTCGCCCTAAAATCTGATACAACAACTGACTACTGATTTTTTCTAAATTCATCCAAGCCATCATAAAATACACTATCGTTGCTAGCAAAAAGCCAAAGCCATAAAACAAACTATTGGTGTAAAGACTAGCAATTGTTGCCAAGATAGACGTCACAGCAAAGACGATACTTGCATGACAGACTCCTGTTAAATTTCCAAAATAAATCGTAGATAAAATCACGACATTTGCCATTCCATAAATAGCGTAAGCGACACATAAAATTCTAAAATAGCCATTCATTGTGGTATTAAATCCCAAAGGCAAGGCATTTAAAATGGTTGTGCCAATCGAGATAGCCAGTAACGTAACAATCAACTGCACCCAAACAGTTCGTCCAAGACCTTTTTTGAGACTATCTAGCATATTTTTTTCTGCTTCACGAATTTCTGGAAGAGTGGCACCATTAGTAAAACTAAGGTAATAACGACGATAGCTGCTGAAAAAATCAACTTCCACTGAAACAATAAACCGCACTGTCGTTGCTAACATAGTTAAAGAAGCAATAAAAACAGTTAAATCATAATATGGCGCAATGTAGAAAAAGCCACGAACCTGCTGTCCAATCTGACTAAACCAAATCACAACAATATGCCCCAACAAACCAAGTTGCGTACATAAACCAATCACAGCTAATTCCCAATAATCATCAAATCCTCGCAAGAAATCAAACATATGATGATAAGCAAGTTTATTCGGAAATTGTTGATACAACAGATTAGTTGCCGAAATGAAGAAACTAGCATAGCCCAAAATAATACCAGACAAACTAGCCACTACAACTGGCACATGAATTCCAATAAAAATCCCAGTCATCACTAACGTTGCAACAATTGTCGAAAAGAACGCCTTGAAAATTCCCCAGTAATCTTTAATGATTGTCAAAAAATTAATCACATTCCAAGATAACAACAACTCACAAAATAACACCCAAGCTAAAAAGCCATACAACCAGCCCAAATGTGAGAAAAGCATGAAGATACCATACAAAACACCTCCAACAGCTAGTGTGAAAAATTGACTTCCCCAATAGCTCGCAAGGACATTACGAATATCGCGAGAATAAATCTTATCTGATAAATACCGTGAAACAACCAGAGAAATGCCACCATTAATCAATAGAGAGCCAAGCAATCCATAGGTGATAATTGCCACAATCAAATTTCGGTCAGTAATGGTTACCTTCGCTAAATTCGATAACATAAAGACCGTTAACAAAACTAACTCTCCTAGCAAAAGCGGTGCTACTGTGACAATAGAGGCATAAGCAAATGCGCGTGGTTTAGAGGTCAGACGTTTTTCTCTGACCACTTTATTAATAGCAAATCCAATCCCTGCCATCAGACCACCTCCAAATATAAATCACGGTATTGCTGAATCATCATTTCATAAAGATAATAGGTTTCCGCACGTTTCTGCGCAATTTTTCCCATTTGCTCACGCAATTGACGTGAACTGCACATTTTTTCCATTGCACGTGTCAAACCAGTTCGATACGTTGGTGGAATACAATACCCAGCAATGCCAAAGTGGTCATCTTTACTACCTTCCAACAATTCTCGACAGCACCCGACATCTGTTGTCACACAAGGTCGTCTAGCTGCCATTGATTCAATTACAGATAATGGCTGCGCTTCTGAAATACTCGTCAGAATGGTAAAATCAAGCTTTTCCATGTATTGGATAACATTAACTTGCCCTGTAAAAATAACATTTTTAATGCCAAGTTGATGAACTAATTGATGACATTCTCTGTTATACTCCTCATCATCAACACCACCCAAGATGTGCAGACGAGTCTTAGGATATTTTTGAGACAATTCATAAAAGACATAAAGCATTGTTTTGATATCCTTAATCGGAGCAATACGCACAACCGCTCCAATATCCACCCAGTCATCAGCTTCTTTTAAAGGAATTGCTGCAAAACGCTCGTAATGAATGCCATTTGAAATCACACGACATTTTTCAATATCACACCCAACTTCTTCTTGGATAAATTTTGCCTTGGTATAAAGACTCGTCACGCGCTCAGCTTTATCATAAATAAGATTAGATAACATGTAGAAAAATTGAATCCACTGACGTTTCATCGTTGGCAAGACCCAATCTGACCGCAAAATTTCTTCTTCACGTTCACGTGTATAAATACCGTGTTCTGTCAATAACAAGGGGGCTTGGTGCTGATAACTCCCTAAAGCTGCCAGTAAACCAGCGTAACCTGTTGCGATAGAATGATAAACATCAGCTTTCGGCATTTCTTGAGTCATCAGATAAAGAACCGTTAGCAACATGGAACGTGTTGTGTGAAAAATATCAGCAAATGCCTGATTTTGATGATTTTCTTCCACAATTTCCGTTAGCAGTTCCAAAAATAATTGACTTTCTAAGAAATCAGCTGGGCTAATCTGACGATTATTAAAAATATCAAACAAGATTTCCCAATTAGGAGACTGACAAGATAATAAATCTTTTAAAGCTTGTCGCTCCACATCTGTAAAGGATTCTTGTAAATCAGAGTGCTCAGAAACTTGAAATGCCTCGTCAAGAAAAACTTCCTTAACCTCTACCACATTATCAGCTAATTCATACTTAAATTTGCCACGACTCTCCGCATTAGCTCCAATGGTAACCAATACAAATTCATGCTCTGTCATTTCATTAATGTAATTATGCATCCATGAAGACACACCGCCATTGACGTAAGGGTAACACCCCTCTAAAATTAAACAAATACGCACCTATTTTCCTTCCTAAACTCTCATTTTTTGGCAACCGTAACGTTGGCTGAAGTCGCATGAAGCAGATAGAGATTTCCAGTTAAATGCTCCAAACTGCCACCCTTCACCTTACCAGGTTTGCCATCATTAAATCTCACCATCAAATACGCTTCATCAACAAAGTTTCCAAGATTAAACTGATAAGAATCATCTGTTTCTTCTTTCTCAACTGTAATACTTGAAAAACGTTGAATCGCACCACCCATCTGTGATTCAGTCATATTACGAATAGAAGGTGCTGTTTTATATAACCATGCCATCTGTTTAGACAGATTTTTATATAGTTTTGCCCAGCCCAATTTTGCTCCACGGTCAACATCCAAGGGGTCATCTGGGTGAACAAAATGATGGCTAACATAATGCATATTCAACTCAGAAACCATGGTTAATTTGGTATAGTCATCAATAATGGCTCCTGAAGTAATCCGCGGTTCCTCGATAATGCCATCATCTGCTACTTCAAATTCCTGCTCGTAAACAAACTCTTCTGAGAAATAGTTACTAGCAATGACTTTAATCTCTGGGTAGTCTTTAGCCAGCAATGCCCTGCTTTCTTCCGACAAAATATTTGAAGGTGGTACATAGACAGAATGCTCACTCGTTGGGAATAAATTTTTCGTGAAATCCATTAATTCATCTAATGAACTTTCTATCGCTGCATCACTTGTCCATGTATTGTAAGAAAATGCATCACCGTAATCCGTATCTGACAACATCAAAGGTTGATGATTGTAGCCGTGATAACCAATTTCACCACCCATTTGCAAGAGCATATTTCCAAAATAGGTAAACCGTGAACTATCTGACTGACGCTCGGTGCTTCCTGTCGTATCGTCCTCATAGTTTTCAATAATAACGCCCGTGTATTTGATGCCGTATTTATCTGCTAGGCTAACCATATTTGGCCACCAAACATTTGTATAAAAATCAGAAACTGTCATCTGATAATCACGCGTAATATACTTCGCATCTCCACTTGGGACAGGCGACGGAAAATCATCTAAAGTAAATGCCGCCGAATTAATCACAGGATAAACACCAACATCTCCTAGTAGCGAATAAGATGCCGAATAAAAACCACGCATAGCTTTTACATAAATACCGAAATTATCAACAACAACACGACCGCTTCCTAAGTCATACTCCCAAACAAGAGGGACTTTACTGTCATCACCTGTTGTCAAATAGACTTCTGCCTTATCATCTAGTTCAACAGCCCATGCTGATTCAAAAGGATCATCAATCTTGTAATTTCGACCAGCTCCTAGCATAAAACCATTTTGGATAGAAACTTCTCCAACTTCGGCATAGCTATAAGATGAATTGATGATACCTATTTTCTGCTCAATAATTGAAACCACCGAATCTTTTTGTAGCGTCATGGCAAACATCACATTACCACCTGCCTCAACCCAATTCATCAAGCGAAGCGCCGCTTCACCAAACGGCTCTAAATTCGGGGTCAAAACAACGACTGTCTCAAAATCAGAAAAGTCGGGTATCGTTTCTTTAGCTACATCAACATAAGTCGTGCCGACTTTCATATCCTCAAAAATCTGCTTAAAATTGCTAATCGCACTAGCTGAGGTCTCATTGCTAGAATCGTAAATTAATAGATTCGTCACTGACACATCAGCTAAAGCTTCTGCTTTTGTTTTAACCTGAGAATCCGCCAAATAATAACTATCACTACTATCGCTGTAATAGCTAATACCATTACGCTCAATCAATAAACCAACCGCTAACACCACAAGAATCAGAAAGACTGGAAGAATTAGCGTAAACTTAAACGTTCTTTTTTTAAACATCTGCTCCTCTCATTCTCATTGCCAAAAGGCTAATTTTGCTTTATTTTTGGCTGAAAAATAAATTTGATTTTGGTCTAACTCTTTCCAAAAATGCTTCAACTCAGAACTTGATTTTTTCAAAATAATCGTATCGAATTTCAACATCCAAACATCTTGATCATAGGGATAAAGCTCAGAAAGTTTTGTCAGTAGAGTCTCCAATTTTGCAAATTCTCCCATCTCTTGGTAAAACTTGGCTAAAGCCATCAAACGTGATTTATCAATTGAAAAACCATTGGCTAACATCGTTTCAATTTCTGTGATATAGGCATTCTTCAACCTTACCCCGTAATGCCCTTCGGCAATATCACTTTCAATATAACGTTTCAAAAAATCCACATAATCATAACGTTTTTCTAACGAATCTGGGTCTTTTTCAACACGTAACTCCAACTGACGTAGGTGTTCATCGTATTTCGCTGTTAATTCTGAAAGAATTGTTGTGGCATAATGAACAACTTCCACATCATCATTCAGACGTGCTTGGTGCAGTAATGGCACGAATTTATCTGGTGATTCAAAAATCACATCAATAATCAATTCCCGCTTAATCCCAGAATTATTAAGTAATAACGCTTCTTGAAAAGGGACAATATTCTCAATGCTAAGTGTCGCATTATCTTTCGTCTCTAAATTCTGTTGACCAGCCGTATCATCTAACCAAGGAATCACCTCTTCAAAAGCCAAGTCATCTTCAAAAAAGCGTAATTTTCTGTCTTTGATGATATAGATTGCTGATAAAGCACCAATAAGCGGCAAAAAAATAATAAGCGACTTCAAATAAAAATCAAGTTGAATAATCCCTTGCCCCCCTAGTGCTAAAAAGCTCATGATAACCATAAAATGGCATCCTAAAAATATAGCAATTAACATAAATACTCCTCCTCATAAACTATTTCTCATTGTCTTTAAGTCAATCTGTAATCTTTATTCCCATATGCGATAATTCCTTTTGCCATCTCTCAAGCGAATCGTTTGCATAGGTATTTACAAACAGACATAGCTCATCTTCAAGCCACCCCAAACTATCAAAAACAGATAATTTGTCTTGCAACACATTTACCGTCGTTGTGACTTCTTTCATTGCTACTCCTAAAGTCAAAACTTGTCCCACAAAATAAGGAGAATCAACTTCTTTCAAAGCTGTTATTTTTTGGTAAAAGACTTCTTCTTGTAAAACATTATGCTGCGCAATTGCTGGTGTTTGCTGGTAAAGTCGTTGATAACTTAAACTAGCTAAGCCCATCAAAGATTTCAACAAATTTTGGTGATAAAGATTTAATTTTTCTGTCGGCAATTGATCTAACGACAAGTAATAATGCAAGTCGCCATCAGCAAAAATTCCTGCCAAATACATCGGGTAATCATCACGTAGGTGTTGGTTAACCCAAACTGTATTATCTACCAATTGTTCTCCTACTTTTGCCAATTGATCTGAGTTTAACTCAAGGTGATTCGCATCTTGTGCTGTGGTCAATTGAAGTTTGCTTGTTTGGTCAGCATTCACTTTGTAAATTGCAATATCCTCTGTTTCAAACGTATCGCTAATATAATCCAGCAATTTAACCATAAAAATTTCTAAGTAAGGTGTCTCCAACCCTTCTAAGAAACGGTAAATTCGTCCATAACTATCTTGACGGTCTAAAATCTGATGTGTTAACTCCACTTTTTCTGATAACAAATCTTCCACAAATGCCTGCTCATCTGACACTTGTTGGGTTAGATGTTTCTTTTCCGAAGTTAATCGATACAAATCAGATTGATCTCTTTCTTTGACATATCCGCTAACCAGTCCTGAAACAAAATAAATAATATAAGGAATCCAGTTACTTGGTTCAAAAAAGAGTGTTTGGAGATTAGTCTCACCTGCCAGAATATTTTGAATAATCAGTCCAACAGAAGCAAGAATACCTGCACCAATCCCATAAACCATCCCCATGCTAATTCCAGATACCACAATAGCAAACAAGCGATAATCAACCGTTTTAAAATACATTTGATTACTTAATAAGTATGATAAGATTTCTCCAACCATAAACAAACCAAGTAAAGTAATGACCTTAACCGATGTTTTGTCTAGTTTAGCTAACTTGCGCACCCGCTCAGCCAATGATAGCTTTTGCAATTTTGCAGTTTTGTTTGATAATTCAGCAGTCGATAAGTCCTCCAAAACAGACACCTTTGGAAACCAGCCATAACGTTTTCTTAGCTCAGAATCCTGTGGCGACAAGACAAATAGCGGAGCCTCGTTTGAAAAAGAACAAGAATGCTCTAACTGCAACTCTTCAGCTATCTGACGAAACGTTAGGTTAAAACTATCTGGGATATCTATTGATTCAAAATGATTGTCCCAACTATCAAAAATCCGACGACATAAATCCAACAAATCTCGACTGAAAATGTAATAAGCCTTCTGTTCAGGATGCACGCTTTCTTCGCCAGATGATGTCAGAAGATTCCGTAAATAATCCTTAGCATTTGCCAACTGATACGAGTAAAGTGAATGCAAAATTTTCACTGAAAACTGCTTTTGCTGTGAGTAGTGATAAATGAGCTGCTCATATGCTGATAACATGATACTGCGGCTACTTTCCACTTGAAAACATGAATCCGGTCCTGTTACGTACAAAAATTCCACCAAAAAATCCTCAGCTATGGCATTGAGGATTTTTCTAATCTGTAAAAGTTCGCCATCAAGATCCTTTGAGGGTTCCACGGACTTAGAAAAATATAAAATCGATGTCACATTATAAACTGTTAACAATCGTCCAATATCTGTTGCTTTCTCCCAATCAATACGACGTATCCTATGCTTAGAATTTGTCAGCTTACCTAAAACTATTACTTTTTCTTCAGGAAACATTTTCATCAAATCACTTTCTTTTAATATTTCTGTGTTCCCTGTTATTAAAATAGACATTTCATTCCCTTTTTCTTTAATATTATTTAAACTTTCTTAGTTTTTAAAAAAGTATTTTGATACATTTTAACATTTTTATTTCTTTTTTACAAATACCGTTTACATTTTTAATGTATACGTAATGTTTAGATTAATTTTCTGTATTTTAATCCTTTTTTCTTACATCGATTTACACTCATTTATTTTCTCTTTACCTTTAATAGTCTGATAAAACAAAAAAAGACTAGAATTTATATTCTAATCTTTCTGTTTTTTATATCATTTTTAGTCTTTTAATTGTCAAAAAGAACTAGCGTATTATTTTCTTCTTGCCCAGATACCGCGAAATGAATAGCATTTTGATTTATTTGTGGGTCAACGACTCCTAATGAGATACTATAGCTATTTTCTAATTTTCTTAGACTTTCTATTGGAAGAGTGACTGCTACTGACTGTTCTTCATCAGGAAGAATTTTAGTCAAATCCAAATCTAATGCAATTGTTTGAATACTATCATCATTTTTATTTTTTAAATAAAGGTAACTTTTCCAATTGCGATAAAACGGAGCTACTCCTGAATTTTTCAGCGTTAAGGTAAGGGTTAGTTGGTGTGATGTTTTTTCTTTGATTGTCACAGAAGTCACCCATAAGCGGTAGCCCATATTTTTTAATAAGGTCTCATAACCAGCCTTATCATCACCAACATCTTCTGCAATTTTAGGTCCTAAGAAGGTTGTATGAGAATCAGCAATCAAACTTGTTGTTTGTGCAAGATTATCTTGTAGAAGGCTAGTCATACTATCTGAACTCGTTAGTTCACCGCCAATTGGTGCTGTCTGCCAAGCTTCGGGCATCGCTACTAAATCATCTTCTCCAGTTTGTGAATAAACACCACCAGAATCAATCCAATCTAACCACTCTTGCGTCGCCTCTAAATTTCCTGCCATATCATTATATAATCCCAAATGATTCTCACTAGCAATGGCAAATGGTCGTCGCATGAGCAAGTTTGCATTTGGAAAAGCTGATAACCAAGGAGTCACATATTTTTCACGCACCGCTGCTTCTGGTAGTTGACGAATTCCTGCCGTATTGTCAACGTGCCATTCTCCCCAGTGCCCTATACCACCTAATTCAATAAAACTGATAAACTCACTATCACCCCAACGATTTCCCATTGCTTGAACAGCTTTTTCATAGGCAGTAATCAAATCCTCACTGTCATAATTAGGCGAAAAACCTTGTCCATAAGCTGAGGTATACCAATCTCCAGGGTCATCTAGTTGACGATAAAGCCACTCTGGGATATCCAGATGGCTTTCATCGCTTGGATAATCTAAAACAAAGCGTAAAACAAGGTGTTTTCCCTCATTTTTCCACTTAGTAAACTGATTTTTAGTTTCAATTGTCTCCCAATCGTAGACACCTTCTTCTGGTTCTAATTCCTGCCAAGTAATATTAACATAAAGCAAAGTGATATCATCTGTCACTGTTTCTGTGGTAGCTGCTGGTGCATACCCCATCAAAGGATTAGCTATCGCTTCCTCTGAATAAGTAAATGTTTTGGTTACACTTTTTGATTTAATATAATAAATGCCACTAACTCCAAAAAAAAGCACCACTAGTATAGCCAGAAAAATCAGCATACTTTTCTTCATACTCCTTCTCCTTGAAATCCCCTTAACCTATTGTCGTGTTGATTTTAAGGCATCCAATTCTTTTAGTAATGTCTTGTTTTGCTTCTGTAAATCAACAACTTGGTCTGAAAGAGAAGCTAACATTTCCGTTTGTAGTTTTTGAATTTCTAACAAATCTGATTGATCTTGTTGAACCAAGTGATCAAGCTTCGTATGCAAAAGACGAATGCCTTCTTCTGAAACCTTGTTAACATTATAATCATTTTTAGCTTGTAAGCGGTCATAGTCTGAAGCACGATTTTGACTCATCATAATCAAAGGCGCCTGAATAGCCGCAAGTGTAGACAAGGCTAAATTCAGCAAAATAAATGGATACGCATCAAAAGCAATCCCAAAAGGTTTGATAACATTTATCGCCATCCAAATTGCCATAAAAGTAATAAATGAAATAATAAATGTCCATGAGCCACCAAAACGTGCCACATTATCCGCAATTCGTTGTCCGAAGGTAATCTTTTGGTCCAATTGGTCTTGAACATTCAATGTCATGTATTCTTTATCTTTAGCAACATCAAAAACCGCTTCACGAACAAAATCATTTTTACGATTGGCTTTGTCAATCATCTCATCTAAAAACATCATTCGGTAATGCGTTAGATTTTTATTGCTAATAAAATCAGAATCTTTCAAATCAGGGTGTTTTCGTTTAATGATATCACGCAAACGCACATCGAGTTCTGACAGAAAAACACCTTCCACTATAGGATACGCTTGATGATCAATGCCATCATAAACAAGCTCTTTATCAGTCATAAATTTCTTCTTTCTGCTTTTTTCACATTATAGCAAAATTAACACAAAAAAGCTGATTTCTCAGCTTTTGAATGATTATTTTTTTATGTTTTGATTAATCTTCTCGGTCAATAATAACGCCCATAACAGTCAAATGACCATTACTAATAAGGGTTAGGACCAAACGTGCCAATTCTTTAGCTGGCATTGAAAAATCAGATTTTATCCACCAAAGCAACGTTCCTGTGAAAATACTGGTCAGATAAGCAACAATGAACTCTGTCGGAACTTGTTCACCAGACTCTGTGACATTTAATTTCGCTAACAAATGGTCGTATTTTTCATGCAATAACGAACCAAATTTCTCCTGCATAATCTCTTGTGAGATACTACGTAGGACAATCTTAGCGATGGCTGAATTTTTTTCCAGACCGTGGTAAAAATCCGTCAAGAGTTTTTCAGCTCTTTTAACTTTGACTCGATCACCATTAGTAATTTGAGCAGCATCAATCATATCAGACATCTGGTCCAAGACTTGCTGCTGAATTCCTGCTTGTAACTCATCCTTATCGGCATAATGTGCATAAAAAGTTGCACGGTTAATCATCGCTTCATCAGCAATATCTTGTACCGTAATTTTTTCATAAGGCTTTTCACTGAGCAATTTAGCAAAAGCATCAAAAATCAGTTTTTCAGTTCTTAAATAACGAATATCAGTAAATTTCATCGGTTTATTCCTCCGAGATAAGCAACACTTTGTTGAAAATGTGTTGTTTAAACAACACAACTCTAAAAATTAGCGATTGAATTTGACAAAGAGTGTTCTATAATACTATTATAGCAAACACTCTGTTGAATAAGCAACAGATTGTTGACAGGGTAACACTGTGTTAGGTAAAACAAAGAAAGGACAAAAATAGTGTTAAAGACCTATTTGCGTAGGTAAGACTATAATAATCCTCAAAAGGTTTTGAAAATCCTTTGAGACTAGACACTTATCTCACATCTTATCTACCGCCTTCTAACACTTTTGGTATTTATTCATGTATAAAGCAGGTATAGATGTCGGATCAACAACCGTTAAAGTTGTTATTTTCGACGAAAACTATCAACTATTATTTTCACGCTATGAACGTCACTTTTCAGACGTTAAAACAGCGACCATTAAAGTTTTAAAAGAAGCTATTTCAGAAATTGGCGACCAAACAGTCAGCATTGCCATCACTGGTTCTGGTGGTATGGGGCTAGCTGATGTCGCTAAAATTCCTTTTGTTCAAGAGGTTATTGCAGCTACCACTACCGTTGAAAAATTCATCCCACAAACTGATGTGGTTATCGAGCTTGGTGGTGAAGATGCTAAAATGACATTCTTTGGAGATGCCCTTGAACAACGTATGAACGGGACATGTGCTGGTGGTACAGGAGCCTTCATTGACCAAATGGCAGAGCTTTTAAAAACAGACGCCAACGGGGTTAATGAGCTAGCCAAAGGCTATGAAACAATTTACCCAATCGCCAGTCGTTGCGGGGTATTCGCCAAAACAGACGTTCAACCGTTGATTAACGAAGGTGCTCGTAAAGAAGATATTGCTGCTTCTATTTTCCAAGCCGTTGTTAACCAAACCATTGCAGGGCTTGCTTCTGGACGTAAAATCACTGGTAACATTGCCTTTCTTGGTGGACCATTGTTCTTCATGAGCGAACTTCGCCAACGTTTCATTGAAACACTTAACATTAAACCAGAAAATGTTATCTTCCCTGAAAATCCGCAACTTTTCGTTGCCATGGGAGCAGCCTTGGATGAATATCAAGCACAATTAACCTTGTCAGAAATTATCCAAAATCTTGAAAATAACACCTCAAAATCTCTAGTTCCTAAAAATACACTAGATGTTCTTTTCAAAGACCAAGCTGAATTAGATGCTTGGCGTGCTCGCCACAATGAAGCAAGCGTTGAATACAAAGATATCGCTAAAGCATCAGGACCTGTCTTTCTTGGGATTGACGCTGGTTCGACCACTTCAAAAGTTGTCTTGACTGACCCCGAAGGTGCCATTTTATTCCAACACTACGGCAACAACCAAGGACAACCACTTGAAAATGTTATCGAAATTCTCAAAGAAGTTTACCATCAACTTCCAGAAACAGCCTTTATCGCTCGTTCTTGTGTAACAGGTTATGGTGAAAACTTGATTAAAGCTGCCTTGCACGTTGACTATGGTGAAGTTGAAACCGTTGCTCACTTTAAAGCTGCTAATTATTTCAATCCTGGTGTTGATTTCATTCTTGACATCGGTGGACAAGATATGAAAGCCATGAGTGTGCAAGATGGTGCACTTTCAAGTATCCAATTGAACGAAGCTTGTTCATCAGGTTGCGGTTCTTTCATCGAAACATTTGCAAAATCACTTAAATATGACGTTAAAGACTTCGCACAAGTTGCTTTACTAGCTGAACACCCTGTTGACCTCGGTTCAAAATGTACCGTATTTATGAACTCAAAAGTCAAACAAGTGCAAAAAGAAGGTGCTACTGTCGCTGATATTTCAGCAGGGCTTTCTTACTCAGTTATTAAAAATGCGCTTTATAAAGTTATCAAACTTAAACGACCTGAAGATTTAGGTGAAAAAATTGTTGTTCAAGGCGGAACTTTTTACAATGAAGCCGTGCTTCGTGCCTTTGAATTAGTTAGTGAACGCGAAGTCGTTCGTCCAAGTATTGCTGGGCTTATGGGAGCTTACGGCTGCGCTATTATCGCTCAAGAAAAATACGAAGATGAAACTGCTCAAACACCTGCCGTAGAAATGGCTACAGTCTAGTAAAGGAGGGAAGCATGACAGAAACATTACTCGAAAATAATCGTACAAAATCGAGCCTAATGGGACTTGATGAACTCGACCATTTTACAACTCAAAAAGAATTTACACGTTGTGGGCTTTGCGAAAACAACTGCGCTCTTACTGTTACCATTTTCAACGATGGCTCAAAATTCGTCACAGGTAACCGTTGTGAACGCGGTGCTGAAAAAGTCACAAAAATCAAATTTGACCGTTCTAATCAAAAAGAAAATCTTGTTGATTACAAATACAAAAAACTCTTTAAATTTAAAGCGTTAGCCAAACGAGATGCCGTACATGGTATTGTTGGAGTTCCTCGTGTACTTAACATGTATGAAAACTACCCACTTTGGCACACTATCTTAACAGACCTTGGTTTCCGTGTTCAATTGTCACCAAAATCTGATAAGAAATTATTTGAAAAAGGGATTGAAACCATTCCTAGTGATACGGTTTGTTACCCTGCCAAAATGGTACATGGACACATTCAAAGTTTGATTGACCGCAAAGTTGACGCTATTTTCTATCCAAGCGTTATTTACGAACAAATCGAAAATAGCAAAGCACCTAACCACTACAACTGTCCAATTGTTCAAAGTTATCCAGAAGTTATCGAAAAAAATATGGACCCTATCCGTAACGGTGAGGTCAAATATTTCCATCCATTTGTGAACTTGGCTGACCACGAATCTGTTGTGAAATCTCTTGCTAAAGCTTTTAGCGACTATGATGATATCACTAAAGAAGACATTCAAAAAGCCGTTGAACACGGTTATCAAGCGCTAGCTGATTTCAAACAAGATTTGCAAGATAAAGCTGACGAACTCTTGTCAACTCTTGCTCTCAAAGGTGAAAAAGCCATTGTCCTTTCAGGACGCCCATATCACCTTGATCCTGAAATCAACCATGGTATTGCCAATATCATCACCCAAGAAGGCTTCCATGTTTTGACAGAAGATATGGTAGCTGGTCTTGAAGAAGTTTCAGGACTTCGTGTTGTGAACCAATGGGTTTACCATTCTCGCCTTTACGCTGCGGCAAAAGTAGTTTCTAAAAATCCAAATCTTGAGCTTGTTCAACTTAATAGCTTTGGTTGCGGACTTGATGCCGTTACAACTGACCAAGTTGAAGAAATCATGCGTGGTCACAACAAACTTTATACAGTTCTAAAAATTGACGAAGGTAGCAACCTCGGTGCTATCCGCATTCGTCTTCGTTCCCTCAAAGCTGCCGTTGAAGAACGTGATAAAAAATTCAAGAAGGCTAATCTTGACCACATTTTCAACCAAGCACCACAATTTGATAATTCTATTGATGAAGAGGAAGAAAAGAAAGAACCTGTCTTTACTAAAGAAATGAAAAAGACACATACACTTCTTATGCCAATGCTTTCTCCGATTCACCAAAATGGGCTTATTGAAGAAGCCTTCAAACAAGCTGGCTATAACGTTGTGATTTTGCCTGCTATGGATAGAAAAGCAGTTGACGTCGGGCTAAAATTCGTCCACAATGACGCTTGCTACCCTGCTATCATTTCTATTGGTCAATTGATTGAAGCTCTTCAAAGCGGCGAATATGACCTTGATAACACAAGTGTCATGATGACTCAAACTGGTGGTGGTTGCCGTGCAACAAACTATATTCCACTTCTACGTAAAGCACTTAAAGATGCTGGCTTCCCTCAAGTGCCTGTCGTTTCCATTTCTATGGGAAATCAAGGCACCGAAGAAACACCAGGTTGGAGCCTCAGCTATTCCTTTGTCAAACGACTGCTTATCAGTGTGTTATACGGTGATTTATTTGAACGTGTGCTTTACCGTGTTCGTCCATATGAAGCCGTTCCAGGCTCTGCCAACGCTCTTTATGAAAAATGGCTTGAAATCGCTCGTAAAAATGTAAAATCAGGCTCATACTTCGAATTCAATCACAATATGAAACGTATCATTAAAGAATTCGATACCCTTGAAACCGTTGATTTTGGTCAAAAACCTCGTGTCGGTGTCGTTGGAGAAATCCTTGTCAAATACGCTCCAACAGCTAATAACGACATCGTCGCTATCATCGAAAACGAAGGCGGTGAAGCCGTTGTTCCTGACCTTATTGGCTTTATGAATTATTCACTTTTCAACCAAATTTGGAAAGCTGACGAGCTTAATATGAGCCAAAAAGCGAAACGCTTCGCCAAGCTTGGTATTGATGCTATTAATCTTCTTGAAAAACCAATGAACAAAGCTCTTGAAAAATCTGAACGCTTTGAAGGTATCGAATCTATCTATGACATTGCCGAAGGAGCTTCTAAGATTATTTCAATTGGTAACCATACTGGTGAAGGTTGGTTCTTGACAGGTGAAATGATTGAATTGCTCAACAATGACGTCAAAAATATTGTCTGTCTTCAACCATTTGGTTGTCTTCCTAACCACATCGTTGGTAAAGGTATGGTTAAAGAACTTCGTCGTCAATACAAGGGTGCTAATATTGCTCCAATCGATTACGACCCAGGTTCATCAGAAGTTAACCAATTAAACCGTATTCGCTTGATGATGACAACCGCTAAGAAAATGCAAAAAGCAGCTCTCGCAAGCGCTAATTAAAACATTAACTCCTATCCGCCAGGGATAGGAGTTATTTTATATGATTGATTGTCTAGTCTAGATAAGCAATAACTTCAATTTCAACCTTAACATCTTTTGGCAAACGAGCAACTTCTACTGCTGAACGTGCTGGAAAATCTGCCTTAAATGCTGTAGCATAAACGTCGTTAAACGGTACAAAATCATTCATATCGCTAAGGAAACAAGTTGTTTTAACCACATGGTCAAAATCTGTCCCTGCTTCAGCAAGGATAGCAGAAATATTTTTAAGAACTTGCTCCGTTTGTTCTTGAATTGTTGTTCCAATAACTTCACCAGTTTCAGGTGACAATGGGACTTGACCTGAAGCAAAAAGGAAGTTGCCAACGACTTTCCCTTGAACATAAGGTCCGATTGCTGCTGGTGCTTTATCTGTGTGAATTGTTTTTGCCATGATAAACTCCTTCTTTCAACTAAGTAGCTTTATTATAACAAAATATTCTGAAAATTAAAACATTTTATAGCTTATAAAACTGAGGAATATTTGGGATTGGCTTTTCTGATGTGATTGCCATAAATAGGTTTTAGAGCTTCAAAAGCAGCTGCTACTCTATTGGGAATATCCACATGAGCTAGAAAATTCTTTCCATTTGGTCCATAACCTTGTTCATTATCTGTTAATCTTGGAATCTCACCCATTAATAAATTGATATAGCGGTCAACATCCCACATGCCATGAATCTTTGTTGCGTAGATGAGCTTATCTTGGTAATGCAGATAAGCTCGATAAGCAGCGTAATTAATCACTACCGTATCTTTTGAAAGGTATTTTCGTAATGTCGCTTCCATACGATATTGCATAGTCGCATCTTGGCATAAAATGATACTATGGTGGGCAATGCCTTTGTTCTTCATTAATTTGAGCAAATTCGTGATATTATTGCCACAATTTGTTGATTTGGTTTCAAGATAGTCAGCTTGGATTTGATAAACAGTCAAAAGATATTGTTGAAAAAGTTCAGCTTCTGTCAAGCCATTTACAGCAATCAAAGGGTATTCTTTGTGAATCTGCTCTCTCAAGGTAGCCGTTGTATGTCCTTCACCACCAACAATAATATAATGCTCTGCAATATCATCTTTGATAGCCTTAGCCAGTACATCACCGCCAGCAAGAATGCTACCGCCAAAAAGAACCATAACATCTGCTTTTTCTATTCCATATTTTTCATGCAAGTTTTTCTGATTAAGTTCCTCAACATCTCTTTTGCCACAAAATTGACCAAGGATATTAAGATTTTCTGCAATTTTTTGATTTTCCATTGGCAAGTCTCCGAGAATTTTTCTGATTTCTTTTGGCACTAACGGCGAATGAATTTTGACGGGATGGCAACGGGATTATTTTCGTCAGTTAGAATCTGGCGAACTGCTAACCTCCCAAGTTCGTAAGAATAATGTTCTACTGATGGAATCCCTAACAACTCACTAATATGCTGATTTTCTTGCCCAATAATAACTGGCAAAGCTCTGCCATTTTCCTCAAAACACTTCATAATGCCATAAGCCACTTGGTCTTCGTTGGTAACAATGGCATCAAAATCTTTGGTAACTTTTTTTGCCCAGTTATAACCATCTTGATAGGTCGAAATATTGCCGTAAACATCTGCTGTTTGATAATCAGGAAAATCTTTTAAGGCTGCGGTCATGGCACGATAAGTCGAGCTCACTTCGTCTGCTCTGGTAAAGAGATAGGTTGGGGAAGTCACGCCTTTTTCAAGAAGATAGTTATTAAGGTCACGGTAAGCTTGATAACGGTCCACATAAACCGATTTTAAAAGCGTGTTCTCAAGAGGTTCACATAAGAGAATCGGACCATAGCTCGCATAAGATTCAATGACCTCTATCGGTAATTCACGCGAGGTAAAGATAAGCCCATCAAACGCATGCCCACGCAATTGTTCCAAATACTCTCGCTCTGATAATTCATTATAGCCAGAATGTAGCAAAAGCAAATTATGATTGGTCTTTTTACTCTCATCTAACATACCATTTAAAAGCTGCGTAAAATAAGGATGCCGATTGTGAGGAATCACAACAGCAATTTTATTAGTCTTTCCAGCGCTTAATTCTTTGGCAACTAGATTTGGCGTGTAGTTAAGTTCATCAATCACAGCTTGGATTTTTTGACGCACGTCATCTGATACATAAGGATGATTGTTAAGCACGCGCGACACTGTCGCCTTAGAATAACCTGTTTTTTCTGCAATATCTCTGATTGTAACCATTTAAGCCTTCCTCAAAAATCTATGAATTCCGTAACCAACACCATTACAGTCATTCATCAAAGTAATATATCTTGCCTGCGCAATGACGTCCTTACTTGCATTTGCCATCGCAATTGGAAAATTCGTCCGTTCAAACATTGGCAAATCATTATGACCATCACCAAAAGCCGCTGTTTCTCCCTCACTTAATGCTTCTTTTTGCATAATATAATCAATACCAGCAGACTTTTTAGCCGCAATATGCGTAATTTCCAAATGATTTTTCCCTGATTGTTGCACCGCAACTGTATCTATTCCTAATGATAGCACAAATGCTTGCAAATTTGCCATGATTTCATCGTCAAAGACAACTAGCATGATTTTATAAATTTCCTTTTTAGGTTTTAAGAAATGGCTGAGCATCATTGTTCGTGTTGGTTTCTGTTGCGTAATTTTCTGCTCAAAAAGAATACCTTCATCAATGTCATGACAATACCATTTATGCAAATCATAGTAAGACAAACTTACATCCGGAAAGTGCTGATGAATGGCTTCAAGCAGCTGCATAACATCTGACTTATCAATCGGCTGACGATGAATCGGTAGCACACGACCGTTTTCAACACGGTAAATCAAGCCACCATTAAAGCCAACTTGTGCTCCTGTCAAATCAAGACTTTCAATAGCTGCCATCATTTCCATTGGCGCACGCGCTGACACCAATGTCATTGGAATCCCTGCTGCCTTAATCAGATAAGCATTTTCTTCAGAAAGTTTGCCCGTACTATCAAGAAGCGTTCCATCCATGTCTGAAAAAATACGTTTAATCATCTTTTTTACCTCGCTTGTTTGATTTGACTAAAGTATAATTTATGAAACGCGTTCCAGGTCAAGCCTTTTTTAAAAAGAAAATTTTTTCATTTATTTTCCTATATTTACAAAAAACGTATTTGCCCTTATAATAGTAGGCGTGCATAATCAAAAGGCTTACTTTTGGACTGGTTCGAAAACTCCCAGAATAAAAAACTAAAGTGACTATTATAATATTTGCTTTTGAGCAAACTTTTTTAGTGACTTTGTTTTTAAAACAAGGTCATTTTTTAGTGTCTCTAAGTATGATTAGAAAGGAGGAAGATTGATGAAACAAAAAATTATTATTGATTGTGACCCAGGTATTGATGACACACTGGCGCTTCTCTATGCCTTGAAACATCCTAAATTGGAAGTCGTTGCCATTACTATCGTGGCTGGAAATTGTCCAACTGAGCTCGGTGTCAAAAATGCCTTTAAGACGCTTGAATTGCTTAATCACTTGGATATTCCTGTCTATCAAGGAGCTAGCCAACCGTTAAAACGTGATTACATTTCTGCTCAGGATACCCATGGCATGGATGGTTTAGGTGAAAATTACTTCCAACTTAAAGCTACTTATCCTGTTCAAGAAGAATCCGCTGAAGTCTTTTTAGCAAATTATTTCAAAGAAGCATGTGAAACATCAATCATCGCTCTTGGACCACTTACTAATATTGCCAAAGCTCTTAAAATCAATCCTAGTCTTGGCAAACATTGCCGACGTTTTGTCAGTATGGGCGGTAACTTTAAATCACACGGCAACTGTTCTCCTGTCGCTGAGTACAATTATTGGTGCGACCCACACGCTGCACAGCTTGTTTTTGAACAATTAAGTCGCAAGATTGAAATGGTTGGGCTCGATGTGACACGTCATATTGTCTTGACACCCAATCATCTCGAATACATGAAACGCATCAATGCAGAAATGACAGATTTTGTCACAAAAATCACTCGTTTTTATTTTGATTTTCATTGGGAATATGAACACATTATTGGTTGTGTGATTAACGACCCACTTGCCCTTGCTTATTTTGTCAATGGTGATGTTTGTTCTGGTTTTAATGCCTATACTGACGTTGTCACAGATGGCATTGCTATCGGACAAACTGTAGTTGACCAATATGATTTTTATCATAAACCTGCAAATAGCACGATTTTGACTCATGTCAATCCAAGTTTGTTCTGGGAAGATTTTCTAACTGTACTTTTAGATGCACAAAAAGATGTCATTCAACATGACCTCAAAATGTTATCGTTAGAAAGTTAAATTATGAAAAATTCATCTGCACGTCTTATTTCTTTTATGGCGATTGCTATCGCTATTAACTATGTCGGTGCTAATATCGCACTCTTTTTACGTTTGCCAATTTATCTCGATATTATTGGAACGCTTTTGGTATCTGTTGTTTTTGGTCCATGGCTAGGTGCTGGCGCAGCTATTATTAGTGCTTTACTCAGCTGGGTAACAACTGATATTTTCGCTCTCTACTTTGCGCCTGTCGCTATTGTGACTGCCTTTTTAGCAGGATTTTTAATCAAAGATACTACTCGCCCAAACAGTTTGATTTGGAAGAGTCTTCTTGTTTCGCTCCCTGGAACTATCGTTTCTTCTGCTATCACAGTCATTCTTTTCCATGGCATTACATCAAGTGGCTCAGGCATTCTTGCTCAAATTCTTCATAGCTTGGGAATTAATTTAACAGCTAGTCTTGTTATTGTTCAAGCTATCACCGACTACGCTGACCGTTTAATCAGCTTAATTATTGTCCTTGCTATTGTCAAATCCCTTAAAAAATACGCTCCCAACCTCATGACAATTAAGAAGGCATAGACATAACATAAAAAGCACTCCTAGTGGAGTGCTTTTCGTTTTTTTAATTCTTAATGATTATGTTTTTCGTTTCTTTTTTCTCTTAAAGCTGCTGTTTGTTTACGAATTTCATTTAAAAATGGTGCTGTTGTTAAGCGGAAATTTTTATAGTTTCTAAGCATACGACGTTGGTTGAAACGGAAAGGTTCGATACCTTTTTCTTTCAAAGTTTCATTAATATGAAGTCGTAAATTTTCCAGACGTTTGCTAAACACCTCTGATTGCTGTGTTAAATCAGCAACTTCTGCTCTAACGGATTCACGTAATTTTTCTTGTTCAGCACGAACGTATTTTTCAAAAGCAATGGCAGCTTGTTGGAATTTCACCGTATCGACGACTGTCCAAATCAAATCAGCAGTCATGACAACAACAATACCAGCTGCTACCCAATCATTAGTATGGTTAATCACCCACATCACTCCTGGCTGGATAAATTTAACCAGAATCACAATACCAAATCCCCAGAAAAGCGAGATTCGTGGAGCAATGCGCCCTTGAATATTTCCAAATTCCTGACTGTAATCCCACAATTTCATGTGAAAGACTGTTTCTAAAAGCCAACCAGCAATGTATTCAAAGATGGTTGCCACAAGCAAGCCACTCAAGAACAGCCATAAAAGATTACTTTGAAACGGCTCCGTTGCTAGCAAAACAGTCGTGACCGCAAACCCATAAACAGGACAATAAGGCCCGACTAAAAAACCACGATAAGCAAACTTCTTATCCTTAATCGAACAATAAACCGTCTCCCAAAGCCAACCGACAAATGAATAAATGAAAAACAGAAAAACAATGTCTGCTAATGAATATGTCATAAAACTCCCACCTCTAAAATTTTCAAATCATTCTCATTATACCAAAAAACCTAGGACAAGACTTGTCCCAGGCTAAATTTTACAAGTTTTCAATAAGTTTTGCTGCAAATTCACTTGTCGAGCAAGCTGCTTTGCCTTGGGCTAAATCTGCTGTAAATTGTCCCTTAGCAAATGTTTGTTCAATTGCTGCCGTAATTAGGCTAGCCACTTCTGTCCAACCAATGTAATCAAACAACATACAACCTGACAAAAGAACAGAACATGGATTAGCGATGTCTTTACCAGCAATATCTGGTGCAGTTCCATGTGTTGCTTCAAAAATCGCATGACCTGTTAAATAATTGATGTTTGCCCCTGGTGAGATACCAATACCACCAACTTGGGCAGCAAGGGCATCACTAGCGTAGTCACCATTGAGGTTTGTCAAAGCCACAACATCAAATTTTTCAGGATTAAGCAAAATTTGTTGCAAGAAATTATCAGCAATAATGTCATTAATGACTAATTTTCCGCTGGCTAATTCATCAGCATATTCACGTTTAGCAAGGTCATAACCCCAACTACGGAAGCCACCTTCTGTGAATTTTTGAATATTTCCTTTGTGAACAAGAGTGACTTTAGTCAAATTGTTAGCAAGAGCGTATTCAATCGCAGAGCGAATCAAACGTTCACTACCTTCTTGTGAGATTGGTTTGATTCCGATACTGCTTGTTTCAGGAAAACGAATCTTGCTGACAGACATTTCATTTTGCAAGAAATCAATGACTTTTTTCACTTCTGGTGTACCAGCATTCCACTCGATACCTGCATAAATATCTTCCGTATTTTCACGGAAAATAGTAATACTTGTTTTTTCAGGCTCTTTAAGTGGGCTTTCAATTCCTTTAAAATAACGAACAGGGCGCACACAAGCATATAAATCCAATTCTTGACGAAGCGCAACATTTAGTGAGCGAATTCCACCACCAACTGGTGTTTCTAGTGGACCTTTAATAGCAACCAAGTCTTCTTTAATTGTATTAAGGGTTTCTTCTGGCAACCATTCTCCTGTTGCTTCATGCGCTTTTTTACCAGCCAAAAGTTCAAGCCATTCAACTTTTTTCTGACCTTGGTAAGCTTTTTCAACGGCTGCGTCAAAAACAGCACGCGCATTTTTCCAAATGTCACGTCCGACACCATCTCCTTCAATGAAAGGGATGATGGGATTGTTAGAAACAGTCAATTGACCATTTTCCAAAGTGATTTTATCTGCCATTTTTTCGTTTTTTCCTTTCTAAGGCTTTTAGCGTTCTTCAAGTGGTGTGTATTTCAAACCAAGCTCTCCAGTATAATGAGAACGTGGACGAATCAATTTATTATTTTTTTGTTGTTCTTGAATATGAGCAATCCAACCTGAAACACGACTCATTGCAAAAATGAGGGTGAAAATAGAACTATCGATTCCAAGAACATGGTAAACCGTTGCCGAATAGAAGTCGACATTTGGGATAAGCCCTTTAGTGTGTTTCATGTAATCTTCAATTTCACGTGACAAGTTGAACCACACTTCGTTTTCAGTACCTTCTGTAAGTGCTTGAGCCATTTCACGTAAGTATTTTTCACGTGGGTCTTGTGTTTTATACACACGGTGACCAAATCCCATGATTTTTTCTTGCGAATCCAATTTTTCTTTCAAATACGCTTTGGTGTCACCCATTTCACGAATTTCAGTTAACATATCAAAAACACGTTCGTTAGCACCACCATGAAGTGGTCCTTTAAGTGTTCCGATTGCAGTTGTCACACAAGAATAAATATCAGCTAAAGTTGATGCACAAACACGCGCTGCAAACGTTGAAGCATTTAATTCGTGGTCAGCATGTAAAACCAAGGCACGGTTCAATGCTTTGACTTGCAACGGTGTTGGCTCTTCACCATTTAACATATAAAGGAAATTCGCTGCAAATCCTAAATCTTCACGGGGAGCAACTGGTGTTTTTCCTTCACGTAAACGAGCAAATGTCGCAATGATAGTTGGCATTTTAGCCATCAATTGAATAGATTGTTCGTAAGTGGCTTCTTCAGAATTATCTTCAGCATTGACATTGTACACCCCAAGCAAACTAACGGTAGAACGAAGAACACTCATTGGGTGCAAATGGCTACGTGATTGAATCATAATACATTGTTCAACCGCATCGCTGATGGCATAATTTTCACGAAGTTCTTTTACAAAGCTATCAAGCTCTGCTTTATTTGGCAAATGCAAGTTCCAAAGAAGGTAAATCACTTCTTCAAAACTAGCATCGTTGTCCATTAATTCAGAAATATTATAACCTGCGTAAGATAAATTATCATCAATAATCGAACTGATACGGGTATTACAAGCTATTAAATCTTTTAATCCGCTTCCTCCTGTCATAGATTATGCTTCCTCCAATTTCTTTCTAACAACCATTGGTAAGATACCACCGTTCTTGTAGTAACGGATATCAGCATCAGCGTCAAAACGTACCATGGCTTTAAAATGTTTTTCACCTGATTCATCACGAGCCACAACATCAACAATGTCATGAATACCAGGATTTTCTGAAAGGTTAATATCGTAAGTTTCAAATCCAGTCAAACCAAGACTTTCAGCTGTATCACCTTCTAAGAATTGCAATGGTAAAACACCCATCATCACAAGGTTTGAACGGTGAATACGTTCAAAACTTTCAGCAAGCACAGCTTTAACGCCAAGAAGATTTGAACCTTTGGCTGCCCAGTCACGACTAGACCCCATACCATAATCTTTACCAGCAATCACTAGGGTATCAACGCCGTCTTCTTTATAATGCATAGCAGCATCGTAGATTGGCATGATTTCGCCGTTGTATTTAGTGTAACCACCAATTTTACCATCTGCCAATTGGTTTTGGATACGAATGTTAGCAAATGTTCCACGCATCATGACTTCGTGGTTACCACGACGGCTACCATATGAGTTGAAATCAACATAATCAACGCCGTGATTATCTAAATACTTAGCAGCTGGGCTATTTTTCGCGATATTACCTGCTGGTGAAATGTGGTCAGTTGTCACACTATCACCGAATTTTGCTAACGGTTTGAGATTTTTCAATGGTTTGATAGCTAAATCATCACCTAGATGGTCAAAATATGGTGGATTTTGAATGTATGTTGAAGCTTCATTCCAATGGTAAATCTTGCTTTCTTCAGTCGGAATTTGATTCCATTTTTCACTATCTGTAAAGACATGTTCATACTCATGTTCAAACAATTCACGTGTCACGTATTGATTAACGTATTCTGCCACTTCGTCGTTTGTTGGCATGATGTCTTTAAGATAAACTGGTTCGTTATTTTGGTCAAATCCAAGTGGTTCTGTTGTTAAATCAACATTTGTATTGCCAGCAAGGGCATAAGCGACAACAAGTGGTGGGCTTGCAAGGAAGTTAGCTTTGACAAGTGGATTAACACGTCCTTCAAAGTTACGGTTTCCTGACAATACAGCTGAGGCTAATAAGTCTGTATCTGTAATAGCTTCAGCTACTTCTGGACGAAGACTTCCTGAGTTACCGATACATGTCGTACAACCATAACCAACAATGTTAAAGCCGAGTTTATCTAAATAAGTCTGTAAGCCAGAGTTTCGCAAATATCCTGTTACCACTTTAGAACCTGGAGCAAGTGATGTTTTCACCGTTGGAGCCACTCGCAAACCACGCTCAACAGCATTTTTAGCAAGCAAACCAGCTGACATCAAAACGTAAGGGTTTGATGTATTGGTACATGATGTAATAGCGGCGATAGCAACATGACCTGTTTTAATCTCAACATCTTGGTCTTCAAAATGAACAGTTGCTTTTTTATTGATTTCATCCGCTGTCAAACCAAATCCTTGAACACCAGCTTCACGCACTAAACTTTCTTGGAAAGTTTGTTTGGCTTGTGTCAAATCAATCAAATCTTGTGGACGTTTTGGTCCTGAAATACTTGGTGAAATTGTTGATAAATCAATTTCAACGACTTTAGTATATTCTGCTTGATGTTCTGGATCGTAGAAAAGATTATTGCGTTTCGCGTATTCTTTTGTCAATGCAATATGGTCTTCTTTACGGTTTGTTAAACGCATGTAGTTAAGCGTTTCGTCATCAATTGGGAAATAACCACAAGTTGCACCGTATTCTGGCGCCATATTGGCAATTGTTGCACGTTCAGCAAGACTAAGATTTGATAAACCATCACCAAAATACTCAACAAATTTGCCGACTACTTTTTCTTGACGAAGAACTTGAGTTACTTTGAGTGCCAAGTCGGTAGCGGTTGCAATTTTAGGTAATTTTCCTGTCAAACGAACACCGATAACCTCAGGAACTGGGAAGAATGAAGCTTCACCAAGCATTGCTGCTTCTGCCTCGATACCTCCGACACCCCAACCAAGGACACCGATACCATTAATCATTGTTGTGTGGCTATCAGTACCAAACATTGAATCTGGATAAAGCATGCCATCTTTTTCAATGACAACATCACTAAGGAATTCAATATTAACTTGGTGAATGATACCAGTTGCAGGTGGAACGGCACGGTAATTGTCAAATGATTTTTCTGCCCATTTCAAAAACTCGTAACGTTCATTGTTACGTTTGAATTCCAAATTAATGTTATCTTCTAAAGCTGTGTCACATCCGAAGAAATCGACTTGAACACTATGGTCAATAACCAAATCAACTGGAATTTCTGGATTGATTAGTTCAGCATCGCCACCGTTGGCAACAATAGCATCACGCATTGAGGCAAGGTCAACGACAACAGGAACTCCTGTGAAATCCTGCAAGATGACACGACTTGGTTTGAATGGAACTTCTCCGCTTGTTTTTTTAGGATTGTAAGTTGCTAAATTTTCAATGTGATTTTTTGTAACATCTACACCATCATACTTTCTGAGTAAACTTTCAAGTAATATACGAATAGTGTAAGGGATTTTTTTGATGTCTCCTCCAAAATGAGAAACCGCTTTTTCAAGATTAAAATAAGAATACTCATTATCGTTGAAAGGAAACTTTGATAAAAACTCTGTCATGTACAGACCCCCGAAATATAATAATGGTTTTTTAATTATACAACTTTCAGAATATTTAGTCAAGTGTAATTCACAGCGCCATGTTATATAATCTAACATGATGTGTCACGTGTCACTTTACAGTTGTCAAAAAGCTTGATTCTACAATATTTTGTGCCCGCTTTTATTTTCGACCACTATATATTGTGCTTTTTCGAGAGATATTATTTGCTTTTTTGCTCTTTTTTGGATATTCTTAATAAACATTAAGTTTCTCATAAGGAAATATTTTTTAGGAGGATGCCCTGATGGCTAATAAAATCACACTTTTTTCAAAAAATAACTGTATGCAATGTAAAATGACTAAAAAACTCTTGGATAAAGAAGGGGCTGACTACCAAGAAATTAATATTGATGAGCGTCCTGAAATGATTGACTACGTCAAAAATCTTGGTTTTGCTGCTGCTCCAGTTATCAAAGCAGGTGAAATTATGTTTTCTGGCTTCCAACCTGCTAAACTAAAAGACATTATCTAAACTTTCCCATAACTTTTATCTTTAATTAGAAAGGAGTTACCACACCATATGATGGTTTGGTATCTTACTTTATGAGTCTAAAAAATCTTGGCGATATTTCTTATTTTCGCCTAAACAATGAAATTAACCGTCCTGTAAATGGACAAATTCCTCTTAATAAAGACAAAGAAGCTCTTGATGCTTTCTTTCGTGAGAATGTCATTCCCAATTCAAAGTCATTCAACAGCATTACGGATAAAATCCGCTACTTAATTGAAAATGACTATATCGAATCAGAATTCATCAGTAAGTATTCACTAGATTTTATTGAAACACTGGCTGGGGAATTGCAAGCACAACACTTTCAATTTAAATCCTTCATGGCTGCCTATAAGTTTTACCAACAGTATGCTTTAAAAACAAACGATGGCAATTATTACCTTGAAAGCATCGAAGATCGTGTCCTTTTTAACGCGCTTTATTTTGCTGATGGCAATGAAGCATTAGCACGTGATTTGGCAACTGAAATGATTCACCAACGTTATCAACCTGCTACCCCTTCTTTCTTGAATGCTGGGCGTAGTCGTCGTGGTGAGTTCGTCTCTTGTTTCTTGATTTCTGTCACAGATGATATGAATTCAATTGGACGATCAATCAATTCAGCGCTGCAATTGTCTCGTATCGGTGGTGGTGTTGGTATTAGCCTTTCAAATTTGCGTGAGGCTGGCGCTCCTATCAAAGGTTACGAAGGAGCTGCTTCTGGTGTTGTTCCTGTCATGAAGCTCTTTGAAGATAGTTTCTCATATTCTAACCAACTGGGGCAACGTCAAGGAGCTGGTGCTGTTTACCTTGATGTTTTCCACCCAGATATCATGGCATTTCTATCAACCAAAAAAGAAAATGCTGATGAAAAAGTGCGTGTCAAAACTCTCTCACTTGGGATTACTGTGCCTGATAAATTTTACGAATTAGCCCGCAAGAATGAAGACATGTATCTTTTCAGCCCATATAGTGTTGAGCGTGAATACGGCGTACCTTACAGCTATGTTGATATCACTGCCGAATATGACAAAATGGTGGCTAATCCAAATATCGTCAAAACCAAAATTAAAGCCCGTGATTTAGAAACCGAAATTTCAAAATTACAACAAGAATCTGGCTACCCTTACATCGTTAATATCGATACAGCTAACCGCGCTAACCCAATTGATGGCAAAATTATCATGTCAAATCTTTGTTCCGAAGTCCTTCAGGTTCAAACACCAAGCGTGATTAACGATGCGCAAGAATTTGTCAAAATGGGAACTGACATTTCATGTAATTTGGGTTCAACTAACGTTGTTAATATGATGACTTCACCTGATTTCGGTCGTTCTATTAAAGCAATGACACGTGCATTGACCTTTGTCTCGGACACATCATCTATTGAAGCCGTGCCAACAATCAAGCATGGCAATGAACAAGCGCATACCTTTGGACTTGGTGCTATGGGGCTCCATACCTTCCTAGCTCAACATCATATCCACTACGGAAGCCCAGAATCCATTGAATTTACAAATATTTACTTTATGCTAATGAATTATTGGACCTTAGTGGAATCAAATAACATTGCTCGTGAACGCAAACAAACCTTTGTTGGTTTTGAAAATTCGACATACGCAGACGGGACATATTTCGATAAATACATTACAGGACAATTTGTTCCACAATTAGAACGTGTGAAGGAACTTTTTGCTGAGCATTTTATTCCTAGTGGCGAAGATTGGGCTAAGCTCCGTGATGCAGTAATGACAGACGGGCTTTACCACCAAAATCGTCTAGCAGTTGCTCCGAATGGTTCAATTTCTTACATTAACGATGTTTCTGCATCACTTCACCCGATTACGCAACGTATCGAGGAACGTCAAGAAAAGAAAATTGGTAAGATTTATTACCCAGCTGCTGGTTTGTCGACAGATACGATTCCATATTACACTTCTGCTTACGATATGGATATGCGAAAAGTCATTGATGTTTATGCTGCGGCGACTGAACACGTTGACCAAGGATTGTCATTAACGCTCTTTTTGCGCAGCGATATTCCGCAAGGACTCTATGAATGGAAAACGCAAAGCAAACAAACCACTCGTGACCTTTCTATCCTGCGTCATTACGCTTTCAATAAAGGTATTAAATCAATTTACTACATCCGTACCTTTACCGATGACGGTGATGAAGTCGGCTCAAACCAATGCGAAAGCTGCGTGATTTAACTGAGTAAGTCTGACTAGACGTTAAAACGTCTGTCAGACTACGCCATTCGCTATGGCGAAATGGCTAACTCACTTACTAACTCCATTAATCGACTAATATCGAGTCGATTAATTACGTGTCGTAACCTTTAAACACCTGTTTTGAGCCTAGAGAACCTAATAACAAGACGGCAAACGCTATGGTGTTTTGCCTAGTTCACTTACTAATTTCACCAAATGGCTGTTATCGACCCATTTGGTTTCGTATCGTAACTCATCGAATACTTGGATTTGTCTAAAGGATCTAGTAACGAGACGGCAAATGCTATGGCGGTTTGCCTAGTTCACTTACTAACTTCACCAAATGGCTATTATCGACCCATTTGGTTACGTGGCGTAACTTACCGTATACTTAGATTTGTCTCTGCAAAACCTAATAACAAAATAGCCAACTCACTTTACTAACTTCATTAAACGACTAGTATCGAGTCGTTTAATGACGTGTCGTAACCTTTGAACACCTGTTTTGAGCCTAAAGGACCTAGTAACGAGACAGCAATCGCTATGGTCGTTTGCCTAATTCACTTACTAACTTCACCAAATCGCTATTATCGTGTCAGTTAGTACCGTGTCATAACCTTTGAAAACTTGTTTTGAGAATACTTAATAAACTGGTTAGCTTTTCTGCTGAACTTAAAAACTAACCATAACTAGAGTCGTTTGATGGTTGGGTGTAGAGCATCCATAGGACGACAATACGAGCATGAAAATAGGCTGAGAGCTTATTAATTTGATAGTCAGCGTTGTGTGCTCCCACGCTATTACTGAGAAAGCTAAGTGACTTCTGCGCTTTCTTTACTACTTTTATGGAGAATATAAATGTCACAAACTTATTATGAAGCCATTAATTGGAATGAGATTGAAGATGTCATTGATAAGTCAACTTGGGAAAAGTTGACAGAGCAATTTTGGCTAGATACACGAATTCCTTTATCCAATGACCTTGATGATTGGCGTAAACTTCCAGCCGAAGAAAAAGACCTTGTTGGGAAGGTCTTCGGTGGTTTAACTTTGCTGGATACTATGCAATCAGAATCTGGTGTTGAAGCTATTCGTGCAGATGTCAGAACTCCTCATGAAGAAGCTGTTCTGAACAACATTCAATTCATGGAATCTGTTCATGCCAAATCTTACTCTTCTATCTTTTCAACGCTAAATACCAAATCTGAAATTGAAGCCATTTTTGAATGGACAAACAGCAATGAATATTTGCAAAAAAAGGCAAAAATCATCAATGATATTTATGAAAATGGGGATGCTCTGCAAAAGAAAGTTGCGTCTACTTTCTTAGAAACTTTCCTCTTCTATTCAGGATTTTTCACACCACTGTATTACCTCGGAAACAATAAATTAGCAAATGTTGCTGAGATTATCAAATTAATTATCCGTGACGAATCCGTCCATGGCACTTACATTGGGTATAAATTCCAACTTGGTTTCAATGAATTATCAGAAGACGAACAAGACAGTTTTCGTGAGTGGATGTATGATTTACTTTATCAACTTTATGAAAATGAAGAAAATTATACCAAATCGCTATATGACGGTGTTGGTTGGACTGATGAGGTAATGACATTCTTGCGTTACAATGCTAATAAAGCGCTGATGAATCTTGGTCAAGACCCACTTTTCCCAGATACTGCTAATGATGTTAATCCAATCGTGATGAATGGTATTTCAACAGGAACGTCTAACCATGATTTCTTCAGCCAAGTCGGTAACGGTTATCTCCTTGGTTCTGTTGAAGCCATGCAAGATGACGATTATAATTATGGGCTTTAGAGCTTTAAATGTTTTTCAAAAAAAATGAAAACTAGCTTGACAAGAAACTTTCTTTCATGCTAGACTATAAGCAATTAAATCACAAAGGAGTGCCTCTGGCTGAGATCGCATTTGCGAAATCCTGATAACCTGATCTCGTTAGTACGAGCGTAGGGATTGTGAGATGACCGTTTTAAAACTTGTTTTGAATATCATTGCACATATTATCAGAAAAATAATGGCTCCTTTGTACAAAAAGGAGCTTTTTTATGACATCAAAAAATTCGCAACTGTCTGCTTTAATTGAAACAGCTTTGATAGCTGCTTTTGCCATGGCGTTATCTTACATTCCAGATTTTGCCAGTTGGTTTACTCCTTCTTTTGGCGCTATTCCTTTGGTACTCTTTGCATTGCGCCGTGGGACTAAGTATGGCTTATTGGCAGGGCTTATCTGGGGATTACTTCATTTTATTTTAGGGAAAGTTTGGTATTTAGCCTTATCGCAAGTCCTTATCGAATATATCATTGCCTTTGTTTCTATGGGATTAGCTGGTATTTTTACGGCACCTTTCCAAAATGCTCTAGCTAAGGACAATAAAGGTCGTGCTCTATTTTACGCAACAGGCGGAGCCATTTTAGCTGTATTCGTTCGCTACTTCTGGCATTTTGTGGCTGGCTTCATTTTCTGGGGAAGCTACGCTCCAAAAGGCATGTCACCTTATTGGTACTCATTCACCGTTAATGGAACAGCTGGGCTTTTAACCCTCATCTTTGTTCTCCTCGCATTAGCTATCATCATTCCAACTCAAGGAAAACTTTTCTTGGTTAAGAAATAGAAAAACACGCTGATAGCGTGTTTTTTAAATCGACCTTGGAAAAACGATGACGATGGCTGTAAAGAGTACTGCCCACATCATGGCTTGTGGGAGAATGGTCATGCTTAAAATCATGCCAACAACTTTTATGGCGATATCCCAACGCATCCATTTGTTATGGCTTCTTGCTGCAGCTTCTCCTTCGCTGTTGGTAGAAATTTTTGCTAGCTCTGCATACATCCAAACATTCGTAAAGGAAACTAACATAACAATCGCTCCATAAACAATTTGAGCTACTGAGCTATTGAAATCACTAGCTACCAAAGATGTGGTGTAAGGAAAGAAAGATGAGAAAAACAGCAAAAGCATTGAAATCCAAACGAGACGATTATTGATTTTTTCAATGTTGTCCCAAGCTTGATGCATATTAACCCACATGGTTCCTAACCAAAAGAAAGAAATGGTATAAGCAAAAAAGTTTGTTTTCAATTCCCACAAAGCTGACCAAGTTAATTCTGCTGGGCGTTCTAGTTCTAACACTAAAATTGTCATGATAATAGCCAAAACGGCATCGGTAAAGGCAACTAAGCGTTCTTTTGACATTTCAGACATTATTTTTCTCCTTTTTAAGATTTTCGATGAATCATATAGCGAATGAAAGCGGCGATGACAAGCCATAAGATAATACAAATCAAAATAATAATTAACCAAGCATTCTGATTACTTGACCATGGTAGCGGAACATTCATTCCAAAAAAGCCAGTGATAACCGCAAATACTGCTAAAATGATGGATACAATCGTCAAAGTAGTCATGTTATCATTTAGATTATTATTCAAAATGTTATTGTAAGTTCCTGATAATTGTTGTAAAACTTGGGCATGAACTTGTGTCATACTCGATAATTGGCGAGCCTCAATCAGTGAATCCTCTAACTGTTCTTTTTCAATATTATCAAGTTGTTTATAGAAGGGTTGCCCTTTAAGTTGCTCAAGAAGAATCGCATTTTGATTGGTAGCAGAAACTAAATAAACCATTCCTGTTTCAATATCCGAAAGACCAAGCAGGTCTTTTTTGGTTGTCCGTTGACGTAAACGACGATTGAGTTGGCTACTACTCTTATCCAATTCTTCTAAATAAGGAAAATACGTTTCCGAAACCAGAAATAACCCCATAAATAGGAATTTATAGACAGACACATCTGGACGTCTTTGCAAATAATGTCGCATCAAATCAACAATATAGGCATTGTCTTCATTAAAAATCGTTATTAGCTGTTCGCCACGAACGATAAAGGTTATCGGAATTGTCTCGTAATGATTGTCTTCTTTGGTACGATTTAGCACATTGTAAATGATAAGCATGGTCTCCGTTTGCCAATCGTATTCCATGTGTGCTCGTTCATTTCTATCCAAAGCATAAGAAATCAATTCTTCATCAATACCATACGTTGCGTATAAATCGGATGTTTGGCTAAGATTATCAGAGTCAATAGCTACCCATTTTAAACGTTCTCCTACCATTTCTTCTCTAAGCACCTTAGCACCACCTTTCTTTCTTAAATTCTCCATCATTATACCATTTTTTTGTAAACTAAGCCGTCCTCAAACGCTTGATAGCAATGAAAAGAGAGCGCCTTTTCTAAAAAATTATTTTCTTGCTGGAATTCAAATCGGTGCAACTTAGACCAATAAAGCTGAGCATTTTTGCCCAGCTTTATCTCTTTATTTTTGTTTTTTAAAACGATAGATAGTTAAACCAGCTCCTAACATCACCAAAACGTAAATAATCATGATGTATTGGCTACGAACAATCATTTGCTCTGGCTTATGAATTGAAGCCGTTAATAGAGTGACTAAGGATAAGCCGACTGCTCCTCCGATTTGGTGAACAGTATTTACCACACCAGATGCGGCACCAGCCTCATCAGCATTGGCACCAGCCACCCCTTCAACTGTCATCGGTGCAACAACTAATCCTTGACCAACCCCGATAAAAATCATTGGAATAGCTGTTCCTAATAGATAACCATGTCGCAAGCCAATCAAAGCTCCAAGGCTATAACCGACTAAATCAAATACCGTTCCAATGATTAATACTCTCTCGGTTGAAAAACGTTGAATGAGACGATTGGTAAACAACGAAGCAACAAATTGCGTAGCCGTTAAAGGAATAAACGCAAATGCTGCCTGCAATGGTGAATACCCCAAATAACGCTGAAGAGCTTGTGGCATCAAAAAGAAATAAGACATGCTAGCTGCCATGAAAAAGAATCTTGCAACATAAGCACTTGAACGTGTGGCACTTTTAAATAAAATCAACGGTGTCAAAGGTTGAAAATGATGGTATTCAACCCAGATAAATAGCACAAAAGCAATTAAACAAATAATTCCTGATAACCAACGTAAAGCACTGCCATTGATACTATAAACAAGGCTACTAAAGGTTAGAACAGATAAAATCGCTCCTAACCAATCCATATTAAGGTTCTTTCCTTTTGGAGATTGAGAAATGTAACGTTGTGTCAGAAGTATCATCATGATTCCGACGGGAACATTAATTAGAAAACCATAACGCCAGCTGCTGTAGCTAGTAATCAGCCCACCAATCAATAACCCAAAACTAGCTCCTATCCCCGCTGTGACACCATAATAAGCAATAGCTGCCGAACGTTGTTGCCCCTCATAAGCATCCATCAAAAGTGCCAATGTCGTCGGTGCTAAAATAGCAGAGCCAATACCTTGAATCGCACGCATAGCAATAATCATTGTAGAACTCGTTGAAATACCTACAAACAATGAAGCAACGGTGAAAATCAATAATCCTAATTGAAAAATACGTTTTCTACCATAAATATCACCCACACGACCAAAGAAAAGCAAGAAGCCACCAAATGTTAACGCATAAGCATTGCTAACCCAAGATAGCAATGTCCCTGACATGTGTAAATCTTGACTAATCCGAACTGTACTTGTGAAAATAATGGAATTATCCAATAAAATCATAAAATAACTAAGTAATACAATTGGTAAAACCATACCAAATTTTTGAATTTTTTGAGTCATATTTCTCCTTTTACTAAAATTTCGACCAAAAGAAAACACCCTAGGGATGTTTCTTTTATCACTTTGGTAATCTATTATTTAATCATTTAAAATGATTTTCCGACAAATCCTGCTAAGAGTTCAAAGGTTGCGGCTTCGTGATGGTCTGCAAAGACGGTTGTATTGGTATTAAGTGTTTTGATTTGTGCCATGTCGTCATCACTTAATTCAAAATCAAAGATATCAAAGTTTTGGCGAACACGTTCTGGTTTAGCAGATTTTGATAAGCTAACGATGCCACGTTGTAATTGCCAGCGAAGCATGACTTGGGCAGTTGTTTTACCATATTTATCAGCGATAGCTTTTAAGATAGGATTGTTGAAAACGTCAAAACGTCCTTCGGCAAAAGCACCCCAGCTTTCAACTTGAACACCTTTGGAAGTGTGATAAGCAACAGAATCATCTTTTTGGTTAAAGACATGAAGTTCAATTTGATTCACAGCAGGAATGACATCATTGAAAATAGCAAGATTAGCTAATTGGTCATCTTCAAAATTTGATACACCAATGGCACGAATTTTACCTTCCTTGTAAAGTTCTTCTAGCGCACGCCATGCCCCAAAAGTATCACCGACAGGTTGGTGAAGTAAATAAAGGTCGATGTAGTCAAGGTCAAGTTTGCGTAGTGATTCTTCAAAAGCTTCTTTGGCACCTTCGTAATTAATGTGTTGGATAAACGCCTTTGTTGTGATGAAGAGCTCTTCACGTGGAACGCCTGAAGCCTTAATAGCTTTGCCAACCGCTTCTTCATTACCGTAAGCTTCTGCAGTATCAATCAGACGATAACCTGTTTTGATAGCTTCTTCGACAGCACGTTGACAAACATCTGGGTCAGGAATTTGGAAAACACCAAAACCGACCATGGGCATTTTAACGCCGTTATTAAGTGTTACAGTTGGTTGTTGAGTCATTGTTTTTTCTCCTTCGGTTAATCATTTTCTTGATGGTTTTATTATAAAATGCTACTGCTTCTTTTAAAATTACTTCTTTTCTATGCTAGTATGCAGCTGACGTATGGTGGGTTTTAAATTAAAAACCTCAGTTTCATCAGGAAACCGAGGTTTAATAGATTAATCATCAGCGTGAACGTCATAGTTAGAAAGTAACCAATCGCCAACACCTGGTGCGTCTGGGTCATGGGCACCTTTTCCTTTATCAAGAGCACGAAGCTCAGCCATTTCTTCAGCAGTCAATTCAAAATCAAAGAGGTCTTTGTTAGATGCCATACGAATTTTCTTAGTTGATTTTGGCAAGACAATGATACCTTCTTGCACTTCAAATCGCAAAATAATTTGTCCTGCATCTTTGCCATATTTGTTAGCCAAAGCCGTGATAACTGGTTCAGCAAATAAATCTTTATTGCCTTGTCCGAGTGGTCCCCAAGCTTCGATTTTAACATCATCTTTTGCAAGCAAGTCACGTAACTCTTTTTGTTGGAAATAAGGGTTAAATTCAACTTGGTTAACAGCTGGAACAGTATTGAAGTGTGGAACAAATTGATTCCAAAAGTTTGGCGTGAAGTTTGACACACCGATTGATTTGATTTTACCAGCTGCTTTGGCTTCTTCTAAAGCCTTCCAAGCTTCTTCGACTTTACCATAAGGTTGGTGAAGTAGATAGAGGTCAAGGTAATCAAGCCCCATTTTTTCCAAAGTTGCATCAATGGTTGCTTTAGCCGTTTCGTAAGCATAATCTTGAATCCAAAGTTTGCTTGTGACAAAGATTTCATCACGTGGAATACCTGAATCTTTGATAGCTTGTCCGACTTCTTTTTCATTGAAATAAGCTTGCGCTGTGTCAATATGACGGTAGCCAACCTCTAAAGCTTCCTTAACAGCTGTATAGGTTGAACCATCTGCTGGAATTTGGAAAACACCAAAACCAACTGCTGGGATACGATTACCATCATTTAATGTAATTGTTTCTGTCATAGTTATTACCTCGTTCTTTTTATGCCTTTATTTTACGTCTAAGCTACTCAAAAGTACATTACTTCTTTTTTATTCTAGTATACTTACAATGTATACTTGTAAAATGTTGTCTATTAGTAGATTATAATCGTTTAGCTAACTGTTTTGCTTCGCTGATATTGTGCGCCATGCCCATATAATCCATGTCATAATATCCCGCAAAACGGCTCATCGTGTATTCACCAGCTGCTAGAATTTCTGGAGTTGGTGCTTGTCCTTGGAAAAGAAAGAATAGACGTTTCCCTGCAAATTCCGAAGCCACACGACCATATTGACGGTCTAAGAAATTACGCAATAAACCATTTAAATTATGCCAATAAACTGGTGAACCAATGACAAGCGTATCAGCTTTAGCAATTTCTGCCATGACTTCATCCAATTGGTCATCCGCAAAATCTTGCCCATAGCCATAAATTTTATAATCTGCCAAATTTAGTGTTTGATAGTCATGTCCTGCCAATAATACCTTAGCTAGCTTAGCCGTATTCCCATTGCGATTTGGACTACTATTAATAAACAAAATACTCATACTTTTCCCTCCAACTAACAATTTTAAGAAAAACGATTTTAAAACATCTACTTTTCTTTCATAATTAAATGATAACGCAGAACTTTTTTGTTGAAAATTACTTCTCTTCTATGGTAGTATACTTATAACGTATACTAGGAAGGGAGCTATTTATGATTGATGACTACCTTTTAGAAGCTCTTGTGGCTTTTGAAAAATATGGGACACTTTCTGCTACGGCAGAGCACCTTATGGTAACACAACCAACAGTCACACGAGGCATGCAAAAGTTAGAAGACGAACTTGGAGTGACTTTATTTGAGCGAACACCAAACCGCATTACATTAACAGAAACAGGAAAATTAGCTGCTAAAGAAGCTGCGGAGGTGCTTGCAATCAAGCGAGCTTTTATCAAACGTATCCAAGATTTCGAGAAATATTCAGGAAAAATTCGCTTAGGTTCGGTAGCTCCTGGTCCACTCTATATCGCTGAAGCTGTTGCAACCGACAAAATAAGCATTGATACCAACCTGCTTTCTGAAAATGATGTCATGTCTAACTTGATTTCTCAAGACTATCAACTTATTTTTACACACCAAGAAATTCAAACGGAGGATATCGAGTCTCTCTATATTGGTACAGAAAATCTCCGTGTAAACAGTGATGCCATGGTCGTTCCAGCTAATAAAACCGAAACGAGCTTTAAAGAAATGACAGGTTTTAGTTTTGTTGTTCTACGTGACATCGGTATTTGGCAAAAAATTATCGAAGATAATATCCCAGATGCCAAATTCATTTACCAAGATGAGGTCGAAAATTTCAATGAAATCAGGCGCTATTCTAGTCTGCCTTATTTCACAACCAATATCTCACACATTCGAAGACAAAATGAAAAATTCCCAAATCGCCGTATCGAACTAAATATCACAGACGATACTGCCAAAGTTGATTTTTACCTTGCCTACCTAAAAAACAATAAACCACAATTAAAAGATAACATTACCACCATCCAAAACACCTGGGCTGATTTGATGAAGAAATAAAAACCTGAGACAAAATGTCTCAGGTTTTTACTTACCCCACCTGTTTAGCAAGGTTAATCATTTCGAGGACGCCTTGGGCACATTCGCTGCCTTTGTTGCCTGCTTTTGAGCCAGCACGTTCAATAGCCTGCTCGATATCTTCTGTCGTAATGACTCCAAACATTACTGGAATATCGCTGGTAAGATTGATTTGCCCAACGCCCTTAGCCACTTCATTGCAGACAAGGTCATAATGGCTAGTTGAGCCGCGGATAACACTTCCCAAGGTAATCACACCATCATACTGACCAGTCGCTACAATTTTCTTTGTGATAAATGGAATTTCAAATGCTCCTGGCACCCAATAAACATCAATGTTTTCTTCAGAAACCTCGTTGCGAATAAGACCATCTTTCGCTCCCCCTAATAATTTAGAAGTGATAAATTCGTTAAAACGTGCAACGACGATAGCAATTTTTAAATCTTTTCCGATGTATTTTCCTTCAAATGTTGTCATGATTTTTCTCCTTAACTGATATGTAATAAATGATGAAATTTCTCTTGTTTCGTTTGTAAGTAAAATTGATTTTCCTGATGAGTAGGTACGATTAGCGCTTCACGCTTGACCACATCAATACCTGCTTTTTCCAGTTGATTAACTTTATCTGGATTATTTGTAAGCAAAGTGATTTGGTTAATATTTAAAAAGGATAATATATCCGCAGCAATCTGATAGTCACGCGCATCTGGGGCAAAACCTAGTTCAAGATTAGCATCATAAGTATCCACCCCCTTTTCTTGTAACTGGTATGCTTTCAGTTTATTTTTTAAACCAATGCCACGTCCTTCTTGGCGAAGATATAAAACCGCACCACGTCCTGCTTCATTGATTTTCTCCATTGCCGCATGCAACTGCTCCCCACAATCACAACGGTAAGAACCGAAAATATCACCAGTCAAACACTCCGAATGCATTCGCACTAAAAGTGGCTCATCTGCTGTCAAATCTCCTTTTGACAGTAAAAGGTGTTCACGATTTTTTTCATCTTCAAACAATCGTAACTCAAAATCACCATACGCCGATGGCAACTTTACCTTTGGACTATCTTGAAAACTCACATAACGCGCAATATCTCCTACTTCAATCATGGTTAATTGCCATTTTTGTGCAAATTCACGAAGGTCTGCCTTACGTGCCATCGTTCCATCATCTTTTAAAATTTCACAAATATAAGCCGCTTCGGTACTGCCAGCCAAACGTGCCAAATCAAGACTAGCTTCTGTATGCCCACGACGTTCAAGAACACCGCCTTCACGCCCAACCAAAGGAAACATATGCCCTGGTCGGTGAAAATCATTAACCTTACTATTTTCATCAGATAAAGCTTGAATAGTCTTGGCACGGTCAAAAGCCGAGATACCTGTTGAGGTTTCTTTGTGGTCAACACTTATGGTAAAAGCTGTTCCGTGCACATCCGTATTTTCTTCAGACATTGGTAACAGTTCTAAATGCTCTGCTATTTTTTTAGAAATAGGTGCACAAATCAAACCACGTGCATGTTTCGTCATAAAATTGACATTTTCTGGTGTTGCCAGTTCTGCTAAACCAACCAAATCTCCTTCTGCTTCGCGGTCATCGTCATCAACCACTACAATTAATTTTCCTGCTTTCAAATCAGCAAGGGCTTTTTCAACATCTTGGAACATCTATTTTCCTCCTATCTTTGCAACTTGTGCTTGCATGTATTTTGCTAAAATATCCGTCTCGATATTGACTTTATCACCTTTTTTTAGCTTGGCTAAATTGGTTTCTTGCGCTGTATGTGGAATCAAAGACACGCTAAATTGCCCCAAGTCAACAGCCACCACTGTTAAACTAACTCCATTGACTGCAATTGAACCCTGTCCTACAATTTGCCCTTCAAATGCCTTTGGAAAAGCAAAGCTGAGTACAATAGCATTTTCATCACTTTTCTTCTGAATAAGCGTTGCAACTGCATCCACATGCCCTGTCACTATATGCCCTTCAAAACGTGCATTGGCAGCCATTGCAAGCTCAAGATTAACCTCATCTCCGACACGACTTGTCGCAAAAATTGTTCGTTTAAAGGTCTCTGGCATGATATCCACCGTAAAGGTATCACCTGCTTTAGCCACACAAGTAAGGCAAACACCATTAACGGCCATGCTATCACCAATTTTGTAATCCGTTAATAATTTTCGTGAAGCTTTGCAAGTTAATTTGATGCTATGTTGATGTTTTATAATGCGTAAGATACGTCCTTTTTCTTGAATCAATCCAGTAAACATCATATCCTCCTCTTTCCTGACAATCGAAGGTTATTTCCGATTTTTTGATAAGAAAATTCCTGTAAATCCTGTACTTCTTCTACCTGACGAGAACTGTTCATTGCAGCTCTGCCATTGCCACCAATCACCTTAGGAGTCACATATGAAATCACTTCATCCCAAAGCCCACTTGCTAAAAAAGCATCATGAACCTGCGCTCCGCCCTCGACATAAACAGACTGTATCTTTGCTTCATAAAGTACCTGCAAAATATTAGCAATCGAAAACTCTGGCAAGTTAATACTATTGACGTGTTCTGGCAAGTGTGCGACTTGTCGCCTGCTAAAAATAAAAACTGGTGCTGAATGTTCTTTAAAAATCTGTAAATCAGGATGGTCAAAAACTCGCCCTGCTTCATCCAAAATCACACGCACAAGTGGATACAAACTTGTGCCAGCACCTAGCAATCGTGGATTGTCAATCAAAACGGTCTCAGCACCAACCAAAATAGCTTGATAATCATCCCTCTCATCATGGACAAACCGAGTCGTTTCCTCATCTGTTAATGCCGTACGTTCTCCAAGTACTGCAATTTTTCCATCTAAGCTAACTGCCTGTTTTAAAGCCACATAAGGGCGCTTGTACTCATAATAAAAATTGTAAAAATTATTAATCGCTCGCGCTTCTTTCTCTAGAATGCCAGTAATCACCTCGATTCCTTGACTTTTCAAGAATTCTAGCCCTTTTCCAGCCACCAAAGGATTCGGGTCTAACTGTCCCACCACAACCCTTTCTATCCCTGCAGCAACAATAGCCTGTGTGCATGGTGGTTGCTTGCCAGTATGGTGACAAGGCTCCAAAGTTACATAAAGAGTTGAATTGAGTAGTTCTTCAGGTGCTTGACAATGCAAAATAGCATTTTTCTCGGCATGCTCATGTCCATATTGCAAATGCGCCCCACGAGCAATCACACGATTATCTTTGACAATAACTGCCCCAACTAAAGGATTGGTATAAGTTTGCCTAAAGCCTTTTTTGGCTTCTTCAATCGCTTGTGCCATATAAGTCTCGTGCATAAAAGCCTCCTTTCCAAACTAAAAAAACCGACAAAAACAGCTTTGGCTAAACCATTAACCAAAGGCACTTTCATCGGGGTACCATTATATTTAAACTCTAAAATTTAAATACAAAAAAGCAATTGTTGTATTCAAAAACCCCGTAGCAATACACTACGGGGCAATTAAAGACAACTAAAAAAGTATTCCAAAAAGCAAGAGTCTTGCTCTTTGACACTCTATCAATTTCTTCTCTCATCCAGACTATACTGTCGGTTCTGGAATCACACCAGATCAGCTTGCGCTCACGGACTTAGCTATCTCGCTTGGATATCAAACCAAACAAAGTTGATTGATGATTTGCTTTTAGTCTAGGCGACACCCTCGCAGGCATAACTGGTGTTAGGCAAGAGGTGCCAACAACGAATAAAAGCAAATAGCAATCAACGAGACAACATCACCGTCGGTCGGGAATTTCACCCTGCCCCGAAGAAAACTATTCAATTCTTTTTTAGATTAGCACGATTTAAAAACACTGTCAATCATTTTTCTTATTTTCTGAAATATTTATTAACAAAACTAATATTAGTAAGGTTGATGTAGATATGGATAATAACAGTCACTACTAACCCTGATGTCACATCGATAGTTGTTAAAAATGACAACTATCTTTGTCAAAAAATACCCACGCTAACTTAGCGTGAGTTCTTTTTTATACCAATTTTGTCAGAATGACACCGATAAACATGATAACGAGTCCTAGTAATTTTTGGCGTGACACTGGTGATTTAAGAGCTTGGAAAAAGCCAAATTGATCAATAATGGCACTAAATGTCAATTGGCCAAATAAAGCCATAACCACCACTTGCCCAGTTCCAATTTGCGGCACCAACCAAGCAGAACCAAACACATAAAGCCCGCCTAAAAAGCCACCTATCCAAATCCACCAATAAGATTTGCCAGCGGCCTTGGCTTTTCCTAAATCCGAAAATGTTGTAAGAGTCACCAAGCAATAAATTAGTAAAATGGCTGTTCCTGTGGTAAATGAAATAGCAGCTGCTTGCAAAGATGACCCTAAAATAGTTCCCAAATGCCCATTTACAGCAGTTTGTGTCGCACTCAACATACCAGCCAAGATACCAAGAATTTGCCACAACAGAACATTTTTTGACTGGTGTTCTTGTGGGATATTTTTTCTAACGACTGTCAACAAGACTCCGATAAGAACCAAAATGAAGCCCAGTAAACGTAAGAAAGTCAAAGGATTCAACGGCGAACTTAACCAACCAAATTGGTCAATCAAAAGTCCCATGATGATTTGCCCAAAAATCGGTAAAACCGCCGTTTGCACACCACCAAGTTTTGGAAAAAGCAAAATATTAACAGTCAAAACCACCGAGCCAAGTAAGCCACCTGTCCAAATCCACCAAGGATTCTCAACAAAAGTAGCCCCTGATAAATGGACACCACCTTGAGTGATAAAAGCTAACGCTAATAAAAATATTGCTCCAACACTAAAAGAAACCGTTGATGCCAAAAAGGGTGAACCAATGAAGCTGCGCAGTCTCGAATTTACCGCAGTCTGTGTTGCCAACAAACTTCCCATAATAATAGGAACCAATGACAATATTATCATAATATCCTCCTGTAATTATTTTTCTGCGTAATGCTAAAAGCATTCTGCAAAAGCACATGAAGATATTATATGACCTTGAGATAACTCCATGTCAAGAGATTTCTTCACTTTTAAAAATTTCCTAAATCAATAGCAGATTGCCCTTCATCTAGTAAGGCTTGGTACTCATCATAAGTAGCTGTACAAACATGATTCGTTGCGCCATCAATATGAATTTTCTCTGTTCCTGCTTCTATCGCTGTTTTATAATACCATTTTTTAAAACGCAAATACGCCAAAGATTGCTCCAAATCAGCGATTTTTTGCTCTAAAATTTTCTCATGTTTATCAAGAAAAGCATAGCGTTCACCAAGTGAATCATCGCCATCTAATCGCCAAGACACAAAGTGAGCAATTTCTTTTACTGGTACACCAGCGTGTTTTAAGTCCATAATCATACGCATAAGTTGAACATTATCATGGGTAAATACACGACGTCCACCTTTATCACGTTTGACAAATGGTAAAAGCCCTTCTTTATCATAATAACGAATGGTATCAATCGTTATCCCTAACATCTCTGAAACTTCACCAATAGTATATGTTTGCATAGTATTTCCTCTCTTTGTTTAGTAGTATAACGTATTTTAAAAAAAGAAGAAAATCTTTGACCGAACGATCAAAGATTTAACATGGTAATAACACTAAATTCAATAGTTAGCCTTGAAAAACAAAGCCTAGCTTAATCCAATGTTTCCAAAACTTTTTGTGCTAAAGAACGTACAGATTGCGGATTTTGTCCTGTGATAAGGCGTCCATCTGCTACAACAAAGTCAGAGAATGGTGTTGATGATTGGTAAAGAGCGCCAGCTGCTTTTAAAGCATCTTCAGCAAGGAATGGAACCTCATTTGCTGTGCCATTAGCTTCTTCCTCAGCATTGCTAAAACCAGTTAATTGTTTACCATCTACGAACGATTTTCCGTTTTCATCTTTGAGTAACAGTAGCCCAGCAACACCGTGGCAAACTGCTGAAATAATACCACCATTGTCATAAATTTGACGGGCTAATTCAGCGATTTCTTCAGATTTTGGAAAATCCCAAACTGTTCCATGTCCACCTGCATAATAAATGAAATCATAGTCTTTAGCATTTAAGTCGCTTGGTTTGTGCGTATTAGCAAGAGCATTTTTACGGAATTCTGAATCTCGGTAATATTTCCAATCAGTAGCATCCATTGATAAAAGACTAGGTGGATCAAGTGGGATATAGCCACCATTAGGACTTACAAAGTCTGTTTCCACCCCATTTTCAACAAGGACATCATAGAAATGTGTTAGTTCACTCAACCAAAGACCAGTTGCACGGTCAAGTGGATCATATTTTTCAACGTTTGTTAATACAATAACTGCTTTTGTCATATTTTTTCTCTCTTTCTTAGTGTTTTGGTGCTTGTGTGATAGGTTTTCCTAAAGTTTCTTGCATATAACGATACATGTAAGGATTAATACCAACTTCACGCGCTGCTTCTTCATCTGGCATGCTATAGCGAATAGTATCTTCTTGACCTGCTTCCACTTTTGCTACCCAATTAGGTTCACGCAAATATTGCATTCCAAGTGCGACAAATTCTGCGCCTGTTTCCTTAGCTTTTTGCGCTTCTTGCGGCGTGCTAATTCCTCCAACGATTATCAATGGCTTGCGCTGATTAATCGTGTCAAGAACTTGCTTAACCACAGTATCACTACCAGCAGGTTCATCATTTGGCACATCCCAAACATTATCTTGAGATAAATGAAGGTAATCAATATCAGTGTCAGCCAATTGATTAACAAAAGCTAAAGTATCTTTTACATGGAAACCTTTTTCGCCTTTTTCTTGTGGTGAAAAACGATAACCAAGCAAGAAATGTTCTGTGCCAGCTTGCTCAATCGCAGCACGGCAAGCCTCAATAATAGCAAGTCCAAAACGTGAACGATCTTGTCCCCATTTATCCGTACGTTGATTTGATTTTGCTGAAAAAAACTGATGAATCAAATAATGGTTAGCTCCATGAATTTCAACACCATCAAATCCAGCTTGAATTGCACGACGTGTTGCTTCACCAAAGGCAGCGATAATATCGTCAATTTCTTGACCAGTCAATTCACGTGGTGTTGGCGAGCCTGGAATTCCAGAAGCAATGGCACTAGCACCTTCCAATTTCTCTGGTGCAACAAAAGCGCGGCGACCAGCATGAAAAATTTGCAAAATCGCTAAGCTACCACCCTTTTTCATCACTTGTGCCATTTCTGATAGCCGTGATATATATTTATCATCTGTGATTGACAACTCACCTGCAAAACCTTTTCCGTTTTCTGTCACATAAGCCACTGGTGAAATAAAAATCCCAGCATCACCTGCTCGTTTACCAAAAAACTCAAGTTCATCTTGTGAAACTGTCCCGTCATACAAAGCAGAACCTTCTGTCATTGGTGGAATCACCACACGATTTTTAGCTGTAACACCATTTTTAAACGTGTAAGGCTCTAAAAATGTATAAGTCATGATAAACTCCTTTTCTAAATGATAAGGTCACAAAAGCACTAAAAGTGCTGTTATAAAGCCTTTTGATTTCTTTAATGAACCCATTATACAAGCTGGAGCATACTCTAGGTCAAGAATTTAACACAAAAAACTTCAACCACCTTTCAACACATTTAACCATATAAAAATGAGAATAAGACAAAAAGCCTGAGGAAAATACCTCAGGCTACTTTCATGTTGAATGTTTTAAATGACTGCAATTAATGTTAAGAATCTAGAATTTAAAGGATTGTTAAAAGGAACTGTTTATTAGCCGAAAAATTGTTCCCACATGTTTAATAGACGTTCAAACTGATCACCATTTTCTGGGAGAGCAAAGCCGCCACCTTGGTCAAGTTTCTTAATCATTTCCATATCTTCTTGTGATAAAGTGAAATCAAAAACAGCAAGGTTTTCCGCTTGACGCTCTGGGCTGCTTGATTTTGGAATCACCACGATATCGCGTTGAATGAGCCAACGAAGAATGACTTGTCCAACTGTTTTATGGTATTTATCAGCGATTGTTTTTAGCACAGCATCTTCAAAAAGATTGCCATCGCCACCTGCAAATGGTTGCCAAGCAATCATTTGTACATCACGTTTAGCCATTGCTTGCAAATCATCTTGGCGTTGATGATAAGGATTGGCTTGGATTAAATTAACCGCAGGTTTAACATCGTTGAATTTAATAAATTCGACCAACTTAGCTTGCGTGAAATTATCAACACCGATAGCACGGATTTTGCCTTCTTTATAAGCTTCAGTAAGATAACGCCAAGCACCATATAAATCACCAATCGGTTGGTGCAATACATAAAGGTCAATATAATCCAGTTGTAAATTTTGAAGGGATTTTTCTAGCCCACGTTTTGCACCTTCGTAAGACATATCGCTAACCCAAAGTTTTGAAGTGACAAAAATATCTTCACGTTTAACATTCGCACGTTTAATCGCACGACCAACGATAGCTTCATTGCCATAAGCTGCTGCCGTATCAATCATTGGATAACCCATTTCAAGTGCTGTTACAATGGCATTTTCAGAAGCAACTGGGTCAGTCATTTGCATGACACCAAGTCCAAGTTTTGGCATTTTAACACCGTTATTTAAAGTCACGTATTCCATGATAGCCCTCCTAAATTAATAATCACGTTCGATTTGCATTGATTGTGGCCAACCAATAACCGATTGTCTTAAATCTAAATCTGAAATTATCTTCATTTCCTCGTCAGAAAGAGAAAAATCAAAGATATCACTATTACTTTTCATATGTTCTACACTGCTTGCTTTAGGAATAACTGGAATTCCTTGTTGGACAAGAAATCTCAAAGCAATTTGAGTCGGAAGTTTTTGATATTTTTCTCCTATTTCTTGCAAGGTATCATTGGCAATTAATTGCCCAGCACCCTTACCAAGTGGAGACCATGATTCATGTAAAATATTATTATTTTTTAGCACTGCTGCCATTTTCTTTTGTTGCCAAAAGACGTGTGTTTCTATTTGGTCAACGACTGGCTTAATATCAATGTTAGGCAGCAATTGCTCTAAATCATGTGAATTAAAATTACTTAAACCGATGGCTCTAATCTTTCCTTCGCGATAGGCTTCTTCAAGAGCACGGTAAGTTCCTAAACTATCTGAAGACGGCCAATGAATAATCATCATATCAATATAGTCAAAGCCAAACTCTTGCAACGATTGTTCGATACCACGTTTAGTAGCTTCAAATCCATTGGTTTGAGTTTTACTCGTCACGAAAAATTATTCCCTTGGCAGACCACTTTCTCGAATGGCTGCCCCAACACCTGACTCATTTTGATAATTTTGTGCGGTATCAATAAAGCGATAGCCAACTTTAATCGCCTTTGCTACTAAATCTTTCGTTTCATTGACTGGTGTCAAAAAGGTACCATAGCCTAACATCGGCATTTTAATACCGTTATTTAATGTGACGTACTCCATGATTTTCTCCTTTCGAAAAGAGATTTTATTTCATTTCAGCGATTTTAGGATTGATTTTGTTAATGTTAAATTCATTAATGACATAATCTGCGTAATCAGGGTAAAAAGCATCTGCTTGTGCGATAGCTTCGATAGCTGCTCTGCTATCTGCTTGACCAACGATTAAGCCAGTCATTTCTTTTGTTGTGTAAGGTCCCATGAGAAGAAATGCTCCGCTATCATAATTTTCTTGAATCCACTGTGTATGCTTAGCGAAAAGTTCTTCACGTTTGTCATCTGGAATGAGATGATTTTTGATAACAACGTCCATTGTAAACATCTGTTTACCTCCTTAGTTAGCTTTCACCAATTCAATAACTTCTTTTGCGTGCTCTTGTGCGCGTTTTTTCATGTTAGCAATAGCTGCTTCATCTGTCCTGGCTGTATAAGAAACACCAGCTGTTTCCACATGACCAAGGTATTCCATACCACACATCTTAGCTGTTACTTTGATAGGAGCTAGAAACTCTTCGATATCATAACCAACAAAGCCATCTTTGGCGTACATTTCCTTAGGAGCTCCTGTTGTTAATGATACCAATAATTTTTTACCGACTAATTTTGTATCATCTGTTCCATGTGAGAAACCAAATTGGAAAACTTCTTCCATCCAACGTTGTAAAAGTGATGGCATCGCATACCAGAAATACGGAAATTGCAATACAATCGTATCCGCAGCAAGCAAACGTTCTTGTTCTTTTGGAATATCAATTTGGAAATCAGGATATTCTTCAATCAAACGCACAACTTCTACATCGTCAAGACCAGCTTCCAAACCTTTTAAAATTTCAACATTAGCAACTGAATCATCTGTCAAATAAGGATGTCCAGCAATTACAAGTGTTTTTGCCATTTTTATTTATACCTCTTTCATTCATTTGATGATTTTATTATAAAATCACACGCAAGAAATGTAAAATGCTTATTTTGTGATACATGAAATACATTTTATGTATATCTGTTTCAGCTAATAAAAAAGAAGCTGAGAATAACTTCTCAACTTCTTTTGGAAATCCAGATGATTTCTATTCTTTATTTTCATAGTTTCTAAAAAATGTGATAAAAGCGTCTACCAAGGCATTTTGTTGACGTGACCCACGCCATGCAAGGACAGATGACAATGTCAATTCTGGGTCAAAAGGGACAAAAGTGAAATCAGGATACGATTGTTTTAAATCAAGCCCAATGACAACACCTTTACTTTCACGCGCTAACATAACCGCATTATAAGCCGTATTGTAACGTCCACGATTAACCATTTTGGCTGCCTCGGCACCAGACCATGCAATCAACTCTCGTTGAACCGTTCTATCAAGGATTGTCAAGACTGGTGTTCCCGATAATTCCCCTGGCACAATTGTTTTCTTATCGGCAAAACCAGATTCTTTATGAGCAAAAATCCCCCAACGCTCCTTCGTTTTAAGATGAACAAAATCATATAAACTCACATCAACTGGTTCCAACAAAAGCCCAAAATCTAATTGTCCTGTATCAATTCCTTGACGAATATCCTCATTATCACCAGAATGAAGAGCCACTTTTACTTGAGGGTGTTCTTTTTGAAAAATCGCTAGCGCTTGAGACAATTCTTGCATCGCTGCCAATTCCCCGCAGCCAATCGAAAGTGTTCCTTTAATTTCTTCTGTTGCATGTAATTCCGCCTTGGCATGCTCTGCCATTTCAACGATATCACGAGCTCGTTGCTGAAAAAGTGTTCCTTCTTCTGTTAAGTAAATGCGATGATTAGAACGTTTAAAAAGAGCCACATCAAGTTCTTCCTCCAAAGCTTTGAGCTGCCGTGATAAAGTCGGCTGTGTCATCAATAAACGCTCTGCTGCCTTAGTGATATTTCCTTCTTCAGCAACCACAAGAAAATAGTTAAGAACCCTGATATCCATACAATCAATTACTCATACTTTCTAAAAGACTTTTATTTCATTATAGCAAAAAGAGCTAAGAAAAAATATTTTTTCCTAACTCTGATAGCACTTGAAATACGTTAACTCAAAAATCACTCAGCTTACAAACCTTTTACCAATTCAATCAATTTCTTAGCATGGTCTTGTGATTTAGCAATCATTTCTTCTGCTTTTTCAGCATCTTGACGAAGCGAGTAAGAAACACCATGAGTGACAACATATCCGACATAATTTAACTGTGTTAATTTAGCTGTTAAACGAATTGGTGCCAAAAGGTCGTCAATCGTCGTGCCTGATTCTGCACTATAATCCGCTTCTCCTGCTCCAGTTGTCAAAGAAGCCACCAAATGTTTTCCTTTCAAAGCATCACCAGTTGAACCATGTGAAAAGCCGTGAACAAAGACTTTTTCAATCCATTTGTTAAGCAAGGACGGTGTCATATACCAATAAAGCGGGTATTGAAAAACAATCACATCAGCCCAACGAAGTTTTTCCTGCTCAGCTGCCACATCAATCTGATAATCAGGATATAAATCACTTAAAACATCTACCACAACATCTGGATAGGCTTTTTTAACCTCTTCCAAAATTGTTTTATTAGCTAAAGAATCATTTTTCAAATCGGGATGCCCTGAAATAATTAAAATATTTTTTGCCATTTTTTCACCTCATCTTATATTCATGCTGTTATTCTAAACCTTTACCATCTAATCGTGCATTCACTAGACCAATTGTTACCATAAAAGCATAAACAGTAACGGAACCTGTAAAAGAAAAGCCGTGTTTTTTTAGCTGTTTTGCAATAGCATCACTTTCTGGAGTTGTTGGAGAAAGCTCACTTATTCTTTGAATCGTTAAATGTTTTTGCTTGTGATTAACTAACGTCCAAAGAAATTCATCAAAACTACCATAAGTTTTTTGAATCGCTTGAACTGCCTTGGCATTTTTTATCGTCGCTTCAATCTTTCGACGATTATGAATAATACCATCCATTGCCATCAAAGCATCAACATCTTCATCCGTCATCTTTGCAATAGCCTCAATATCCCAATGATGAAAAGCTTCTGCTAAACGAGGACGTTTAATAAAAGAAGCATGCCAATTCAAACCAGCTGCGAATACACCTATTGTCAATAATTCAAAAATATGACAATCATCATGCGACGGAATTCCCCATTCTTCCTCCATATAACGACGATAAAGAGGATGATCAGGATAATACTTTTGATAAAGGGTATCATCTGGAAACCACTTCGTTAACATGATTTATTACTCCTCCTAACAAATAAAATAGTAATCCTCAAAAGCTTGTAAATACTGTATGTATCAGCTAAAGAATTACTATTAATCTGTTAGATAGTGTACAGAATCTTACTATTTTTGTCAATCAGTATCAAAAATTACATCATTAAATGCTCTTGTCACTCATGCAAATACGTCTTTCAAAATAGCAACGCCTTGGTCAATTTGGTCTTTTGTCAAAGTCAACGGTGGCAAGAGACGAATAACATTCGTTCCTGCTGTCAAGACAATCAAACCTTTATCACGTGCTTTTTCAACCAATTCAGCAAGATTTTCAGTCGTTTCAATCCCAATCATGTAACCAATACCACGAACTTCAGTCACTTTGCTATTGCCAGCCAAGGCTTTCTTCAATTCAGCTTGCAAATAATTGCCATTTTCCAATGCTTGTGGTAAGAAACCGTCAGCCAGCATAATATCGAGTACGCTTGAGGCTGCTGACATGACAAGTTTATTCCCACCGAAGGTTGACCCATGGCTGCCATAAGAGAAAGCAAAACCAAGTTTTTCTTTGGCTAACATGGCGCCGACTGGTACACCATTTCCAAGACCTTTTGCCAAAGTGAAAATATCAGGCTCAATGTCGTAATGCTCAAATGAGAACAATTTACCAGTACGTCCCATACCTGTTTGCACTTCATCAACAATCAACAAAATACCCGTTTCTTGGCAAAATGCGCTTAACGCTGTGACAAAGTCTTTGTCAGCAGGTTGTACACCTGACTCTCCTTGAACCAATTCTAACATGATAGCTGCGGTGTCATCTGTCACCAAACTTTTCACACTATCCAAATCATTGTAAATCGCATAGCTAAAGTGTGGCACGCCATCACCAAAACCAGTTTTGATTTTATCTTGACCAGTTGCTGACATTGACCCAAAAGTACGACCATGGAAAGAATTCACAAACGTAATAATTTCTTGCTTGCCAGTCGCTTTACGCGCAATTTTAATCGCAGCTTCATTGGCTTCAGCACCGCTATTGGCAAAGAAAGCAAGATAATCTTTATCTCCAATTAACTTGCCTGCTACTTCTTCTTGCAAAGAATTTTGATACAAGTTAGGCATATGCCAGATTTCTTCAGCTTGTTTTAATAATGCTGCTTTTACCTGTGGGTGAAAGCCAAGATTTGTCACACCAATTCCTGTTGAAAAATCAAGGTATTTCTTGCCATCTTGGTCAAAAAGATAATTACCTTCTGCTTTGACAAATTCAATAGCTGCGCGTTTATAATTTTGAAATAATTTCGTCATATCTATCTTCCCTTCTGTGCCATGGTTTAGCTGATGATTGAGGTTCCTGTTACTAGATTGTCGCCAATCAATACCTCACCTACTCCTGCTAAAACCGTATTAACAGCTGATTCAATTTTTGGAATCATCCCACCTGTGATAACACCTTTGTCAATCTTAGCTTGAAAGTCAGTTGATGATAAACTATCAAGCACCGCTCCATCTTCTAAAACACCCTTAACATCTGTCATAAGCACTAATTTTTCAGCACCAAGCGCAACGGCAACGGCTGTTGCCAAATAATCAGCATTGATGTTAAGCATTTCGCCATCTTTCGAATAACCAATAGAAGCCAGAACAGGCAACATTTGATTAGCTAGCATTTTTTCCAAGACTGCTGTTTCAACATGCGAGACATTTCCAACATAGCCATAAGTGTCTTTGTCTAAAAACTCAGCTTGAACAACTCTTTCAATATCAGATAACAATTGGATGCTATCAATGGAAGATTGATTGAGTTTTTTCACTAAATTTTCTCCAACTATATTTAGCAAGGCGTAGCTAACGAGCTTCATGTCAGATTGACTAGTCACACGCAAGCCATTAATTTTCTTAACGGGAACATTTTCGTCCTCCATTAATTTGTTAATCGCAAAGCCACCTCCGTGTACAATCACGACTTGCTTGCCTGCTTTTTTCCATTTTTTGATTTGATTGATAAATTCTTGCGAAAGGTGTTGACTAGCAACACCCCCGATTTTAATAACAATAATATTTTCCATATGTTTCTTCTCTTTATGTGCGGTAAAGGGCATTGATTTTCACATAGTCGTACGACAAATCACAACCCCAAGCTTTTCCTACTGCCTCACCAGAATGCAAGTCAACCGTAATAGTAATCTCATCCTCATGCATGATATCTTGCATTTCCTCAGCTTCAAACTCAACTGGGCTTGATTTCAGCATAACAGGAATATCTCCAAGGTAAATGTCAATATTATCAACTGGCACATCAACACCAGCATAACCAACTGCTGCTAAGATACGTCCCCAGTTTGGGTCTTCACCGAAAATAGCAGTCTTAACTAAGCTAGAGCCGACAACACTTTTTGCCATCATACGAGCATCAAGGGCATTAGGAGCATTTTTGACATTGACTTCAATGAGTTTGCTTGCCCCTTCACCATCTTTGGCGATTTTCTTGGCTAATTCTTGCATAACATAATTAAGCATGGCTGAGAATTTATCAAACTCTGGTGTATCTGGAAGGATTTCTTCATTGAGGGTACAACCATTTGATAACACTAAGACCATGTCATTTGTTGATGTATCACCGTCAACCGTAATTTGATTGAATGTTGTTTCAACATTTTGACTAAGCGCAAGCTGCAAGGTTTCACTTGAAATATTGGCATCACAAGTGATAAACGCAAGCATGGTTGCCATATTAGGATGAATCATGCCTGAACCTTTTGCCACACCAGCCATTGTCACTTCATCACGTCCAAATTTTTCTGTGACAGCAACGGTTTTAACCATAGTATCTGTTGTTAAAATGGCTTTTGAAAAATCATCAGAATTCCCATTTACCACAAGCTTAGAAAGACCTGTTTTCAACGTATCCATTGGCAATAAATCACCTATAACACCTGTTGAAGCAACACCAACCAAATCAGGTTCAATACCTAATTTTTCAGCTGTCCATTTTTGCATAGTGTAAGCATCTTCCATTCCTTGAACACCTGTACAAGAATTAGCTACCCCTGAATTAACCACAATAGCTTTCATTTTTTGCGCTTTTTTGATTGAATTTCGCGTTACAATCAATGGCGCCGCAATAACTTTATTTGTCGTATAAACACCTGCTACGCTAGCTGGTACTTCTGAAACAATCCAACCAAAATCAAGTTTTCTTTTCTTAAATCCTGCATGCAAACCATCTGCTGAAAAACCAAGTGGGCTCGCAACATTTCCTTCAATAACTTTCATAACACGTACCTGAAACATTTAAAGGCTAATCATACTGCCAACATTCCTCTAAATGTCCTACCCTTTCTAATCTATAAATAATTTGGTGAAATCAATAATCCTTCTGTTTCATCCCAACCATTCATCAAGTTGAGATTTTGCACTGCCTGACCAGCAGCTCCTTTTATCAAATTATCAATAACTGATACCACTGTTAACACATTTGTCACATCGTTATAAAGAAAACCAATATCAGTGAAATTTGACCCAATAACATTGTGCAATTCTGGCAAATCATCTTGTACACGAACAAATGGTTTATCTTTGTAGGCATCTTCGTAAATGGCATATAAATTTGCCTGACTCAACGGCTTCTTCAATTTAAGGTAAGAAGTTGCCATAATCCCACGATTGACTGGCAAAAGCGATGTTGAAAATTGAATGTGCTGCAAATGATTATTAAACAACTGCAACTCTTGAACAATTTCTGGGATATGCTGATGACGATTCAATTTATAAGTCACATAGTTATCATGCACATTAACAAAGTGACTTGATTCTGACAAAGCTTTCCCTGCACCAGTCAAACCACTTTTCGCATCCACAATGATAGAATCTTCTTCAGCCACACCAGCTTTCAATAGAGGAATTAAAGCAAGCTCTGTTGCAGTCGCATAGCAACCAGGGTTTGAAATGAATTTTTTACCTTTAATATCTGTAAACTCTGCCAAAGCATATGTAAATTTATTCAATGTTTCTTGCTCAGCAGATGTTTTTTTATACCATTTTTCATAAGAATCAGCTGGTAAGCGATGGTCGCCTGATAAATCAATTACTGGAAAATCAGCTTCAACAAAGGGTTGTGCTAATTGACTAGCCACACCACTTGGTGTCGCGAAGAAAACCAAATCTGATTTTGCCATGATTTTATCAGCATCAAAAGCTTCAATAACCAAGTCACAAACACCAACTAAATAGGGGTATAACTCTGACAATCGTCGACCGATTTCCTTAGTTGCATGAATCGAAGCAATCGTTACTTTTTTATGATTATTCAATAATTTAACTAATTCGAGACCACTATATCCAGTGATACCAACAATCGACACTCTCATAATATACACTCCTTGAATAAATATGTATTCAATTTTATAGTATATTTATTCATAAGTCAAGTGTTTTTTGCATAAAAAACAAAAAAAGCATAAATTTTCACTTATGCTTTCACTATTTTTCAAATAATTTCAGTTTGCTAATCAATTTTTCGATTTTTCTTATAAGCAAAATAAAGTGCTACTGAAGTTAAGAAAATCCAAATAAGCAAAACAACTATTGTTTGGTCTGTCAATTGATAGTCAGATAACTCCTTAAAATATTTGGCATTTGCTCCGATAAAAGAATAATTCATAAATTTGTTAACGGGTTTAATAAGTTCTGAAAAAAGAGGGAGAAAACTTGCGATAATAACCAATGTGAGACTACAAACTGTTGCTTGTGTTTGATTTTTAGCTAAAAATGCAATTAGAAGATTTAATAATACAAAGATAAGATTAGTCAAGCTCACAACCACTAAAAATTTTCCCCAATCCATATTTTGGATTTGCATTATAATTGGGATTAAAATACTGGAAATCAAGGCAAAAAGGAGTGGAAAAACAACAACTGATAAAATATACTCCCCTTGCCTTACTCCTGATAAAATCAAAGCTTTTAAATTTTTCTTTTCTTTTTCCTCTGAAATCATAGTCGAGGCAAAGGTACCTGCTGTGTAACTATAAACTAAATTAATTCCCGTTCCAATAAGCGAAGCATTGATTTCTGGATTTCCCAAAGCAGCAAATATTGCCATATAAAGAATCGGCGAAAAAACTGTAAAAAGAAAAAGTTTATTACTTAGTATAAACTGCCAACGTAACCAAAGTAAACTCATAAATCTATTATTCCCCATGCCATTTTTCTCCTGTCAATTTAATAAAAATAGTTTCCAAATCAGGTTCTGCTGTATGCATACTGACAACATTAGGGGTAAGGTAATTAGCGACTTCATCTCTTGAGATAACTTTTTCCTCACCGTTTTTATAGAGAAGATGAACATTATCATCAACACGATATTTTTCGATAATCTCTTCTGGACTTCCATATTCCAAAATTTTCCCTTTATTCAATAAAGATAATTTATCACACAATTTAGTCGCTTCTTGCATATTATGAGTTGTCAAAAAAATAGAGATACCTTTATTTTTTAATTCTAACAATAACTGATGTACTTTTTGTGACAATGTTGGATCCATGCCAGAAGTTGGTTCATCTAAGAAAATAATCTCAGGATCGTGTAAAATCGCACGAATGAGCAATAATCGTTGGCGCATACCAGTAGAAATTTTTTTCGCTTTTTTATTACGGTCCTCATATAAATCTAGACGTTTCAACAAATCATCAACTTTACTCATCGGAAGATTATGAAAACGTGCGAAAAATTCTAGGTTCTTATATACAGTCATATTTTCGTAAAAACCTACAGTATCACTCATAATTCCCATTTTTAAATAATCATCAGGAGTTAATTGTTCAGGCTTTTTACCAAGAATTTCAACCGCTCCACTATCTTGTTTTAACTGATTCGTTAAAATATTAATTGTCGTTGTTTTACCAGCTCCTGAAGGTCCTAAAAAGCCAAATATTTCCCCTTCATTAACACAAAAGGATACATCGTCTAAAGCCACAGTGTCTTTAAAACTTTTAGACAAATTTTGTACATTTATCCTAACCATTAAATTCTCCCATTCCCTTTAAAATCATTAATTATAACGATATTTTTATTTTAACAAAAAAATTTAGACATTAATATGCCTAAGTCGTAAAAGGTCATTTTTTCGTCGTAAACAGCAAATTAAAATTCTAGTTTTAATTATTTGGAAATCAAAATAATATCATATTAATGAAAAAACTTGGGATTAAATTTACCCAAGCTTTCACTATTTTTCAAATAATTTCAGTTTGCTAATTCGTTCGACGGCTTCGACGAGGCGTTCTGGTTCGACGAGTAAACCGATTCTAACGTATCCGTCGCCTTGCTCTCCAAAACCTTTTCCTGGAGCAACAGCGACATGTGCTTCATTTAACAGCAAATCCGCGAAACTTTCACTATCATAACCTTTTGGTACAGGCATCCAAGCATAGAATGAGCCTTTTGACTCAAAAGCCTGCCAGCCAATTTTCTGTGCTGCTTGGACAAAAGCATGGCGACGTTCGTCGTATTTCTGATTTAACTCTGCAATTGCTGCGCTAGCACGTTTATCCAATAGAGCCACCGCTCCTGCATCTTGAATCGCAGGAAAAATGCTAACAAAAAGGTGGTCTTGCAATAAATTCAAGGCTTCAATCATCTGCTCATTTCCTGCCGCAAAGGCTAAACGCCAGCCTGCCATATTAAAAGTCTTTGAAAATGTATAAAGTTCAATTCCTACTTCTTTTGCTCCAGGAGTTGATAGAAAACTTGGATTTTGATAACCATCTGCTCCCAAGGCACCATAAGCAAAGTCACTAACAACACCGACCTCATATTTTTTAGCCCAAGCAACTAGTTCTTCATAAAATGCCGCTGTTGCAACAGCACCCGTTGGGTTATTGGGATAATTCACATAAATAAATTTCGCACGTTTTGCCACATCTTCTGAAATAGCTTGCAAGTCTGGCAAAAACTGATTTTCTGCTTTCAATGGAAAAGTGACATAATCAATTTGACCGAGGGCGATACTTGATAAATAATCAGGATAACCTGGGTCAGGCAGCAAAAGCAAATCACCTGGATTCATCATTGCCAAAGGAAACTCAACCAAGCCAATTTTTGCTCCGCCAAGCACACAAATTTCTTTTTCACTATCAAGCTCCACGTGATAGTTTTCTTTATAGAACTGACTAGCTGCCTGCTTAAAATTAGCATTGCCACGAAATTGCGAATACTTATGTGAAGCAGGATTTTTAGCTGATTCAATCAACGCATCAACAATAAAATCATATGTTGGCTGGTCTGGATTGCCTTGTCCAAGATTAATAACATCATGACCTTCTGCCACTTTGGCATTGACTTTCGCAACAAGATTAGCAAAGAATTGTTCTGGTAATTCTTGTAAAATTTTTGATTGTGAAAACACTCGAACCCCTCCTCAACGATACAAATCTGGCTTACGGTCAGCAAAAACAGGAATATGACCACGAATTTTTTCAACCTCTGACAAGTCAATATCAACCGTAAAAATGCCTTCTTGATTATCAGGTGCTTGTAAAATGACATTTCCCAGAGGGTCAATAACCAAAGAATGCCCAGAAAAATGGTCTGACGGGCTATCACCAACTCGATTAACTGCTACAACAAAAGCTTGATTTTCCACCGCACGCGCACGCAATAAAATCTCCCATTGTGCCACGCGTTCCTCTGGCCATTCGGCTACCACAAATAAAAGCTTAGCTCCGCTCGTCATCAAGGTTCTAACCCACTCTGGAAAACGAATATCATAACAAATGACACTGGCTGCTTTGACACCATCTAGTTCAAAAGTACTCTCAGTATTACCAGATTCTAAAAAACGATTTTCTGCCATTAATCCAAATAAATGAACCTTGTCATAGTCATTAATCACTTGACCATTTCTATCAAAAACGTAAGTTGTGTTAAAAAATCCTTGCTCTTTCTTAGTTGCCACAGAACCTGCGACCAGATTAACCCGATGCTCCTTAGCAAAATTTCCAAGAATTTTTGTCGTTTCTGCACCATTAACATCAGCTAAATCTGCCAAAGATTTTAACGCATAACCAATATTCCACATCTCTGGCAACACAATCACATCTGGCTGCTCTGCCAAAGCTGCCTCTAATAACGCTAACACATTTTGGCTATTCTGCTCTGGTTCCGCTTCACGAATAGGCATTTGAATAAGTGATACTCTCATTTTTCCCTCGATTCTAACTTTCAACGATGAAAATTTTCTGAAATCTTAGTGACTATTATAGCAGCCAAAACCCACATCGTAAAATAGTTTTTTTAAATGAAATCGATAGTTAAAAACTATAACCAAAAAAGCCCACCTTTTTAGGTGGGCTTCAATTTATTTATCTCTATCTTGTAACATTTTTATTAGGCTACTGAGTAAGCTGCATTCTGCTAAGGCAACTAGCAAGGTTACCCAGTTTACTTTTCCTTGCAAGGCATCAGTGATGACGACATAAGCAAGGATGAGTAGAGTTATCCCAATAAAAGCGATAGCTAATTTCAAAAGTGTGTTTTTAGATTTCATCTGACAAAACAACTCCTTAATCAGCTAGGAGATTTCCTAACAGATTTTATAGATTTTCAGCAACTGCTGCAAGAAGGTCAGCAATTTTAGCAGCGTCTGAACCACCAGCCATAGCCATGTCTGGTTTACCACCACCACGACCTGATACGATTGGTGCCAAAGCTTTAATCAAATTGCCAGCATGAACATCTTTTGCTTTACTTGCAACAAGAACATTTACTTTTTCGCCAATAGCTGCTGCCAAAACAAGCACATCAGAGTAATCTTTTTGTTTCCAGTTGTCAGCAAATGTACGAAGAGCACCTGCGTCAGAAACACTTACTTGACTTGCAATGTAACGAACACCATTTGCTTCTTTAACATCTTTGAAGACATCACCAGCTTGCGCTGCTGCTGCTTTTTCTTTCAATTCAGCATTTTCTTTTTGCAATTTGTGCAATTGTTCTTGCAAACTTGCCACTTTATTAGTGACTTCTTTAAGTTGAGGAACTTTAAGTGTTGCTGCAATTGCTTTAAGGTCTTCTTCTTCTTGACGATAAGCTTCAAAAGCTTCTTTACTTGTTACAGCAAGGATACGACGTGTTCCTGAACCAATACCTTCTTCTTTGACAATCTTGAAGATACCAATTTCAGCAGTATTTGAAACGTGAGTACCACCACAAAGTTCGATTGAGCAATCACCAATGGTTACAACACGAACATTTTTACCGTATTTTTCACCAAATAATGCCATGGCACCCATTGATTTTGCTGTATCAATGTCAGTTTCAACAGTTTTTACAGGAATAGCATTCCAGATTTGTTGGTTAACTTCTTCTTCGATTTGACGTAATTCTTCAGCTGTAACAGCTTCAAAGTGAGTAAAGTCAAAGCGTAAGAAGCCTTCTTCGTTAAGAGAACCAGCTTGAGTAGCGTGTTCACCGATAACATTGTGAAGAGCAGCGTGAAGCAAGTGAGTTGCTGTGTGGTTTTTAATCACACGGTGACGACGTTTGCTGTCAATTTCAAGAGTATATGTTGTGCCAACTGACAAGCTTGCCAAAACATCAACAGTGTGAAGGGCTTGACCATTTGGCGCTTTTTGAACATCAGTCACACGCGCAACGATATCGCCTTTATCATTTTTAATCACACCGTGGTCAGCCACTTGTCCACCCATTTCAGCGTAGAATGGTGTTTTAGCAAAGACAAGTAAAGCTTGACCTTCTGAAACAGCTTCAGTACGTTCATTATCAGCAATAATGACTGACAATGTAGAATCAAGGACTTCATCTTCGTAGCTAAAGACTGACTCTTCAGTGATGCTTGACAATGTTTCGTTTTGCATGCCCATTGAACCACCTTTAACAACGTTAGCACGAGCACGTTCTTGTTGTTCTTTCATGGCAGCTTCAAAGCCAGCATGGTCAATCTTGAATCCTTTATCTTCAGCCAATTCTTCAGTCAATTCAACTGGGAATCCATAGGTATCGTACAATTTAAAGATGTCTTTACCTTCAACAGTATCTTTACCAGCAGCTTTCAAATCTGCCAACAATTCATCAAGCATGTTTGAACCAGCATCGATTGTACGAGCAAATGTTTCTTCTTCACGTTTGACGATTTTTTCGATAAAGTCTTGTTTTTCAAGAATTTCTGGGTAGTATGATTCCATGATTTTACCAACAGTTGGAACCAATTTGTACAAGAATGTTTCGTTGATACCAAGACGGCGACCATGCATAACCGCACGACGAAGCAAGCGACGAAGCACGTAACCACGACCTTCATTTCCTGGAAGAGCACCATCACCGATGGCAAATGAAAGTGAGCGAATGTGGTCAGCGATAACTTTGAAGCTCATGTTGTCGCCATCTGGATCGTAAGTTTTACCAGATAATTTTTCAATTTCGCGAATGATTGGCATAAAGAGGTCAGTTTCAAAGTTTGTTTTAGCCCCTTGCATAACAGCAACCAAACGTTCCAAACCAGCACCCGTATCAATGTTTTTGTGTGGTAATTCTTTGTATTCTGAACGTGGAACAGCTGGGTCAGCATTGAATTGTGACAATACAATGTTCCAGATTTCAATATAACGGTCGTTTTCAATATCTTCAGCAAGAAGTTTGATACCAACGTGATCTGGGTCAAAATCTTCACCACGGTCAAAGAAGATTTCTGTATCTGGTCCTGAAGGTCCAGCACCGATTTCCCAGAAGTTATCTTCGATTGGAATCAAGTGACTTGGTTCAACACCAAGAGAAATCCAACGATTGTAAGTATCTTTATCATCTGGGTAATAAGTCATGTAAAGTTTATCTTTAGGGAAATCAAACCATTCTGGGCTTGTCAAAAGTTCAAATCCCCAAGTGATAGCTTCATCACGGAAATAATCACCAACAGAGAAGTTCCCCAACATTTCAAACATTGTGTGGTGACGTGCTGTCTTACCAACATTTTCAATATCGTTTGTACGGATAGCTTTTTGCGCATTTGTAATACGTGGATTTTCAGGAACAACAGAGCCATCAAAATATTTTTTAAGTGTTGCTACACCTGAATTAATCCACAACAAAGTTGGGTCATTTACAGGAACCAAGTTTGCTGAAGGTTCAACTGAATGCCCTTTTGATTTCCAAAAGTCTAACCACATTTGGCGCACTTGCGCACTAGTCAATTGTTTCATTACACATTTCCTTTTCTTATTACTAAGCGGTTTATCACGCTTGCCATAGATTGAAATCATCCATCAAAATTGTGCTGTTTTATGTCATCAAAAAACGACAAGTCCACATACAGAGGGTGACAAACAGCCACGGTACCACCTCTATTCAATGAACTTGTCATTCTTCATTTATATCTTAAATTGTTTTTTTCTTCTACTTGATATCATCAAAAAGTGATGATGTCCAAGGCATAAAAGCAAGAAAACATGAGTAGCACATTTTTAAATTCTTCCATGGCTCGCAACACCCGCCACTTTTCTGAATCTGAAACTTTAAAAACGATTCTCAATCCTTTTAATTGTACTGTATTTTAAGCTTCAGGTCAAGTATGTTATTCGTCTGAACTTGATTCAGTTGTAGAAGATTCATCAGTTGAGCTTGAAGATGATGAACTATCATCAGAAGAACTTGATGATGAGCTTGAAGAACTTGAGCTTGTTGAAGATGATGAGCTTGTAGCATATTGTGAAAGGATGCTTGCAAAGCTGTCGTCTTTAATCTTCACGTTAGCTTTATCAAGGGCTTTAGCAATAACTTCGTTTTGGAAGCTAGTATCGCTTTCGTATTGAGCCATGATAATTTTCTTCAAACGTTTCTTATAAGTTTTCCAGTCAGAATCTTTTTCTGTTTTCTTAGTTGTCTTAACGATATAGTAAGTGTAAGAATATGTAGATGTATTAAGAACTTTCACAACATCTGATACAGAACCTTCGTCTTGGTTGAAGGCAGCATTCATAACATCTTCTGGCAAATCAGTGTCTGCTGAGTCAAATGTGTATTCTGTCTTATCTGCTGTTGTGTTGTCTTTAGCGATTGTTTCAAAATCAGCTCCATCTGCTGTTGCTTGATCGTGAACTGAGTTTGCTGTATCTTCATCGCTCAAAGCAATAACGATAGCTGTTGTATCAGGGTTGTAATCTTCGTAAGCTGCTTTATAGTTTTTAGTTGTTAGTTTTTTCTTAGCGGCTTGTTTTACAGCGTATTCAACCAACATTGATGTACGAATTTGTTGTTTGTAAGTATCTGATGTCAAACCAGCTGCTGAAAGCGCACTTGAGAATGATGAACCATATGATGAAGCTGTTGTGTTGTAAGCATCTGAAACATCATCGTCTGATACTTTATCACCGTATTGGTCTTCAAAAACACGCGATAAAATCAAGTTCAACATTGTTTGTTGTGATGAAGAAGTGCTTTTGGCAGCGTTATAGAAATCTGATACTGTGATAGTATCACCTTTCATGGTAACAAGAGCTTTTGTTTCTGAATTGCTGTTAGTAGCAAGGTAAGTTACACCAGCACCGATAAGAGCTGAAGCTACTGCAATTGAAACACCTTTGAAAGCTTTACTTTGAACAACTTTTTTTACTTTTGAAAAATCTTTAGGTTTTTTCTCAGTTTTTGCTTTCTTGAACCCTTTTTTTTCTTTGTTGGCCATGTTATTAAACTCCTTAATTTGTCTTTAACTCCACTAGTATACCATAATAACTTAAATATTGCTTAATTTTACAGTAAGATATCTGCTGTATTTTTGCGTAACATCAATAATCCATCACTCAATGGGAGTAAGGTTGCCGTCAATCCTGGATTATCAAGTGTGGCATCAAAAAGTCGTTGAAGCCCACGATAAATGGTACGTTGTCCTCGACGCACTTCTTCGATTGGCTTAACAATGTCTCCACCTTGGAAAACATCATCAAAGACAACCACACCACCGACTTTCAAATGTTTTAAAACTTCTGGTAAAAAGACGATGTATTTTGATTTTGCTGAATCCATAAAGACAAAATCAAATTCACCCTCAAGTGTTGAAAGTGTGTCAACAGCATCTCCTTCTACCAAAGTAATTTGTTTGCGAATGTCATATTTAGCAAAATTTTCCTTGGCAAAGGCAATCATTTCGGGATTGCGGTCAAGTGTTGTAATTTTAGCATCTGGGGCATTTTCTGCCATTAAAAGTGCTGAAAAACCAATAGCTGTTCCGATTTCTAAAATATTTTTTGGTTGTAATGTTTGCATCAAGAAACGGAAATAAGCCACCACCTCATGCTGAATGATTGGGATATTTTCTTGGTGAGCAAAAGCTTCTAACTCCGCAAGATAACCATCATTTTGCTTTTGATGAGTTCGCATGTAACGTACGACGTCTTCTTTGACTACTGGACGACGCATATTATGATTTGCTGTTTTTGAATATGATTTAACCATAACTCTTATTATATAGCAAAATAAAGCTGATGTGAATAGAATTCCTTTGATTTTCCTAATCAAAAAGGGTCACGATATCAGATAAATCATTAATTTTTTGATTAATTGCTGAAGATGGTTGACCGAGATTGATTGATTTTATGCCAGCATTCTCTGCCGCTTCAACATCAATACGACGGTCACCAACATAATAAGTTGTCGTTTTATCCAAATGATATTTTTCAAGCAAGTAATCAATTGCTTCTGGTTCAGGTTTACGAGCAAAGCCATTAGCTGACGTTACCACTTCTGTAAAATACTGATGCACACCCAATCTTTCCAAAACATCATTAGCCGTAGTCCCTTTATGCGTATAGATAAAATGTGTCATTCCTTTTTGCTTCGTTTCTGCAAGGACTTCTGCCAAATGCGGCATTGGCTTAATCATATCATCACGCGCTTCTTGCTCTTTTTTGAAAAATGCCAATAACTCCGCAAAATCCAACTGTTCATCAGCGGCTACTTGATAAAGCAGGGCTTTGACTGATTCTTTAATAATAAAATCCATCACCCAAGCTTCATCAAATGCCAAGTCATAATGCGCATAAGTCACTTGCAAAGCTTCACCAATCGCCTCATAGGAATCAACTAATGTCCCATCAAAATCCCAAATTAAAGCTGTCAATTTTGTCTCCTTATGTCAATATTAATCTGAATTCCCTAAATCTAAGGTAATCCAATAACGTGCTAACCGATGCCCATCTTCTAAATCAATGATATTTTCCAAGACACCACCAGCATTTTCAATGGTTTTGCGGCTAGCAACATTATCCTCACGTGCTGTGATGAAAACAGGATTAATACCACGCTCAGCATATCTTTCAAGTGCAAAGCTAAGAAGTTTGGTCATGATACCTTGTCGTCTAAACGCTGGTGCTGTTTGATAACCAATATGTCCACCAATCGTCGCAAGATTGCCCTTTTCTAGCTGCCAACGACAAGATATAAGCGCAGCAATTGCTCCATTCACAAAAGCATAATAGGTCGTCATCGTTGAATAATCAGGGTTAGTCGTTTGTGTTTCTTGCGCTCTGCTATTTTCCACAAAGGTTTTAAAATCACCAATCTCACGTGTCGTGATAAAGGGATTGTCGTCATTTTCCAAAGACGTTTGATAAGCTCGGTAAGCCGCTTCATCATCAAAATCTAGTTTCCTAATTTCCATGCCAGCACCTCCAAAAATTTTTTCTATTATAACATAAAAACGAGGTTGAAATCCCCAACCTCGCCATACTTTTACAAGTGAGCACCTTTTTCAATCAATGCTTCCAATTCGTCTAAGCGTTCTTCAAAAATTCGGAAAGCTGCATCCAGATAATCACTGGTTGTCATATCTACACCTGCTTTTTTAATCACATTAAGCGGATAATCAGAATTACCAGCTTTTAGATAATCAAGGTAGCGGTCAATGTCAGCTTGCGTACCGTGAACAACTTTATCAGCTAGATAACTTGCGGCTGCAAAGCCTGTTGCGTATTGGTAAACATAGTAATTGTAGTAAAAATGCGGAATGCGTGCCCATTCGTATTGAATTTCTGGGTTGTCTTCCTTGCTAAGTCCATAGTATTTTTCATTTAAATCAGCATAAAGTTGGTTGAGGTAATCACTTGTCAACACTTCTCCTGCTTGGTCTGCTTTATGGATGATATCTTCAAACTCAGCAAATTGTGCTTGACGGAAAATCGTGCTCTTGAAAGCATCCAAATAATGATTTAAAATCGCAAAACGAGTCTTATCATCGTCAACTTCTTTCAAAAGTGTTTCTGTCAAAATATTTTCATTGGTTGTTGAAGCAATCTCTGCCAAGAAAATACTATAATCTCCATAAACATACGGTTGATTTTCACGCGTAAATGTTGAATGCAAACTGTGTCCAGTTTCATGAACCAACGTAAAGAGATTATCTAGCGTATCCTGCCAATTCAACAGCATAAAGGCATTAGTATCATAGGCACCACCAGAGTATGCACCAGAACGTTTACCTTTATTGACATGAACGTCAATCCAACGTTCTGTGAAAGCACGATGTACACGCTCAGAATAATCTTTACCGAAAACAGCCAAAACTTCTTCTGCTTTCTTCAAAGCTTCTTCGTAAGTAAAACTCATATCCATCTCAGAAAGTGGCGTATGAAGATCATACATTTTCAAATCATCAAGCTTAAGAATTTTCTTACGAAGCTCTACATAACGGTGAAGCAATGGAAGATTAGCGTTAATTGTTTCAATCAAAGTGTCATAAACAGATTCTGGAATAAAATTCGCAGAGAGTGCTGCTTCGCGTGCTGATTTGAAATGGTGAACACGCGCATCATAGTTGTGCACTTTCACATTTGTTTGTAGTGTTTTAGCGTAAGTGTGTTGGAATTGCTCATACGTTGCATACAAGGCTTGGTAAGCTTCTTTTCTAACCTCACGATTTTTTGATTCCAAAAGACTGATGAAATTACCGTGAGTGAGTTGCACTTCCTCACCTTTATCATCTAAAACCACTGGAAAAACAATATCAGCATTGTCCAAAATACCAAATGTCTCACCCGCAGCACCAAAAATCTCTTGTGCGCCTGCTAGCAATTCTTCTTCAGCCTGTGACAAGACATGTGGTTGACGTTTAAAGAGTTGCTCAAAGAAATGCGCATAAGCTGACAATGCTGGTGTTTCTGCAACAAAATCAGCAAAAGCTTCTTTTGATAATTGCATCAATTCTGGTTCATAAAAAGCAAACACTTCACTAAATTTAGCGTAAATAGCAGTTGCTTTCGCTTGATATTCTTGGTATTTAGCCACTGTCGTATCTTGATCATTTTTCATTGACGCGTAGACATAAATTTTCTCCAAGCGGCGTGACAAAGCAAGATAACTTTCCGTAATAGCAAGCAACTCCTGACTAGAATCGACCAAATGACCTTTATAAGCTTTAGCCTCATCTAAATCAGCATCTAAACGAGCTAACTCTGCTTCCCAAGCATCATCTGTTGCAAAAACTGTGCTTAAATCCCATTGGTACTTTTCATCAATTTGACTACGATTATCTGACATCCCATTCTCCTTTTCGGTGTTTATTTACCATTCTATCATAATAAGCTGGCGGATAAAGCCATTGAACTTCTTTTTTCGCTTGTTTTTGATAAAAATGATGAAAGTTTTCATAAAATGCTGATAAATCTTGTGAAATTTGACAGAATCCCTCATCAAAAGCCAAAGGGCGAACCTGTGGAAAATAAGCTGACAGCGGCAAACTTAACAAATTTTTCCCTTGCAAATAAGCTTGTTCCTGCCGTTTTAGCCAACCAGAATGGCGCATAATCAATTGCCTTTGAATGTAAGACAATAGATTTTTATCTTGCTTGACAGAATAGGACGACAATTGCTGTTGCTGATAAGGTAATCGTAAAAATGCCATTACATCATCTGAAAAAGAACACGTTTTGGTTAGATAATGAACCTTGCCATGCCAATCTTCATAAATCAAATAATGCAGCCGCAACTCTCGTTGACTAACGTCCAATTCCCACAAATGAAATCCCATATTCTGCGAAAAATAAAGAAAATGCCGATGTAGCGGTGACAAACGCTCTCCAAGCCACAATTTTTCTCCCAACAGCCAAAGCACCTGCATGCCATGCTTTTGATAGGATTTACTTCGCTGAAAAAGTCGCTGTTCTGACAGGCGTGAACACTGAACTTCTAAGGCTAAATGGTCATTGACAAACACATCGGCAACCTGTTGTAGCTCTGGTAAAACCTTCTCAACGGCTACTGTTTCTGTTCGAGAAAGTGCTTGATAAAGCTCTGCTTTTAACTGAAGATGCTCACTACTCTCATTTTCGCTGTAAAATTCGTAAGCTTCTAATGACACATGTGCAAAGTGCGGACGCATAATTTTCCCGTTTTTTAAACGCACAGCTGAACGACAAGCTGGACAGATAAAATGCTGTTTGGGTGGAATACCATCTAACAACGATACTAACTTTCCATTTTCATCAAGAGCCGATAGCATAACTTCCTCCTTACTTCATTATTCGAAAAAAATCTTGAAAAACTTTGGTACTTAGTCCAAATAGTCTTTCAAGATTTCTTTTTCTGTGGAAGTTAATTCACGATAATCACCACAAGCTAAATCACCCAGTTGAAATTTGCCAAACGTTAGTCGTTTCAGATAGGTAACCTTCACCCCATAAGCCAAAAACATTTTTTTGACCTGATGAAATTTGCCTTCGGAAATCGTCACATAAGCGGAGCTTTTTTCTGTACTTGCCGTGATAATCTCAAGCTTAGCAGGCTTACAAATCGTTCCATCATCAAAGGTCACCCCATTTTCAAAAAATGCTGACGCATCAGCACCTAGAAGGGCATTGACTTCAACATAATAAGTCTTACTCACATGATATTTTGGGTGTAGCATACGATATCCCAACGGTCCATTATTGGTAATCAAAAGCAAGCCTTCTGTATCTCGGTCAAGGCGCCCTACTGGGTAAAGCTTAGGAGCACGGTCTTCTTCCTTAATCAAATCAATAACCGTCTGATGTTCCTTATCTGACACTGCAGAAACCACACCAGCTGGCTTATTAAGGATGAAATATTTTTCTGATGAGGTCGTCACTTGTTTTCCTGATACTGTAATCTTTTGTAAACTAGGCTCAACATTAAGATTATCAGCCTGAGCAAGGGAACCATCCACGTAAACCTGCCGACTACGAATTAATTTTTTTACTTGATTTCGTGAGCCAAAACCAGCTTGACCCAACAATTTATCTAAACGCATGTTCTTATTTTACCATGTTTTAAACCATTTTTTCGACACAAAAAGCCCCAGTCACTATATGACTTAGGCTTTGATAACTTATTATAATTTAGCAGCGGCTGCTTCATCTACAATCACGACAACATTATCGTGGTTTTGAAGAACACTTGCTGGCAATTCTTCGGTTACAGGTCCATTAATCATTTGATTAATCGCATCAGCTTTGCCTTCACCATAAGCCATTAAGACAACCATTTTTGATTGCATGATTGATTGAATTCCCATTGAAATAGCTTGTTTTGGCACTTCATCCATGCTAGCAAAGAAACGACTGTTTGCTTCAATGGTATCTTGAGCCAAATCAACAATATGTGTTGTCATGTCAAATGGTGTACCAGGTTCATTGAAACCAATATGTCCATTACGTCCAATCCCCAAAATTTGGAAATCAATGCCATGTTCAGCAATCACTTGGTCATAATGTTTAGCTTCTGCTTGCAAATCTTCTGCTAAACCATTTGGAAGGAAACTTTCTTTAAATGGTTTGTATTGGAAAAGATTTTCTTGCATGAAATGATGATAACTTTGGTCGTTATCAGCTGCCAAGCCAACATATTCATCCAAGTTAATGCTAGTCATATCTGAAAAATCAAGGTCGCTTTTTTTGATTTCTTCATAAAAGCTAAGTGGTGTACTACCTGTTGCAAGTCCTAATGTTTTAACCCCTTTAGCAATTTCTTCTTTCAAAAGAGAGAATGCTACTTGACCACCTTCAACTTGATTATTAACACGAATTACTTTCATTTTTAAATCCTCCAACAATTTCTGTTTTGGTATAGACCTCTTATCTATTTTTATTATATGGTATATACCAATTTTTGTCAAGAGAATTGTTTTAAAAAAAATCCACCCATCTTTGATGAGTGAATTTTCTTTCTATCGTGTTCCTGCTAATGTTCCTAGGACTTCACCGACATAATAGGCAAATAAGGCTGCGATTAAGCCAATTAGCAAGGTTCTAAAGATTTCTTTTTTCTTGCTACTTCCTGTGATAAGCGCTTTGACCAAGCCAAGCAAAGTTAATGCCAGCGATACTAAAATGCAAGCCATCATGAATGTGTGAACTTTAAATAAGCTAAAGACATTAATCAAAAGATATGATAATAAGGGAATCAGTCCAAAAATGGCAAAAGAGAGAAAGGTTGCTCCTGCATTTTTTACGGCTTTGGCTTTAACGGCTGATTCTTCTGTTGTTGAGCTCAAATAATCTCCGACAGCCATTGAAAAACCATCAGCTAAGAGATTTGAAAAACCTAAAATCAAAATAGGCTTAATGCCTAAATTACCACCGACAGCACCAGCTACCACGGCAAAAGTGGTGACAATGCCATCCATTCCACCGTAAACAATTGATTTTGCATAATCTCTGATTGTCATACCTTCCCCCTGCTTGTTTACTTATTCCTTTGCATTAATTAAGCGTTTACATTTTTAGTTAATTCAATATGTTGTAAACTACTACTTATCCTAGTATAGCATTTCTTTAGAATGATTACAATTAACGGCAGATAAGATGACGAGATTGCTTTCTCGTGTTATAATGTAAAGTTGAGAATATAATTATTATTAAGGATTAACTATGAATACCAACGATTTTGATTTTAATTTACCAGAGGAGCTAATTGCCCAAACTCCTCTTGAAAAACGTGATAGCTCTAAACTTTTAGTGATTGATCACAACACACATGAAATGATGGATACTCACTTTGACCATATCTTAGATGAGTTGAATCCTGGTGATGCGCTTGTTATGAATAACACACGTGTCTTACCAGCTCGTTTATATGGTGAAAAGCCTGATACACATGGGCATGTGGAACTATTGCTTTTGAAAAATACCCAAGGCGACCAATGGGAAGTTCTTGCCAAACCTGCTAAACGCTTGCGTGTCGGAGCTAAAGTAGCATTTGGTGACGGTCGCCTAACTGCCACAGTTGTTGAAGAATTAGACCATGGTGGACGTATTGTTGAATTCGCTTATGACGGAATTTTCCTTGAAGTTTTGGAAAGCCTTGGAGAAATGCCTTTGCCACCATACATTCATGAAAAATTAGATGACCCAGACCGTTATCAAACTGTTTATGCTAAAGAAAACGGCTCTGCTGCTGCACCAACTGCTGGGCTTCATTTCACTCAAGATTTGCTAGCTAAAATTGAAGCTAAAGGCGTTAAATTAGTTTACCTTACTCTTCATGTTGGTTTGGGAACTTTCCGTCCAGTATCTGTCGATAATATCGAAGAACACGAAATGCACTCTGAATTTTACACACTTTCTGAAGAAGCTGCCAAAACACTTCGTGATGTCAAAGCTGCTGGTGGACGTGTGGTAGCCGTCGGAACAACATCAATTCGTACCCTTGAAACTATCGGTTCAAAATTCAACGGCGAAATCAAAGCTGACAGCGGTTGGACAAATATCTTCATTAAACCAGGCTATGAATTCAAGATTGTTGATGCCTTTTCAACAAACTTCCACTTGCCAAAATCAACTCTTGTTATGCTTGTCTCAGCATTTGCTGGACGTGAATTTGTCCTCGAAGCTTACCAACACGCTATCGATGAACGTTATCGTTTCTTTAGCTTTGGCGATGCTATGTTTGTAAAATAACAAAAAGCGGATTTAACATCCGCTTTTTTATTATTCTTTAATCAGCCATGTTAGTGTAAACATCTTGAACATCATCGTCGTCTTCGAGTTTATCAACGAGTGTTTCTAAAATATCTGCTTGTTCTTCGTCAAGGCTCACATAATTTTGTGGAATCATGCTAAGTTGTGCTTGTGCAAATTCAAGATTTTGAGCTTGCAAAGCTTCTTTGACAGCTGGAAATTCTTTTGGTTCAGTAAAGATTTCAAAAACGTCATCTGATGTTTTCAAATCTTCCGCACCAGCTTCTAAAATCACTTCTAACATACCATCTTCGTCCATGTCCACCCCTTCACGGTCAATGACAATGTAACCCTTGCGGTCAAACATATAAGCTACAGAACCTGTTGAGCCCATATTACCGCCGTTACGTGTGAAAATGGTATGCATATTCGCATCTGTACGTTTTTTATTGTCAGTAAGGGTATGAACAAGAATGGCTACACCACCAGGTCCATAGCCTTCATAAGTGATTTCATCATAGTTTGTTGTATCACCAACATCAGTTGCCTTTTTAATCGCACGGTTGATATTATCTTTTGGCATATTGGCAGCACGCGCTTTATCCAAAACCATGCGAAGGCTAGCATTCATAGATGGGTCGCCACCACCAGCTTTGGCTGCTACGAAGATTTCACGTGACAATTTATTGAAAATCGCGCCACGTTTAGCATCTGCCTCACCTTTTTTATTTTTAATTTTGCTCCATTTATTATGTCCAGACATGCAAAATCCTCCCTTTTCCTTCGTTTATTATATCACATTCCGCCAGAAAAAAAGCAGAACGCTATCGAGTTTTCTCAGAGTAACGTTCTACTTGATAAATAATCTATAAATTAGAGAGCCATTTTAGTCAAAATACTGATACGTTTTACTTAGCTGTTGCTTCTGAATAAAGCTGCGCTACTTTTTCCCAATTAATAACGTCAAAGAAAGCTTTGATGTAATCTGGGCGAACGTTGCGATACTTGAGATAGTAGGCATGTTCCCAAACATCAAGTGCCAAAATTGGTGCTTTTCCTTGTGAAATTGGTGTGTCTTGGTTCGCTGTCGAGAGCACTTCAAGTTTGCCATTTTCATTTACCACAAGCCAAGCCCAACCTGACCCAAAGCGAGTTGTCGCAGCTTGCGTGAAAGCAGCTTTGAATTCGTCAAATGAGCCAAAATCTTCCTCAATCGCAGCCAGCACTTGTGCTGTTGGTTCTTGTTTTTCAGGCGATAGCAATTCCCAGAAAAGAGCGTGGTTCAAATGTCCACCACCATTATTAATCACCGCTTGACGGATATCGGCTGGAATGCTGTCAACATCTGCCAACAAAGCTTCCAAAGCTTCTCCAATTTCTGGGTGTTTTTCAAGTGCTGCATTAACATTTGCCACATAAGTAGCGTGATGTTTATCATGGTGAATTGTCATTGTTTCTGTATCAATATAAGGCTCAAGAGCGTCATATGCATAAGGTAGTTTTGGTAAAATAATAGCCATGCTAATTACCTCTTTCATTTTTGTACCCTTATTCTATAGGAAAATAGCAGAGCTAGCAAATTATTTGACCGCTTTTTTCAAGACATGATTAGTGATGTTCGTGAGCGATTTTTAAGATAGCAATATCAAATAAATAATCCTTGTCATATGTTCCAGTTTTTATGGCATAATCCGTTTCAATCAATACCGCCAGAGCTTTTTTTAAGAACGGCATTGAAAGCGTACGAGAGTCTCGCAAAGCAAACTTCACTTGATAAGGATTGACACGACGTCCAAGATAATCTGACAGCGCCGTTACGGTTTGTTGCTCATTTTTACCTTGACTGGCTAAAATGCTTACCTGCAAGAACATGCGAAATTGCCCCAACATAATCGCAATTAATTTGATTTCATCCTCACCTTGCAAACGCAAATCACGAATCAACTCGCGTGCCTCATCAATTTTGCCATTCAAAACAAACTGCGTCAAGTCGAAAATATTATCCTGAAGCGTTTTTGGAATGGCTTGATTAATATCTTCTGCCGTGATATGCCCATCTTTCTTATAAGATTTCAAAAAAGCAATGTTTTTCAAAATCTCGCTGAAATCATAATTTGATTTCAAAAGCAAAGCCTCAAAAACACCTGAATCAAAGGTCAGATTTTCCTTGTGAGCCAATTTTTGGAAATACGTTTTTAGCTCTGCTTCTTTTAATTCATTTGCTTCAAAAATCTGAGCATCACGTTTGAGAATTTTCACCAAGCGACGTTTGCCATCTAGCTTCCCTGGCGCATAAATAATCAATCGTGTCGTGTCCAAAGGATTTTCTAAATAAGTCTCAAAACGTTTGAGTGCCTTGTCATCCAAATAAGACTTTTTAGCTGTCGTGATGTCAAGCAGGTTATCAAAAATAACCACCTTTTGGTCAGCAAAAAATGGCAGACTTTCAAGGTCCATTTCCGCATCTTGATAATCAACCTCAGCCATATCAAAATAAGAATAAGTCAAATCATCCTTATCATAACCAATTCGCTCCATCAAACGCTCTTTCAGCTGAGAAAATTGTCCCAAATCCTCGCCCGTCACCACCGTAATCAAGCTCAGTTTTTCTTTTCGTAATTTATCAATTTCTTCGATTGCAATCATAGGAATATTATAACAAAAAACCATGAGAAAAACTCATGGTTCATGCGAAAGTTAACGATGGAATTTTTCATAAGCGAACTGCCTTAATGGTTCATCATCAACACAAAAATAGTATATACTTATACCGATTTAATTGCAAAGTAAAACAGTAGTCAATCGACTACTGTTTTTAGTATGCTTTCAATTTTAACTCTGATACTTCAATTAAAACTGGTGAGAAATTAATATGTATTTCTTTGGCTAGTTTTCACTCTTTTACCTCACTGTTTCAATCTGCCATGTTTTCAGCCCTCTAAAGCGGATGGCACCTTGTTCATCAGTACGGTAAATGGTCATGTTTTGTGCTTGAAATCGTTCGAGGGTTTCTTGATGAGGGTGCTTGTAGCGGTTATTTTGTCCTGCGGAAATCAGAGCAACTTGCGGTGAAATATGCTCTAGAAATTCTGGGCTTGATGAACCTTTTGAGCCATGGTGACCAGCTTTTAAAACATCAACTGGCAGATTAGGATAATTTGCCATTAACTCACGCTCACCTTCTTCTTCCAAGTCACCTGTAAATAAGAAACGCTTGCCAAGAAGATTGCCATAAAGCACCACAGAATCATTATTTCCGCCATCACCAATCTGACTAGGATACAACACTTGTAACTGACTGCCCATTATTGGCAAGCAATCACCTGCTGTTACCACACGTACCTTGGTTTTCATGGCTTGTAATTTTGCCACAAAATCTGGCTTGGTCAAACTCCCTTGACTCACCAGAATCTCTCCAATTTTTAGCTGCTCTGCCACTTCAAGCATATCTCCCATATGGTCAGCATCCGTATGAGTCAGCACCAGCTGGTCAATTCGACTAACACCTCGGCTTTTAAGGCAAGGAATCAATGTCCGCTCAGCATTGCTATCCGTCAAACGCTCCTGCCACGCCTTCTTTTCACTAAAACTCACCTTTCCACCCACATCGATTAGAAGCGTATGCCCTTTAACATCACGTATAAAAATGCTATCTCCCTGACCAATATCAACCACCGTCACTTCATTTTCTAGCGGATGCTTGATTTGGAAAAATAGCAGAGCAACTAAGCTAACAAGGATAAGAACTAACTTTTTTCGTCGGTAACAATCATAAAGAATTCCCAAAAGTAACACTAATATAATCAAAATGCCAAGACTTGGTTTACCAAAAATAATCGGTGCTCCTAGTGCCTCTTTCGTTGTTTTGATGATCGCCTCCAAACATTCAAAAAAGCCATTAAAACACGTTAACTTGATAACAGGCGAGCAAAGAAAAATCAACGATAGCATTGGTAACATTACCATGTCAAAAGCTATTGAAAAAATTGCTGTCAATAAAACTGATAAGGGCTGGAAGACCGAGAAAAAGTAAATTAATAACGGTAAACTGCCCAATGAAATGGTTAAACTTTCAGCCAAGATTTTCTGACGGTGACTAAGCTCATCAAAATTAATCAAACTCAATATGAACGCATAAGTAAACGACAAAGCACCTCCTGTTGTCAATAAAAAACGCGGCATCACGATAAAAAGGCACATTATCGTCAACGCTAAATTATCCAATTTTTTGATTCCAAGATTAGCAAATGCTGATTGCATTAAACTGCGAATCACAGAAACCGAAAATCCTGTTAATCCTGCGTAAATAAGCGAAAAAGGCAGCTGCAAAATATCCACATAATCTCGCCGAAACCCCAAACGTAGAAAAATAAACCTAAAAACACCTAGAAAAAAGCCAACTTGCATTCCCGAAAGTGCAAAAAGATGAATGATACCCAAGCTTGTATAAACATCGCTCATTTCATCAAAAGATTTATCCAGATAGCCAAGCAAAAGCCCTGTCATATAATGCTGCATCGGAGCTGGAAAACTTTCTTGAATGCTGACAATGGCTTTTCGCCGTAGCTCATGCAATCTTTCACATACGGTCATGGTATTTACCACGTTAATCTCATTAATCGCTGCTAAATTAGCCACACGGTAAATGCCTTCATTTTTCAAATAAGTACGATAATCAAAACCACCAAAATTTCGCTGCGGAGTGGCTTCCTCAAGTTCCATTTCGCCAGATAAACTAACCGTCTGATTTAAGGTCTTAAAAAACTCTTTTTCTTTTTCAGATGACAACGTGTAGAAGACTTGGTAAGTCTGCCCATTTTCTGTTCCTCGAAAAGACAGTAAATCCCCATTAACTGAAATCGTATCAGGAATCATCTGGATTTGTGACAAATGAGCTGGCGCAGATTGATAATTCTGTTCCATTTGATGCTGTTTGAAAGAAAAATACCCTGCAAAACACAGCAAGCAAAGCAGAGTTTGAAAACACTTGACCAGTCCATAATGCTTTACTAAAGCAATTAGCGCCAAAAGAAGCATCACCAAGCAAATCATTTCTTTTGAAAAACACCAAAAATATACCAGAATGAGCAAAAAAGCCAATTGAATTGGCTTGATTGGAAAGTGTTTAATCAACAGTCACCTCTGATTTTAATTTTTCTAAAGTCTTCTCTCCAATACCTGAAACATTTGTCAAGTCATCAACGGATGAAAAACCACCATTTGCCTCACGGTAATCAATAATATCTTGGGCACGTTTGGCTCCAATGCCAGAAATCGTTTGAAGTTGCTCCAATGTTGCCGTATTGAGATTGATTTTATCCGTACTTGCTTCCGTTTCTGCTCCGCTATTTGCTTGCGTAGTATTTGTAACAGAAGGAACTTCTTCTCCCTCTTTTGCCACATAAATCACAGCTTCATCACTTAATTTTTCTGCTAAATTCACAGATTTTTTGTCAGCTTCGTCTGTGAATCCTCCAGCTAATTTGACCACATCCGTCACTCGGCTGCCAGCTGACAACTCATAAACACCTTCATTTTTGACAGCTCCCTTGATATCAACAACAATTTTAGTGCTTTCTGTTTGTGATGTTGTATCGACTGCTTTCGTTTCAGATTTGCTTTGTGCAACGGAGAAATTAGTGCTCGCAACAGCTAAGTCACTTTTTGCCTCTACTTTTGGACTCGTCAATGACGACCAACCAACAAATGCTAAGCTCATCACCAACATTGTCCCCAAAACAGCTGTTACAACCTTATTTTCCAATAAATAATTTTTGATTTTTTCCAAAATATCTTCTGCCATCCTATCACCTCAACTGTAAACTAAAAAGGCTTATACAAGCCTTCATTTTATTATTCGAAAAAGCTTAGCCAAAATAGCCAAGCTTTTATGATTTATTTCATTTTGCGGTGTTTATCTGGGTCCCAAACAAAGCTTGCAATGTAACTAAAGAGTAATGTCAAAAGCACAACAATAATTGCTACAAGCCCAAGTGGGATACGATAAATATAAGTTAATGGATTTGGTTTTTTATTGATATGATAAGTTGCATTTTCAGCATCCAAACGGTCAAATTCAGTTTGAATACGATTTGCCACTTCTTCGATTCCTTCATCATTCATACGTTTAATGTCAGAAATATCGATAGGATTCCCAAAGTTCATATCCACACGTTCACCAGTTAGAAGCCCTTTGAGCTCCATTGGTCCTGCATAAACAACTGGCATGATTTTAACTTTTGCCATTTTGGCGATGACAGCTACCCCACCTTTAACATCTGTTGAATGGCGACTACCACTTGGGAACATTACAAGTGAGCGATTGCTTTTCTTCAACATGTTAATAGGGTATTTAATCGCTTTTTGACCTGGATTTTCACGGTCAATTGGAAAGGCACCACACATGCGAATCCACCAACCAAAGATACGGTTTGTGAACAATTCTTTTTTCGCCATGAAAATAAATTCTTTCGGACGAGCAGCAAATGCCATATAAACAGGATCCCACCACGTACGGTGCGGTGCAACCAAGATATAGTTTTCATCTTTGCTCAAAATTTTGTCTTCATTGTGATAGTGGGCATTTCCGTTGATAATCCAGAGTAAGAAAACCACTAATCCTCGTAAATAAGTATAAAACACAGATTTACTCCTTTTTCTTCAATCATTCTCTAACATTGTACCATGCTTGAGCCGAAAAATCATTACCTAACTAGTGAGAAAAGCCAAAATCTGCTATAATAAATGTCATGACTAAAGCTAATTTAAAAGCTGGCGAGCGCATTGACCAGCTCTTTTCGACAGATGTAAAAATTATTCAAAACAAAGATGTTTTCAGTTATTCTATCGACAGTGTCTTGCTATCACGTTTCCCAAAAATCCCATCACGTGGCTTGATTGTTGACCTTTGTTCTGGGAATGGTGCCGTAGGACTTTTTGCTAGCACACGCACCAAAGCACCGATTATCGAAATTGAACTTCAGGAACGTTTGGCAGATATGGCAGAGCGTTCAATCCAACTCAATCACTTGGAAGACCAAGTCCAGATGATTAATGACGATTTGAAAAATCTACTCAATCACGTACCGCGTTCTGGTGTTGATTTGATTCTCTGTAACCCACCATATTTCAAGGTATCAGAGACTTCTAAGAAAAATCTTTCTGAGCATTACCTTCTTGCAAGACATGAAATTGCTACCAACCTAGAAGAAATTTGTCAAGTTGCCAGACACGCGCTAAAATCAAATGGACGACTAGCTATGGTACATCGACCAGACCGTTTTTTGGATATCATTGACACCATGAGACAATATAATCTGGCACCCAAACGCATTCAATTCGTTTACCCTAAACAAGGAAAAGATGCTAACATGTTGCTTATTGAAGCAATCAAAGACGGTTCTACTGACGGGCTAAAAATCCTACCACCACTCTTTGTTCACAAAGACAATGGAGATTATACCGACGATATTTTTGAAATTTATTATGGAAAAAACGGCAAAAAAGACTAAAAAAGCTTACATGTATGTCGTCGAATGCGCAGATGGCACACTCTATACAGGTTACACAACAAACGTTGACAAACGTATCAAGACCCACAACAGCGGCAAAGGCGCAAAGTACACTAGAAGCCGCCTGCCAGTCAAACTCATCTACCAAGAAAGCTTTGACAGCAAAGAAGCCGCTATGAGCGCAGAAGCCTATTTTAAACAAAAAACACGACAACAAAAGTTGGAATATATAGAAGAACACACTTTGTAAAATCAAAGTGTGTTTTTTTAATACTATAAGCCTTATCTAATACCATCACGTATTTGACGAGCATTTTTCCCAAAATTTTCCTCTAATGCACGATTCATTGAACGTAATCCACTAAAGCCATGTTCAAATGCAATATCAGTAAAACACTCTGTTGTTTCAATTAGACTATTTCTTGCTTTTTGAGCACGGATTGTATTTAAATATTGTCCCAAGGTGACACCTAAATGCGTTTTAAAAAATCTTGCCATATAAGACCTAGAAAGGTGGCAATGCGCTGCTAACTCTTCTAGACCAATATTTTCCTGATAATTATTTTGTAGAAAAACATCAATCTCCTTAATCCTTTCAGCAATTTGCAAACGATTATCATTATCGCTGCATGTCTCATTTTTTACCAAAAAGGATTCTACTAAAATATCCAGTACTTGCAATATTCCCAAATTTAATTTCAAATTTTTTTGTGGATTATTCTTTTGATAATCTAAAATGATTTTTTCAAGTAAATTTTGAAGACTTTGATAAGCTTGCTTTTGTTCTGCAGAAAATTTTTCTGGATGATTCATTTCAAAATGATAGTCTTTTATATTTTCAAATTGTCCCACTAAAAAAGGGTAAGGATATATAATAGTCAAAGCTACCTCTGGTTCTTCCTTATAATTTAATACACGAATACTATGGACTTCCTGTGTATTAACTAATAGAATCCGACCAGCCTCTGTTTGAAAATTTTCACCTTCAATATAAAATTGATCAATTCCTCCCTTTGCAGTATAACTCAACTCAATTGCACGATGCCAATGAGGAGCAACATAAGTATCAGAATCATTATCATGGATATGCAAAAAAGATAGTAAACTTTGATTAGGATTAACTACCTTATGTTGAAATTTTTTCAATAAAATCCTCCTTAAACGTTAAAAGAGAGTTAAAACAAATATATCTCAATTTATATTATTTTTATAAAGTTTATGAACCTTGATGTAGTGTGCAAAAGCATACACTGTTAACACTCCGAAACCAATTGCTGAAACCAACAAAGTATTGCTTGCTTCAGCTCCAAAAATTTGTGATAAAAAGCCCATTAACATTGGGGAGACAAAACAGCCTACATTTACCATCACAATCACAATCGTAGTTGCTAAATTAACTGAATCTTGTGGCGCCCCCCAGCCTAACCAATTATACATATATGGTACCGCAAATCCAAAACCAATACCAGTGACAAGCATAGCTAGCAACAGAACCACGATATTGGGTGAAAAAGTAGCTATTAAAAAGCCAAGAAAAACAAATAAAAGACCAAGTGGAAAAATCTTATCATGCAACTTTTTAAAGAAAAATCCAAATGTAATGCCAATTGGAATCCCTACCAATGTTGAAAATCCTGAAACCAAAGCCGCTGTTGACGAAGTTCCAATGCCATTTTCAACAATCACTGTAGGTAATTTATACGAAATTGGTAAATAAAACGTAAACATGAAAAACATTAAAATTGCAATAATAACTACTTTACTATTGATAGATTGTTTTGAGTTTTCAACGCTTTCATCCTCTACCATAGTAACATCTTTTTTTAAAGGGACAAATAATATAAATAAGATAAGCGATGGAATGACAAGGAAATAAATGGCAAAAGCAGCATGCCAACTAATAGCTACCAAATAACCAACTAAGAAAGAGGAAAGAGCCGCACCAATACTACTCATGACATTTTGAAAACCAAGCATTGAGGCACGTTCATCCTCATCATCAACATAAAATTGAGGTATTAGGCTAACAGCTAACGAATTAAATAATCCAATACCTACTCCTAATATAAAACGAGAAACCAAAATAGGTATAAACGTTGTTGCATACATAGGAAAAGTTCCTGCAAACAATGTGATAACTAAACCTAATAAAATAGTCTTCTTTTGACCAATAAAACGAATTAAAAATGGACTCGTAAATAATCCTATCATAATTCCAAAATTAGGAATAGTCGCTAATGTCTCAACACCGCTTTTACTCACTCCTGGAAATACATCATACATCAGTGGTAAAGCTGCTGATATTTGAGGGGCAATCATTAAGAAAAGTGAAATAGAAAGTAGCGAAATCTTAAAAGATAGCTTATCTTTTATTGGTTTCATGACAAAATCCTCCATAAATTATTAAACACTATTTGTTAGCGCTTTCTTAAATATTATAACGATTTCGAAAAACTTTCTAAATAATAAAAGTCCCCATAAAAATGTACTGACCCCAAAAAGTTGGACAATTAATTATTGAAAGGATTTAGTCCTGTAT
>CAVAFU010000044.1:0-56726 GCA_963588325.1 Oribacterium sp.
ATACAGGACTAAATCCTTTCAATAATTAATTGTCCAACTTTTTGGGGTCAGTACATTTTCACAGAAGTGCTTTTTTCTATTTATGACTTAATTTTTTAGTGAGGAAGTCTCCGATAAATTGGATGATAAAGACTAATACGAGGATACAGATGGTTGCCACGATAGTGACGTCTGTTGCAGAGCGGTTATATCCGTAATAAATGGCAATGTAACCAAGTCCTCCAGCACCAATTGCACCTGCCATAGCTGTTTCACCGATAAGTGAAATCAAAGTCACTGTAGATACACGAATGAGTTCTGGCAAGCCTTCACTCAAATAAATTTTAATAATATCCCAGAGTGTCGCTCCAGAAGCTTGAGCAGCTTCGATAACCCCTTTATCCATTTCTGAAAAGACAACTTGTACTTGACGAGCATAGAAAGCAAAAGTTGCTGCTGATAATGGAATCACAGCCGCTGTTCGACCAAGGTTAGTTCCAACAATCGCATAAGTGAATCCTTTCAAAATAGCCAACAAAATAATAAAAGGAATGGCACGAACAATTGAGGTAAAAATATCTAAAATTTTAAAACTAACACGATTGTTGAGCACCCCATTTGGACCTGTTAAAACTAGGAATAATCCCATCAAAAGCCCTAATACGCCACCAATTACAAATGACCAACCTGTCATGTAAAGTGTTGCTGAAAAGGCATCTGACCAAGAATTTACCCCTTCCCAACCAATGCGGTATACATTTGGTAAATTTGTCTCAATCCATTCAATCATTTAGGCACCTCGTTTCAATACAGTTAATTCAATTCCAGCTTCAAGAATGGCTGTTTGTGCGCCAGCAAGTGCATCTGCTTCGCCAGACAAGACAACAATCATTTCACCAACTGGCGTATCATCTAAAATTTCAATATTTCCATAAAGAATATTAGCTGTTACTTCAAATTGTTTATAAATTTGGTTAAGGATTGGCTCATCTGTTGATGTGCCAGCGTATTTCAATTGAACAAGCAAATCGTTTTTTGGCAGATTTTGCACAAGAGCTTGTTTTTCAATTTTAGCCAAGGCTTCATCAATACCAGTAGCCGTTTTGATAAATTCTTGTGTCAATGGTTCTTTTGGATTTGAGAAGATATCCAATACAGAACCTTCTTCAATCAAATGACCATTTTGCATAACAGCAACACGGTGGCAAATATCCTTAACAATTTGCATTTCGTGTGTAATCATAACCACAGTCAAGCCAAGTTTTCGGTTCAAATCTTGCAACAAAGCCAAAATTTGCTTAGTTGTTTTAGGGTCAAGAGCAGATGTTGATTCATCAGAAATTAAGATTTCTGGGTCATTAGCAAGGGCACGCGCAATCGCAACACGTTGTTTTTGACCACCTGATAATTGAGCAGGGTAATTTTCAGCACGGTCAGATAAGCCCACTAATTCAAGCAAATCAGCGACCTTTTTATTTTTTTCTTCTTTTGATAATTTAGAATGACGAAGCGCAAAAGCCACATTTTGGCGCGCTGTTTTTTGTGCCATCAAATTAAAGTGTTGGAAAATCATCCCAATTTTTTGACGTTTTTGACGTAAAGCGGCTCCTTTTAGCTGCACTTTACCATTTTCAAATGTCACATCATCACCAATTGTGATTTTTCCTGAAGTCGGTGCTTGTAACAAGTTAATCGTACGAACTAAAGTTGATTTTCCTGCACCAGAATAACCAACAATGCCATAGATTTCACCTTTATCAATGCTAATAGAAACATCTTTTACCGCCTCTATTGTGCGTTTTTTCTGATAAAACGTAATGTCAATATGTTCTAAATTAATAATCGGTTTTGTCATAACTCTTAATCAACTCCTCAATCATTTCAATGTGGGTGTAATAATCTGCTAACTTAACATTTTCATCTCCAGCATGGTCACGGCTATTCGGATTCCCAATTCCAAAAGAAGCAATTGGTACGTGCAAGGTTTCAAAGAATTGGTACATTGGTCCAGTACCAGCAGTCGTTGGTAAAACAGAAACACCATTTGGTGAAAAATCTTTAGCTATTTCAATCACGTTGAGAATAGCAGGAGCAGACATATCGCTACGATACGCTTTTTCACCCAACGTATAAACCAATTCTACTGCATCAAAACCACGTTGTTGCAAATGCTGTTCAATTTTATAAAGAACGTCTTTCGGGTCAAGACCAGGTACCAAACGAACTTCCATTTTAGCTCGAGCTTTGGCTGGTAAAATCGTTTTGACACCTTGTCCTTGATAGCCTGTTGAAATGCCTTCAATGGTAATAGCTGGCTCAAAGAAAAGTGTTCTAACCAGTTTTTCCTTATCAGTTGTCAGCAACGGTAACGTTAAACCGTATAACTCTTTCAAATTATCAGCATCAAGATTGGCATGTTCTACAGTAAGCGACAATTCACGTTCACTCGGCTCAATGACTTGGTCATAAATCCCATCAACCAAAATACGACCAGTTTCATCACGAAGACTAGCAATCGCATTTAATAAATACCATGATGACGACTCAATCACAGCACCAAATTTTGAGTGAATGTCAACCTTTGCAGAATCAACAATCATATCAAACGTTACGATACCTTTTGTCCCACCAGAAATCTCAATCTGACCTTTGGCATTTGAAATCCCTTGCTCCCATACTAGCAAATCAGCACCACGAAGCTCATCTGCGTATTTTTCAAGGTAAGTTTCAAGACCAACAGAAGCTGATTCTTCCGAACCTTCCATAATAAATATAATGTTAACTGGAAAATCTCCAAACTCACGGCGGTATTTCTGAACAGCTGTCAAGCGTGCTGTAATATGACCTTTATCGTCATCGACACCGCGTCCATACATATAACCATCACGGACAGTCAATTCAAAAGGATTGGACGACCACGGCTGGTCATTATCTGCTGGAACAGTATCATAATGATTGTAAAAAATAATCGTCTGAGCATCAGGTCTAGCACTCTTAAAACGCGCTAAAACAAAGGGAGCTGTACAAGTTTCATCAATAGTCACCTCAGCGCCTGCTTCAGTGAAAATCTCCCCAAGATAATTTGCCACTTCTGCTAACCCAATTTGCTGCGCAAAAATCGATTTTTTAGCAATTAACTGACGTAAAATATCAAAATAATATTGTGCAATGTCGTCATTTTCAAATTTCTGCAACTGATTATTATCGTTTACTACCATTTTCTACCTCTCAACAGTCAAAGCATACTGGCAGTTAAGTATTGAAAACTCTCCAAGTTACTATTCTACCATATTGCCACTAATTTTAAAATCGAATCCTAAAACTACTATCATCACTCATCGTTCTTTATTTGCTGATTTCCACAGCTTTTCCATATTGTGAATTAGCGATAGTCAACATCTTTCACGAATAATGAGTTAGAGACTGGGAGGTCTGTCCCAGTCTCTAATTTTTCATTTTCAACAAGCTATTAATCATCATCTTCTGATGAAGAAGATGTTGTTGATGACGTTGTTGCACCGTCCCATGCAGGAATATCAGCACCATTTGAAGCTTCTTCAATAATTTTTCCAACTTCGTCTGTTTGGTAAACAGAAACTAAAGTTTTGATAGCGTCAGCTTTGTCTGATTTTTTCCAACCTTTTTGAGCTGCAATAACGTTAACCCATTGGTCTGAGTTATCATCAACGGCTTCTTTGTAAAGTGTTGTATCATAGTCAACATCCGCAGATTGTGCATAAGAGTTATTGATAACTGCGGCATCAACTGATGTCAATGTTGAAGCTGTTTGAGCAGCGTCTACTTCTTTAATGTCCAAGTTTTTAGGATTTGATGAAATGTTTTTAATTGTTGCTAATTCATCACCTGAAACATCCAATTCAATCAAACCAGCAGATTGAAGAAGGTAAAGGGCACGACTTTCATTTGAAGCATCGTTAGGAATTGAAATTGTTCCTTTATCTGGAATGTCTTTAACATCAGTGTATTTTGCATCACCATCGCTGTCAGTTCCTGAGAAGAGACGAATTGGGCTAAGAAGCGTATCAGCAACTTCTACCAAAGTTCCATCATTTTCAGAATTCCAGTTACTCAAGAAATATTTGTGTTGGAAAGCATTGACATCAATTTCACCATTTTGAAGGGCTTCGTTTGGTTGATTGTAGTCTGTGAATTCAACAAGTTCAATCTTAACACCTTTATCTTCTGCTAATTCTTTCACTTTGTCCCAAAGTGGTTCTGTTGCGTCATCCAAAGTCATAACACCAACTTTAAGTGTTGTGTCATCAGAAGATGAACTTGAAGAACTTCCACATGCTGCCAACAAGACTGTCGACGCAAAAGCGACACTAGCTAATCCAAATAATTTTTTCAATTTCATATATATTTCCTCTTTCGTTTTAATAAGTGTTTTTATTTTATCCTATTTGATTATAGGTTTCAAATTGTTATTAATAAGGTTTACTTATAGTTTAAAACTATACCCCACACTTTTTAATCTGATGTTGGAACTTTCAAATCACCCGCTGAAGGTGTGTAATCTCCACCAAGATATTTTTCAGCGAGTTCTGTCAATGTACCGTCTTCTTGCAATTCTTTCAAACGTTTGTTAACAAATTTTTGCAAATCTTCTTGGTCTTGTCCAAAGATAAAATAGATGTAAGGTTGCTCTTCAGATTCCAAATCAATGGTTTTCAAATTATCCAAGCTTTGATTTTTAATGACAGAGTTAACTGTTGGTGCATCAAAAATCTTGAAATCATATTTGCCATCGTTGAGGTTTGTCAAGATTTGCGTGATGTTTTCATTGGTATAATTGATGTCAACAGTGTTGCTTGCATTTTCGTCATTATATTCTTCGAGTTGTGCAGCGGTTGTTGTCCCTTGAACCACTTGTGTTGAATGACCGCCAATATCATCATAAGAACTTATATCACTATCATTTGGTACGACAAGTACTGACGGTGTTGAACCGATAGGATATGAGAAGAGATACTTAGCTGAACGTTCTTCAGTATAGCTAATGTTATTACCACCCATTTGATATTTTCCTGAATCTAATCCAGTGAAAATTGATGACCATTCTGTCTTTTTGAATGTCACTTCGTATTTATCTGAATCTTTGAAAACAGCTTTTGCGACTTCGATATCATAACCAGTCAACTCACCATCTTCTTCATATGAAAATGGAGCTGTTGTCCCTACTGTAGCAAAGACAACTTCTTCTTTTCCTGAAGAATTTGATGAAGATGAGCTTGATGAACATGCTGCTAAAAATGCTGTTGAAGCTAGTGCAATACCTGTTACACCAAGGATTTTTTTCATTTTTGTCATAATTGTCTCCTATTTTTGAAACTTCCTTTAAAGGTATGCTTACATCTTAACATCAGCACGCTCACTTAACAAATACTTAAAATCTATCACAGTGATAAATAAAACTTATCACACATGGCTAATCCTTTTTAGAACGGTAATAGTCTAGCAGGTAAAGAGCGTTTTGCACATAATAATTAACCGCAGTTGGGAGAGCTTCGTCTTTTACGGTAAAAGTATCATGATGTAAATCTGCTGCATTATCATCACCGTTGCTGCCAATCAAGGCAAAAACACCTGGAATGTGTTCTTGGTAGGTCGCAAAATCTTCTCCACCTGTCAACGGAGCGACTTCTAAAACTTGCGCAAACTGTTTTGAATGCTCAAAAATAAGCGGTGTCAAGGTTTCATCGTTGTAAGTCACCGTTGGTGTTCTTCCCCACTCGATAGTAACTTGTGCACCAAATTGCTCAGCTGTATTTTCCACAATTTTGGTAAATCGCTCACGCAAATACACTCGATTTTCAGGCGTAAATGAGCGAATCGTTCCTTCAAAATAGCCTGAGTCTGGCAAGACATTCCACGTTGTCCCAGCATCAATATGTGTCACCGAAAGTACCGCCGCATCAAATGGCGAAACTGTTCGGCTAATAATTGCCTGCAAATTATTCACGATTGTCGTAATAGTCAAAATCGTATCGATACCAAAATCAGGGCGTGCGGCATGACCGCTAACACCAGTTACCGTAACTTTGAATTTTTCAACAGCTGCCATAATCGCTTTTGAGCGCAAGCCAATTTGCCCAGGTTTAAGATGAGGGTTATTATGGTAGCCAATAATCGCAGAAACTCCCTCTATGCCACCTGCTTCAATCACCGCATCAGCACCAGTCGCCACTTCCTCAGCTGGTTGGAAAATCAAGCGAATTGTTCCCTTGATGTCAGCTTCTTTTGCCTTTAAAATTTCCGCTGCTCCTAGTAAACTTGTCTGGTGAAAATCGTGTCCACAAGCATGCATAGCACCATTTTTACTAGCATAATCAAACGTATTGGCTTCTCGAATCGGCAGAGCGTCAATATCAGCTCGCAGAGCAATAATCGGCTCACCCTGCCCAATTTCAGCAATAAATCCTGTCTTCAAACTTGTTTCAACAATGCGAATTCCAAGATTTGAAATATAGTTTTTCAGAAATTCTGTCGTATTAAATTCACGTTCAGACACTTCGGGGTGTTGATGAATATCTCGACGAATTTGTGTTAATTTATCATAAAATTCTGCTGTCATTTGCTCACCTCTAATGCTGATGCTTCTGGTAAATAACTACCACCTAGATATTTTTGACTTAACTTTTCTAGAGTTCCATTAGCATACAATTTCTTCACTGCTTTATTGAACGCTTTTTGGAGTTGTTTACTCTCGCTTGAAAAGATAATATAGTTATTCGGATTATCATCTGTATTCAGCTCAATAACCGTCAAATCCAAGTTCTTTTGGTTAATAATCGTCTCAACCGAAATTTTATCAAAAATCAGATAATCAAATTCTCCGTCATCTAAGTCCAATAATCGCTTAGTCACATCTTCCCCAGAATAATCAATCGTTGACGGATTATCACTGTGTTGGCTATTCCAATCATCGACAAATTTTGCCGTTGACGTTCCTGTATCATCTTGAGTCGTCTTACCGCCAATATCATCTAAAGAAGTAATTTTAGAGCCATTTTTCACGACTAAAACCAAGGGATTCTTAGCAATCGGCACCGAATAAAGGTATTTATTGGCACGTTCTTTAGTATAGGAAAGGTTATTAGCCGCAACTTGGTAAATATCACTATCTAACCCAACAAATATTGAATCCCATGCTGTCTTTTTGAAGCTAATCTCATAACCATCGATATATTTGCTAGCTGCCTTTATGACCTGAATGTCGTAACCTGTTAGCTGACCTTTTTTATTCTGATAAGAAAAAGGCTTAATATCCCCCGCAGTCGCTACAACAGCCTTTTTATCAGCTGCTTCTACGCTAACACTCAAGCTAGCACTTAATAAAATTGCCAATCCTAATAACACTTTTTTCATTTTCAATCCTCCTAAAACGCTGGGTAGCAAAAAAGCTGACTGACATCAGCTCTATTATTTCTATAAAGTTTTCACCAAATAATTGAACAGCAAACGGCTTTCGCTTTTTTCCAACAGCAATTCTGGATGCCATTGAATCCCCAAAATTGGCGCACCGTGTTTGCTTTCATAGGCTTCGATTGTTCCGTCACGAACATCACGCGCTGTTGCTACTAGATTTGGAGCCAAATCTTTAACACTTTGATGATGGAATGAATTAATCCATGACCCTGATTTTACCAAATGGCTAACACGACTATTTGGCACAATTTCAACCTCATGAGATGTTCCTGAAATATCATCTTGCCAATGATTGTCTACCTTTTGATTAAGCGTACCACCCAAGGCAACATTCAATAGTTGCATACCACGGCAGACCGCAAAAATCGGTTTATTTTGACGAAGGGCTTCTTTTACCAAAGCAAATTCAAATTCGTCACGTTCCAAGCAGTAATCATCACTATCAATTTCTTTTTCTTCGCCATAAAACTTCGGATTGACATTTTGCCCACCTGATAAGACTAATTTGTCAATCATGCTAACGTACGTTTTGGCAAGTTCTGGAGTTCCCAAAGGAATGATAATTGGAACACCCCCAGCAACCTTAACACCATCTGATAAATGACGAGAAACTGCATCAAAATGCATTCCTGACATAGCTGGCATTTCTTTAATATTTCCTGTAATCCCAACAATGACCTGTTTCATTTGAGTTCCTCTCTTTCATTAGTTTTAAGGTTATCTTACTGTGATAAGATTATTCTAGCCTAAATCGTCATAAATTGCCAATAGATTTTATTTATCACCAAGATAACCATCGTTTATCACCACAGAAAAAAAGGCATTTAGTTGACACCAAACACCTTTACTTCTATTTAAATACAGAATTAGAAGTCTGCAACGTTGTGGTAAACTTTTTGCACGTCTTCATCATCTTCAAGAGTGTCAACAAGTTTTTCAAAGACTTCAAGATCTTCACCTTCAAGTGACACTTCTGATTGAGGAATCATTTCAAGTTCAGTAACTTTGAATTCTTCAATACCGTTAGCACGCAAAGCTTCGATACCTTTGTGAAGGTCAGTTGGAGCTGTGTAGACAGTTACAACACCATCTTCTGCTTCTACGTCTTCAACATCAACGTCAGCTTCTAGCAATTGTTCAAAAATGCTATCTGCGTCTTCACCATCAAAGACAATAACACCTTTTTTATCGAACATGTAAGATACAGAACCAGATGCTCCCATGTTACCACCGTTTTTACCAAATGCAGTACGCAAGTTAGCGGCAGTACGGTTAACGTTACTTGTCAAAGTATCAACGATAATCATTGAACCGTTTGGTCCAAATCCTTCGTAACGACCTTCAACGAAAGTTTCATCTGTATTACCTTTAGCTTTATCGATTGCGCGGTCGATAACGTGTTTTGGTACTTGCGCTTGTTTTGCACGTTCAAGTACAAATTTCAAAGCTGAGTTTGATTCTGGATCTGGTTCACCTTTTTTAGCAGCTACATAGATTTCAACACCAAATTTAGCATAAACTTTAGAGTTAGCACCATCTTTGGCAGTTTTTTTGGCAACAATATTAGCCCACTTACGTCCCATGGGTAGTCTCCTTTGTAAAGATTATTTTTTTATTTTAGCATGATTAATTGATTCGACTGAAAACAGCCTAATCATTAACTACTGAACTAGCAAAGCTAAATTCGTAATCCCTAATATTATAGCACTTTGCAAGGCCTCTGTAAAATGGAGACGGTGTTTAAATCCCTTACAATGGTTTAAATTTCCAATTTTTTGCACAACGTAGCACCAGATTAATCTAACGTTGTCAAATACTCTGCTAATGACGTTGGGGCTTCTCCAAGCACACGTTTGATATCATCTGATAATCCTGCCTGTTCACCTTTGGCAATGGCTGTATACGTTGATACCCAAGAATCATACTCCCATTGCTCTGCTTGCCAAATTTTGCGGGATTCATAAGCTTCCTCAACCGTTTCTTCAACGTAGGTCACCGTTTTTCCAAGAAAATGACTGATTTGCTCTGCCATTTCCGCCAAACTTAATTCCTCTGGTCCAGTCATATTTAAGGTTTGATTAGCCCAGTTTTCAGGATTTTTAAGAATTTCTACCGCCACATCGGCAACGTCCGAGCGCACAACAGCAGAAACCTTTCCATTTCCCGCAGGACCCTTGATTTCACCATATTCACGCGCCATATCGACAAAGAAATCAATATAAAAATTATCTCGCAAGAAAGTGTAAGTCAGCCCTTTTTCTTTAATATAATTTTCAGTTGCCGCATGGTCACGCGCCAAAGTAAAGGTCGAATCTGGACTAGCATTATAAAATGAAGTGTAAACAATGTGCTTCACACCAGCTTCTTTAGCGGCATCCACAAATGCTAAATGCTGTTGCAAGCGTTCGGGATTTTCCTTAGCTGAAATCATAAAAAGGACATCAACACCCGAAAGTGCCTCAACCGCTTCATCCGAATACTCATAACTGCATTTTTTCACAGTAGCACCTGCCAATTCTGGGGCACGTTCTGGCGAACGAGCCAAAAGACGTGTTGCAAGACCAGCTTCTGATAACTTTCTAGCAACAAAGCCGCCCAAATGTCCTGTTACACCTGTAATTCCTAGATTAGTCATGATTTTTCCTCCGTTACATTGATACCCTCATTTTAGCATGAGCAAAGAAAAACTGCTGACATTTGGTTTGGAAATGAAAACCCAAGCTTCTAAAAAGCTTGGGCTACTGATAAATTATCCATTATTTTTAACATATTCTGCAATGGCAGAGCTGACAAAGCTAGCTGTACCTTGCCCTGCAACCTTATCAATAAAATCAGTGAAACGATTATCAGCAACATACATCTGTCCAAGACCTGACAATACATTTAAATCACAAGGATAAAATTGTTTACTAATGTAATTTTGCAAAGTTTCAACTTGTTTTTGAACCTTACTGTCTGTAGCAGAAAGCGTTTTCGACTCTGCAAAATCCTTCATTATCGCTGCCATTTCTTCCGTAATGACTGAAAAATCAGTTTGGTCATTATTTTCAAAGTTTTGGTAGGCTTCTGTATTGCCCCAGCGTTCTTTGGCTTCTTTTTGAAAAGCTTCCAAATCCGACTTGTCATAAGCTGTGAATGTCATAATACTTTCTCCATTTTCCTGCAGAGCTTTAGCATGACCGATAACCTTTTCCAAGTGCTCTCTCTTTAATTCCAACCACTTTATTTGGTCAGCAAGAGCAGATTGTCTATCATAGCTAGGTTCTGACAGGATTTCCTTAATTTTTTTAAGAGGAAATTCTAATTCACGAAACAAGAGAATTTCTTGCAAGCGTCTAAAAGCCTCCGCATCATAGTAGCGGTAGCCATTTTCACCCACAAAAGAGGGCTTCAAAAGACCAATCTGGTCATAATAATGCAAAGTCCTAACACTGATTCCTGAAATACGACTCATCTCTTTTACTGTTTTCATGAGTTACCTCCTCTTGATGACAAGTATAGGCTATGACGTTACGACAGAGTCAAGGGAAAAAATGAACTTTTTTTAATTTATTCTGTTATTCTCACTGGAACTTTTCCCCAGTTTTGTTCTTGAACTTGTGGATTACCCAACTGATAGACTTGGTCAGCCTGTTGGGTCACTGAATCCCACGGTTTTGCACCGATTCGAGCCACGATATCCACAGCTTTTTTCACCGTCTTGAGGTGTGTTTGACCTTTTGGCGTAAATCCCAAGACATGAACCGCTTCTGGCAGCGGATTTTCCACAGCTCCCACCAAGATATACGCCAAAATACGGCGCACACGTGCTTTCGTATAGCGTTTTGTCGCCACTTTATCCACTAACTCGTCCACAGTCGCTACGCTCCTAATAACAGAGCGGATACGGCTGGCAAGTTCTTCATTAACTTGAAAAATCCCCGTTAAATCAGTATTTGTCAAGATTTGATACTTGAGTAATTGGAAATAATCATCCCAAGTCACCTGAGGAGCGTCGAGAAAAAGGTCTGCATCTGGCATGAATTTATCCACAAAATCTTTGTCTTTCCTGTGGACACGCAAATTTGTTGCGGAAGCAAACGGCGTTTCTGTCTCAAGTGAATGATAACCTGCACCTTGACGCATGATTGGAGTCAACTGAATGTCTTTCCCAGCGCAAGCTCTAGCATAAGAAAGCCCTAAAATGTGATTTGGTGTATTGCCAGTAAAGTCCACACCAGCAAATTTCTCCCACATTTTCTGCGTTTTCTGTGGATAAGACAAATTATCTGGCAAACTTTGCAAGTAATCCACCATTTTCTGTTGATTATCCCCATAAATCTGTGAAAAGTGTTGATAATCCAGATTTTCTTCCGTGCCAAAAGCCAACTTATCCACACCTAGACGCTCTAAAATGTCCACCGCACCTTGTGCAAAGTAATCTGCTGACTGAACAGCCACCAAAAATGGCAATTCAACCACCAAATCAGCCCCATTTCGCAGAGCCATCTCAGCGCGTGTCCACTTATCCACAATCGCAGGCTCGCCACGTTGAACAAAATTACCAGACATGGCAACAATCTTCACACCCTCAGCCTGCGACAACAAATAACGATGCCCATTATGGAAAGGATTAAATTCAGCAATGATACCAGTAACAGTCATATGGCGCTCCTTTTTAAGTATAGTTCAGTCAACTTTTCCCTAATTCGCTCAAAAATCCGCTCATTTTGAGTAAAAAAGTGAGCGAATTAATGAGTGGATTATTCTCCCCCTACTTCTGGCACACAAAGAACCAGCGTTCTGATTTTTTGCGTGGCTTTTTGTCTTCGAAGTCGGCGTAGAGTTTGAATGATTTGAAGCCTGCTTGTTCCAAGAGGATATCGTAAGTTAAGACTTCGTAAGTACGTTCTTCATGGACTTCATCAAAGCGTGTGAAGCGTCCGTCTTCGTCTTGTAAGAAGAAAGTCAATTCATGCACAACGGAATGTGGTGCTTCATCAGCGTAAGTATCCCAAACCATGGCAAATTCTTCTGAATTTTCATGGTAAGAATAGCCAGGAAAGACAGTATCAGTCTTATAAGTTGAATGCACGTCAAAAATAAAGACACCGTCTTCGTTCAAGCAATCATAAACTTGCTTAAAGACGTCACCAACTTCGACCTCATCTGCCATGTAACAGATAGAATCTGAGTAACAAGTCACCAAATCATATTTCCCAGCTTGTGACAAATCAAGCATATTACCTTGTTTGAATTCAATAGCTTCGCCTGCTGCTTGTGCACGTTTTCTCGAAATTTCAAGCATTTCTTCACTCAAATCAAGCCCTGTCACATCAAAGCCCGCTTTAGCAAAGCGCACTGATTGAATCCCAGTTCCACAAGCTAATTCCAAGAGTTTTTTCTTATCTTTTGGAAAATGGCGGAGCGAAAAGTCAGTCCATTTATCATAAAGGCTGTCATCCATGATGGCATCATAAACCGCTGCAAATTTTTCGTAATTTTTGTTCATGTTCTTTTCTCTTCAAGTTTCAAAAACCTTGCCAATCGGCAAGGCAAATTATTCTTAAGCAAGATATTCTGACACGTCAACCATTGGTGCTTCGTGCCAAAGTTTTTCAATGTTATAGTGTTCACGTTCATCTTCTGAGAAAATGTGAACAACAACATCATTAAGGTCAAGAAGTACCCAACCAGTGCGGCTATCACCTTCAGCATGACTAGCATCGCCACCAGCTTCTTTGACTTTTTCACGAATATTTTCAGCAATAGCATCCAATTGACGTGTGTTCATTGCGCTAACCACTACAAAATAGTCAGTCACACTAGTCAATCCATAAAGGTCTAAAACGACCATATCTTCTGCACGTTTCTCATCAGCTGCTTTCACAACAACAGCTAAAAGCTCTTCTTTAGTCAATATAAATCCTCTTTCAATAATTCTTCTATCGTTTTTACTTTGGCAAAACGATTATGCCAAATATTTTCATAATGTACTTGCAATTGTTCGGCTGTCAATAACTTACTATCAAATGTTGTTGTTCCATATTTGGGAATGGTCACCTGATACCCTAACTCAAAAGCTACTTTAATAGTCGTATCTATACAGTAATCGGTCGCCATACCAATAACAATCAAATGCTCAATATCATATCTTTTCAAATAAGCCTGTAAGTCTGTCTCTTTAAAAGCACTATTGTAATGCTTATCAAAGATTTTCTCACCAGCTTCTGGAGCAATATCTCTGTAGATTTCCCAGCCATAACTCCCTGTCAATAATTCACCATCATTATGTCGAACATAAATGACTTCGATGTTTTTCTTACGACAAGTGGCAATTACTTTCTGCCAGACAGACAAACAGTTTTCAACAGCATATGGTCTAGCTTCTATCAAAGCTGTTTGAATATCAACTACTAATAGAGCCGTTTTCATTTATCATTCCTCATAAATCCAACATACGCATTATACGTTTCAATGGTTTGTGGGAAAATTGGGAACGCTTGGTGGGCTAGGTGTTCAACGGTATGAACAGTTTCGTAAGCCACAGCTTTATCAAGAGATTCCTTGGCAATCACGCGCGCTTCTTCTACCAACGGAAAGCGGCGATTGGGTTCAATATAATCTGCCACATAAACAATTTTATCTAGCAACGACATATTACCTGAGCCAACGGTATGTGTTTCAATACTGCGCAAGATTTCCTTGTCAGTCACACCCAAATCTTCTTGAATTTTATAAATGCCGACCATGCCATGCCAGACATTATTTCCCCATTTTTTAAGTTCTGGATTAAGCTTGTATTTATCAATCAAGTCTAAGAATTCTTGGTCAGAAAGTTCCTTAGCGTAGTCATGAATCAAGCCAGCAAACCCTGCTTTTTCCGTGTCATAACCATAACGCTCTGCCAATTCAATCGCAGATTGTTCCACACCAAGAACATGGTTAAACCGTTTTTCACTCATCGCAGCAGCGACTTTTTTTAATAACGCTTCACGCTCAATTCCAGCTGTATAGCTCTCATAGGTCACGATAAAGACCTTCTTTCTCAATATAGTCAATAACTGCCTGTGGCATTAGGAAATTAGGACGACAACCATTTTCAAAATGATGGCGAATCATGCTTGATGAAATATCCATCAACGGCACATCAACCCAAATCACTGGATAAGAAGTCCCTGCCTTGTATTTCGGACGTTGAACACCGACAAATTGCACCATTTTAATCAATTCATCAATCTTGTGCCATTTTGGTAAATAATCCACCATATCCGCACCGATAATGAAGTAATAATCCACATCAGGATTTTTTTCGGTCAAAAGTTTCATGGTATCGTAAGTATAACTGATACCTTTTCGTTCTAATTCAATGGTCTCAATGTCTAAACCGTCAACACCTTCAACAGCCAATTCAAGCATTTTCAAGCGGTGTTTTTCATCAATCGTATTTTTCTTGTCAACATGTGGTGGTTCATATTCGGGCATAAGAAAAACCTTATCCAAACACAGTTGTTGGCGAACTTGGTCTGCAACGACGAGATGTGCATTATGAACGGGGTTAAAATTACCACCCAAAATTCCAATTTGTTTACGATTTTTATCTTTTTCTTTTTTTTCCAATTCAACTTTGGTGAACGGAGTTAACAACTCTAATGCCATATTGACTACCTCCAAGCCAGGCGACTTTTTAAACGACTAGCTCCCTAAATCTGTCAGTTAATAGACGTGATTTTTATTTATTGAGCTCTTTTACTTTTGGTGATAGTTTGCGATTTTGTTTTTTAGATGATTCTTTGTAAAGGATAAGAATACGTCCAATTTTAAGTACTGTATCGCAACCAATTTCATCTTCTAAAATTTCAGCAACTTCATGAATATCTTCATCTGTATTTTGAAGAAGAGTTACTTTAATCAATTCACGCGCATCCAAAGCGTTTCGAACACTTGTTTTCACTTGGTCATTAAGACCATTTTTCCCAATTTGTACAATTGGTTTCATTGAATGTGCTTCTGATTTCAAGAAAGCACGTTGTTTACTTGTTAACATAATTTATCATATCAGGGCAAGAAATTCGCTCCAAACAATCTCAGCATCAAATCTTAATTCTGCTAAATTGTCTTTTTAAGGAATTTCCAGCCTTGTTCAAATCAGTGAAATCTGACTTGAACTTCCTTTCTTTTTATTCTTTTAAATCAATGCCTTGCGAAGCAAAACTGCTACACCTTCTGGTGCCCATGCAGCAATTTTCACAGGTTTATCTTTTGTTGCTTTAATACGAATCCAACCAAGTCCAGAATAAACCACATCCATCTTATCTTTGATAGTAAATTCATGACGGACTAATTTTGGAAAATCTGCCAATTCTTTATCTGTTGGTGGTGTCAAAAGGCTACCAACATGTTTGTCATAAAAAGCATCTGCTCCAGCTAATTTTGTACGATGTAATTTCAAATTGTTGTCAAAATAAGCTGTAAAGCCTTGCTTGTCTCCTGAAATGAAATCAAAACGTCCTAAACCAGCCAAGAATAGGGTTTGTTCAGGGTTAAGCTGATAAGTTTTTGGTTTAATTTCTTTCTTAGGACTAATGTATTTTAAGTTTTTATCGCCAAGATAGTGCGCCATTTGGTGACGGTGAATGATACCTGGAGTATCAAAAATATGGCTACCATCATCCAATGGAATTTCAATTTTATCAAGGGTTGTTCCAGGGAAACGAGATGTCGTAATAATATCTTTTTCACCTGTAATTTCTTTGATGATAGCATTGATAAGTGTTGATTTACCAACGTTTGTAACACCAACCACATACACATCACGACCACGACGTAATTTTTCAATTTTTTCAATCAAGTCTTTGATAGCTTGATGATTTTGTGCACTTGTCAAAATGACATCAACTGGACGTAGACCTTCTTCATGAGCACGTTCTGTCAACCATTGTGTCACTTTACCATCTTTAACTGATTTTGGCAAAATGTCTTTTTTATTTCCGACAAGGAGGACATCATTTCCAGAAACAAAACGTGGTAAACCAGGGATAACTGAACCGTTGAAATCAAAGATATCCACAACGTTAACCACAAGGGCATCGCTGTCACCAACTTCGTGAAGAAGTTTCAAAAATTCGTCATCTGTGATATGCACATCTGTGATTTCATTATAATGACGCAATCTAAAACATCTTTGACAGTATAACTCGCCACTTTCTAGCCCTTTTTCAAGAGCTGCTTTTGGAGTATAACCTGCTTTTTCTTTATCCTCAGTTTGAATTTTGGCTCCGCAGCCAATACATAATAATTCTTCCATTAAATTCCTTTTTGATATTGAATTTTTCCGTATTTTTCTTCAAGTTTGGCCCAAACACGGCGTTCACGCCAACGATTAATTTTCGTATTCCAAGCATCTGATGTTACCAGCGGTTTTACTAAAACAGACTTGATATCAGCACGATGCGCTGCACGAATGTCTGTCATCAATTGGTCACCCACCATGATAACCTCGTCACGGTCGAACCCATAACGTTTGATTGCCATATTAATACCACGTGTGAAAGGTTTCATGGCACGGCTAACAAAGTCCACACCAAATCGTGAAACCGCGCGATGAACACGCGAATGCTTGTTATTTGATACGACAACAACTGAAATATCCGCCATGGTCATTTCATCTAACCACGCACGCACTTCAGGCGTTCCATCGGGATTATTCCATGCAATTAAAGTATTATCCAAATCAACTAAAACGGCATGAATACCACGTCGTAACAAGTCATCTGCTCTTAAATCATAAACTGCCTCAACCACGAAGGTCGGCCTATAATCGTCTATACTCAAATTCTTCTCCAAAAAAATATATTTTACTATTCATTTTAACATATTTGCCAAAATATAGCGAATTGAAAAACACTTCCATATTAGGATTTTTTCACTAAAAAGCTGGGATAATCCTTCTACCCCAGCTTCATAGATTCTCTTATTCTTTCGGGTCAATATTTTCAAATTTCAAATCTGAAACATTGACTTTAACACTAATTTTATCGTTAGATTTGAGATTAAGTAATTGTTCCAAATCCTGACTAATGTATTTGGCTACCTTTTTCTGATATTTTTCTTGCTTCATAACATTATTACTCGTTTTATAAATAACAGTTTGGCTTTTTTTATCCAAAAATTCCATTGCTTTTTTATTCGAAGTAACAACATCAACTGCTTTATCAACAATTCCAGAAGAAGAAGACAAAATTTCAAGGTCACCCTCTTTTTGTGAATCAACTTTTACAGTTAAAGGATTTTTGAATGTCAAAACATTATTTTTGATGTCAATATCGTTTTTAGAGATATCTGCCAATTCTAGCTTAAATTCCGTTTTTACAGGAATTTTCATTTCTAATTTACGGCTGACAATCACATTAGCAATTGTTTTTGTCCAGTCTGGCCAATCTTTAGTCGCATTTGAATTAAATGTCTGCGTCGCAGTCGTGTCTACTTCTGCATCTGCAACAAGTAATTCATTTTTCTTTGAGAAACGTTTGACAACATATTCATATTTGGCTTCTGTGTCACCGTCAAAGATTTTTTTAAACCAATTGTTGTCTTTCAAATAAAAAACAACAGCAGCAATAACAGCAAGAATCACTACAATCCTAGCAATTTCTTTTCCTAAAGCTTTTCCGATACTTTTCATAATCATTTTCCTCCATTTTTAACAAATTTCATTATAAATATCGCAATAAAGCTTGTCAATTACTTATGGACACTTTCTCAAAATCTGTCAAAAAAAAAGAGGTGAGACGAACCCGCTCAACCTCGTATTTGATAATATCTAAGCTTCTTTTTGTTTACCATCAACAACTCGTAACAAAATGATAAGTTGGATAACGGCTAAAACTAATAAAACGATAAAGGCATTACGTGACCCTTTAGCAGTTGCTGCTGTGTAGCTAAGAGTCGTATCTGCTTGACCTAATGCCACGATTAATGAAGCAACTGTTGTACCGACAGCACCTGCAAATTGTTGCAATGTTGTAAAGATAGCATTAGCATCTGTACGTTCTTGTGATGCAACTTGTTTTTGACCATTTGTCATGATGTTACCAAAAGCAACACCGACACCCACCATCAAGAAGATATAAATAATAGCTAACCAAGTATTTGGCAAATGCAATCCAAAGATACTAAACAAGCAAAGTGCAAAGACAACAAGACTTGCTCCAAAAATAATTGGTTTTTTAGCACCTAAGCGGTCTAAGATATTACCACTAAACGGAGCACAGCAAGCACCGAGAAAGGCACCAGGGAATCCTAAAAGACCTGCTACTGTTGATGTTGAACCATTAACTAATTGCACATAGTTTGGAACAACAAATGACATTCCTAAGTTAACAATTTGGAATAGGAAGAAAGCAATCACGTGACCTGAAAGTTTAGGATTTTTTAAAACAGATAAATTAATAATTGGCTGACTTAATTGTGCTGAACGTTTAACAAGAACAATAAGTCCCAAAATCCCAACAAGCAAACTAACCAAAACAGGTGCGCTAAAGAAGGCATATTCCGCTAAATTGTTAATTCCTAAAATCAAGCCGATGAACAAGCAAAGAACAGCTACAACACTCAAAATATCTAATTTTTCACGTGCTACATCATTTTTTTGCTCAATGGAAGTCACACCTAACGCCAAAGAAATCAACAACAATGGAATCAATAAGATAAAGATAAAACGCCAACCTAAACTTGATGCAACTAAACCACCAAATGTAGGACCAACTGCTGGAGCAACCGCTGTAATCAATGTTCCGACACCCATCATAGCTCCGATTTTACTCATTGGAACTTGGTCCAAGATGATGTTAAACATTAGCGGTAAGGCAGTACCAACACCAATCCCTTGGATAACACGACCAAACAAAAGCATTCCAAAACTTGGTGCTACTGTATCAATCAAGACACCCAAAATAAACAGTAAGTTAGCCGCTAAAAAGACTGATTTTGTTTTAAATGAGCGTTTCAAATATGCTGACAATGGCACAACTGATGCCACTACCAAAAGGTAAATTGTTGTCATCCATTGAACAGTTGAGGTATTAATTCCAAATTCTTTCATCAAAGTTGGAAAAGTAATATTCATCGCTGTTTCAACAACAACACCACAAAATGACAACATACCCGCACCAATAATCGCTCTAATCACTTTAGGTGAAATTTTTTCTTCTGACATGTTTCCTCCTATTTTTCTCTCATGTAATAATGTAAAATCTTCTCGAAAATTTCGATTTCATCAGCTGGAAAATGCTCCTCAAGCTCTTTTTCCTGACTACTAAAATAAGCACGGCATTCTTGTGCCAAATTTCGAGCTTTCTCCGTCAAATGAACGGATTTTTGTCTAGCATCTTTTTGCGATACTTGACGGTAAATCAAATCCTTTTTCTCCATGCGCTGTAATAACACTGTCGTTGTTGAGCGTTGAATATTGAATTCTCTTTCAATGTCTTGTTGGAAATATTCTTCTTTTTCCTCATGACTTAAAAAATCAATAATAGACATTTGTGTTCCCGTCAAATCAAAAGGTTTTGCAAACTGGTCAAATTCACGTCCTAATTGATTACTCGCTTTTTTGAGCAGACGTCCAATATTTTTTTCCATTACATTTCCTCAATTTTTGTTAGCTAGCGAATTGTTAGATAGCTAGCAAATTATATTCTAGTCTTATTTTCTAAAAGTGTCAAGGTGCAAAATAAAAAAAGTTATGACCATTAATCATAACTTTTTAGAATCTGTATGTAGCTGCTTACGCACAAGAATTAAATCTCGAAGAGAAATCATTAAAACAGCCATAATGATTAAAAACATTCCCAGAAAATCCATTGGATAAAACACTTCGTGCATTAAAATAACAGTGAAAACAACAGATGATATCGGCTCAAGCGCAGCCATTAAACTCCCTTTTACAGGACCAACGATTGCCGTTCCCATGAAAAACAAACTGTAATTTAGGATTGTTCCAATACCAATAATGCCAAACAATCCCAGCAAATTTTCACAGTCTAAAACAAGTGAGTATTGCCATGGATTTGTGACTAAAACCGAAACAATACCACCCATCAGCATCCCTAAACCAATCACTGGAAAGCTACCAAACTCACGAACAAATTTAGCTGGTAATGTAATGCAAAAGGCAGCCGTAATCGCTGCTAGCAATCCCCAAACAATACCCTTTGGAGTTATCGCTAAACTATCTAGTCGCCCGTGTGTCACAATGATAAACGTCCCTAACACAGCAAAAAAAATAGCGAATAATTCACTAATCTGTGGAAAACGTCTTTCTTTTAGCGAAACAAAAGCTAGAACAATAATCGGTGACATGTATTGTAACACCGTTGCTGTCCCAGCATTTGTACAATCAATAGCTACCAGATAAGAGTACTGGTTTAGCAAAAGTCCAATAAGCGCAAAAAGTGCAATGCCACAAAGAGCTGACTTCGAGGTCACCACTTTTAAGAAATTAGTTCTATATTTTATCACAGCAATGCTTGTCAGCACAGCTCCAGAAATCATTAAACGCAGGCTAATTAATAAACTAACATTCATTCCGCGAGACATCAAAAACTGCCCACAGACTCCAGAAAGTCCCCAAGCAATCCCTGCTATGATTACCATGATACTTCCTTTTAGATTTTTATTCATGTTACTTCATCACCTTTTCTAATAATGTGCGGATACAAGTATAACACAATTATTACAGAGAAAGCAGCGACTTTTATCACCTGTATTTGTAAAATAATCTTTCTAAAAATTCTTTATTACATGAATACTAAAAAAGTTATGATAAGCCAAATAAACTTAACCATAACTTTGAAAACTTCTATAATAAAATTAATGCAACTGCTTACGAACAGCGACCAAATCTCGTAGAGAAATGGTTAAAACAGCAACAATAATGAAAAACATTCCCATAAAATCCATCGGATAGAAAATTTCTCGCATAATGGTAACAGAGAAAAAGACTGATGAAACAGGCTCAATTGCTGCTAACAAACTTCCTTTGACAGCACCAATAATCGTTGTCCCTTTCAAAAAGAACGTGTAAGCAAAGACTGTACCGATGATGATAATTCCAAACAAGGCTAACCAATTACCCGCAGTCAAGACTAGAGGGTACTGCCAAGAACGAGTTGCGATTGGAAAAACAACACCACCCATCAGCATACCAAGTCCAATCACCGTAAAGCTACCGAATTCACGGATTAATTTCGCTGGTAAAACAATGTAAAATGAATAAGTCACCGCTGAAAACAAGCCCCAGAAAAAGCCCTTTGGTGTCATTGCCAAACCATCAAAACGCCCATGAGTTGCAATGATAAAGGTTCCCAAAACCGCAAAAACAATCGCTGCTAATTCCGATAACGTCGGCATTTGTTTATTTTTCAATGACACATATGCCAAAATGATAATCGGTGCCACATACTGTAAAACCGTTGCCGTACCAGCATTTGTATAATGAATTGCCATCAAATACGCGTATTGATTCATCAAAAGACCAACAATGGCAAACAAAGCGATGCCACCAAGAACTTTCTTTTGTTTAATCGCTGAAAAAAATTGCTTTGGTTGAGAAATAACAGCCATCGCTGTTAACAAAATTCCAGAAACAATCAATCTTACGCTTGTTAGCAGGTTGATATTCATGCCGTGTGACATAAGATACTGCCCAGAAATCCCAGAAATTCCCCAAGCAACACCCGCCATAAGCACCATGATTGTTCCCTTTAAATTCTTATTCATCTTAACTCCATTCAACTCATCAAAAATAAATTCAGCTACCAGTATAACATATTTAAATCAAAGAAAACACACCGCTTCTGACACTTTTTGTAAAATAATATTTCTGAAAATTCTATCATATTTGACCAGCAAAAAATCACCCCGAAGGATGATTTTAACTTATTAGTCTTCTTTTAATTTTGCCAATTCTTGTGCCAACAATTTAAGCGCAACTTGTGGATTGGCTTTACCTTTTGTGGCTTTCATCAAGAACCCTGTAAAGGCTTTGTCAGCGTTACGTTTACCAGACTTAAAGTCAGCAACGGCAGCTTCGTTGTCTTCAAAGACTTGGTGAATAATTGGGATAAGCACAGCAGGGTCAGAAATTTGAACCAAACCAGCTTCTTCAACGTATTCACGTGCTGAACCACCATTTTTAGCCAAATGAACAAATACTTTCTTGGCAATTTTTGATGAAATTGTACCATCAGCGATGATTGCAAGCATTTCAACAAGGTTTTCAGGTGTCAACAAGATTTCTGAAATAGTTTTATTTTCGCTATTAAGGAATTGTGCCACTTCACCTTGAAGCCAGTTAGAAACTTGTTTAGCGTCACCACCAAGAGCCACAGCACTTTCAAAGAAGTCAGATGTTTCTTTAGTTGCTGTCAATTGACCAGCATCGTAAGCTGTCAAACCAAATTCATTAATGTATTTAGCACGACGGTCTTTTGGAAACTCTGGCAATGTTTTGCGAACAGATTCAATCCATTCATCAGATACTTCATAAAGTGGTAGGTCTGGTTCTGGGAAGTAACGGTAATCTGATGAACCTTCTTTGACACGCATCAAGATTGTTTCACCAGTTGCTTCATCGTAACGACGTGTTTCTTGTTGAATTTGACCACCTGAACGAAGAACTTGTGCTTGGCGTTTTTGTTCATAGATAAGCCCTTTGCGCACATTGTTAAATGAGTTCAAGTTTTTCAACTCAGCTTTCACACCAAATTCTTCTTGACCATATGGACGAAGAGAGATATTGGCATCTACACGCATAGAACCTTCTTCCATTTTCACATCAGAAATACCTGTGTATTGGATGACTTCTTTAAGCGCAGTTAGGTAAGCGTAAGCTTCCTCTGGTGAACGCATATCAGCTTCTGATACGATTTCAATCAATGGCACACCTTGACGGTTAAGGTCAACATATGAATAACCATCTGTACCGTGAGTGTTTTTACCAGCGTCTTCTTCCAAGTGAGCACGTTCGATGCGGATTTTCTTAGTTGAACCATCTTCAAGTTCAATTTCGATCCAACCATTGTATCCAATTGGCTCATCAAATTGTGAAATTTGGTAAGCTTTTGGATTATCAGGATAGAAATAGTTTTTGCGGTCAAAGTGCATATTTTGGTGAATGTCCATGTTAAGCGCCAAAGCTGCTTTAATACCAGCGTCAATAACACCTTTGTTCATCACAGGAAGAACACCTGGGAATGACCAGTCGATAACATTTGTATTGGCATTTTGTTCATTACCAAAATGTGCTGATGTCGGTGAAAAAATCTTTGAATTTGTATTTAACTCAACGTGGACTTCAAGCCCGATGACTGTTTCAAAGTTCATTATTTGTCACCTCCAAAAATAATCGGTTGTTGTTTATGATAATCAGTTGTTGCTTCAAAGGCTGCAGCTGCTTGATAAATTGTTCCTTCACTGTATTTTGGACCAATCAATTGCATACCAACTGGGAGACCTTGAGCAAATCCAGCAGGAATTGAAATACCTGGAAGACCAGCTAAGTTAACAGGGATTGTCAAAATATCTGCCAAATACATTGCAACTGGGTCATGATTAAGAGTATCTAAACCAAAGGCTACGCTTGGAGCTGTTGGACCCAAAATCAAATCATAGTCCGCAAAGATTTTTTCAAAATCACGGATAATCAATGTACGAACTTGACCAGCTTTTTTGAAGTAAGCATCGTAGTAACCTGATGACAAGCTAAATGTACCAAGCATGATACGACGTTTCACTTCGTCACCGAAACCTTCACTACGTGTGTTAACATAGATATCTTCAAGATTGCTGTAGTTTTCAGTACGGTAACCATAACGAATACCATCAAAACGTTGCAAGTTTGAAGATGCTTCTGATGAAGCAATGATATAGTAAACCTCTACACCATATTTGCTGTGTGGAAGACTAACTTCTTCAACAGTTGCTCCAAGTTTTTCAAAATGTTTAGCTGCGTTAAGGATAGTTTCTTTAACTTCTGGGTCGATACCTTCACCAAGGTATTCTTTTGGCAAAGCAATCTTCATTCCCTTAATATCTTGACCAATTTTAGCTGTAAAATCAGCCACTTCACGGTCAGAAGATGTTGCATCTTTAGCATCATGACCAGCAATAACATTCAACAATTGAGCATTTTCTTTAACAGTTTGAGAAAATGGACCAATTTGGTCAAGTGAGCTACCAAATGCAATCAAACCAAAACGTGACACACGTCCATAAGTCGGTTTCAAACCAACAACACCGTTAAAGGCTGCTGGTTGACGGATTGAACCACCAGTATCAGACCCCAAAGCTAGGCGAACTTGACCAGAGGCAACAGCAGCTGCTGAACCACCAGATGAACCACCAGGAACTTTGCTATGATCCCAAGCGTTTTTTGTCTTTTTAAAATATGATGTTTCAGTTGAACCACCCATGGCAAATTCGTCCATGTTTGTTTTACCAATGACAATCATATCTTTACCATACGCTTTTTCTACAGCAGTCGCATCAAAAATTGGCTCATAGTTATAAAGCATTTTAGATGCTGCTGTTGTCAAAATACCGCGTGTTGAAATGTTATCTTTAACAGCCAAAGGAATCCCTGACATCACATTGTTTTCATCGATTCCTTTTTCATCAATAGCTGCTGCTTGCGCAAGAGCTTCTTCTTCAGAAACAGTGATGAAAGAATCAACGGCTGCTTCACGTTCTTTAATATCTTCAAGTGTTGCTTTTGTTAATTCAACCGCTGAGATTTCTTTATTGACAAGAAGACTGTGCAACTCATCAATTGATTTTGTATTAAATGACATTAAGCATCTCCTCCGTCTTCTAAGATAGCAGGAACTTTAATATAGTAGTTTTCAGATTGAGGCACATTTTTAAAGAGCTCATCGCGATCATCACCAGCTACTGCCACATCTTCACGCATGACAGTCTTACGATCTGCCATTGTAGTCGTTACAGGGACACCCTCTGTGTCAACTTCATTCAAGAGTTCCACCATATCAACAATCTTAGACAAAGTTGTCGCAAATTCTGTTGTTTCTTCTTCAGAAAATGACAATTTTGACAAGTCAGCCACATGACGAACTTCTTCTTCAGAAATTTTCATCTCTATCTCTCCTTGATTAAATTAAATCGTAACCTAAATTACAATACAGTCCTTAAAATTATACCATATTTTAAGCCTCTTTTACATGAAAAAAGAGGTGCTTTCTCACTTCTTCCATATTAAAGGCAAGGCTTTTCTGATACTTCCTTTAAGTTCTTCATTTTTCAATTTCTAGGCTCAACCTCACCCCATCTACTGAATACTTCGAGCTATCGTTAATTTCGATAGTTCAGTGGACTGTTAGATAAATCCAAGAATTTCCTAAAAATCACAGTAATTTGTAAATAAACAATTACACAAAAAATAAAGCTGGGGACTTAGTCCCAGCTTTTTCAAGTTTTAAATAATCTTCGCTCCTAAAACATTTTTAAAATGATTTAAAGCGAACTGATGATTTTCTTCCGTTAAACTCGCTACTGCCGCAGCAGGAATTTCAATATCGTACCCTAAATTATAAGCATCAATTGCTGTATGAAGGACACAAATATCTGTCAGAACACCTGTCAACACAACGGTTGTCACGCGGCGTTCACGCAAACGGATATCCAAGTCCGTTCCTGAAAAAGCTGAATAATGACGCTTATCCATCCAAAAGACACGGCTGTCTTCTTTGATTTCTTCGTATAAAGTGGCTAGTTTCCCATATAAATCACGCCCACTTGTCCATTTAATATTATGTGGTGGGAAAAGTTTCGTTTCTGGGTGAAAATCATCCCCCGCATCGTGACCATCAATGGCAAAGAAGATATAATCTCCTGCCTCATAAGCTTCTTTTGTCACGCGAGTAATGTCTTCTTCAATGGCTTGCGCTGGTTTACCAGCTGTTAATTTACCATCATCAGACACGAAATCATAGGTATAATCAATTGAAATAAGAGCTTTTTTCATTAATTGTATTCCTTCAATTTATCGAAGATACCTTCATTGATGACTTTAAGGTAAGTACCTTTCATACCCAATGAACGGCTTTCAATAATCCCTGCTGATTCCAATTTACGTAGGGCATTAACGATAACTGAACGTGTGATACCAATACGGTCTGCAATAACTGATGCAGTCAAGCGACCTTCTGTACCATCTAACTCACCTAAAATAGCTGAAACAGCCTTCATTTCTGAGTAAGATAGAGTATTGATAGCCATGTTAACAGCTGTTTGTTTACGAATAGTTTCTTCAAGATTTTCTGTTTGAAGATTAAGCAATTGGATACCAACTACTGTTGAGGCAATCTCAACAAGAATTAAGTCATCTTCTGAAAATTCTTTATCATTACGCCAAATGATAAGTGAACCAAGACGCATACCACCACCATAGATTGGTGCGATAGTTGTCAAGCCATCAGGATAGATGTCTTTTGATTCAACAGGGAAAATTGTCAAATCATTATCTACAGAGAGATTTGCCTCAGTGTCGTAAACACGACTAGCCGCTTTAACATAACTTTCTGGGAATTGCTTAGCTTCAAAGAATTCCTCAACGCGGTCAGTATTTGTCTTATACTTCATTGCATAACCAAGAAGGGTACCTCCTCCATTGATAATGCAAGAGTTACAATCAATGATATCAGCTAATTGAGCAGCCATAGTGTTATATGGCAATTCAGTGTCTAAGCTGTCAACAGAACGTTGTAAAATTGATGTAATCTTTCGTGTTTTTTCTAATAAATTCGGCATTTTCTACTTCCTTTGCATTATTTGCGTTACAATTATATCAAAGGAATCCTTATTTTGCAAACAATTATCTGAAAATTCCTTTATCTTCTGACACTTTTGTAAGCGCAATCTTTTTAAGACGAATGTTACCAAAAAAAAGCCTTAAAACGTTCGTTCTTCGCAAGCTTTTTTAGCATAAGATTGCAAAAATCAAACATTTTAATAGCTTTTATCTCATCGTCTATATTGACTTAAAACTCTAGTTAATTTTTCTTGAACTTCTGCCAATTCTTCCACACGTGGCAAATACACGATACGGAAGTGGTCTGGCTCAGTCCAGTTAAATCCTTTACCTGGTACCAACATGACTTTTTCTTGTTTTAACAATTCAAGACAGAATTGCTCATCATCGTCAATTTGGTACATGTTACGGTCAATTTTAGGGAAAATGTAAAGTCCAGCATCAGGTTTCACAGCTGAAAGCCCAGGAACTTCATTTACAGCTTTGTAGATGAAATTACGTTGTTCATAGATACGCCCACCAGGAATCAACAATTCATCTACTGATTGATAGCCACCCAATGATGTTTGGACAACATGTTGTCCCAAAACATTGGCACACAAACGCATGTTAGCCAACATATTGAGCCCTTCAATATAACCTTTAACATTTGTTTTTGGACCTGATAAAACCATCCATCCTACACGGAAACCACAGATACGGTGTGATTTTGACAAACCGTTCATAGAGACACAGAAAACATCAGGTGCAAGGCTGGCAATCGCAGTATGTTTTTTGCCATCCATAACCAAACGGTCATAGATTTCATCTGCGAAGATAATCAAATCATTTTGGCGCGCAATCTCAACAATCTCTTTTAAGAGGTCATCTGGATACAAAGCACCTGTAGGGTTATTAGGATTGATAATAACGATGGCTTTGGTATTTGAAGTAATTTTTGATTTGATATCATCAATATCAGGATACCAATTAGCTTGTTCATCACAAAGATAATGAACAGCATTTCCACCTGCTAGACTAACACAAGCAGTCCACAATGGGTAATCTGGCATTGGTACCAATACTTCATCTCCATCATCAAGAAGGGCTTGAAGAGACATTGAAATTAGCTCTGAAACGCCATTTCCTAGGTAAATATCATCGATATCCACATTTGGGAATCCTTTTAGCTGGCAATATTGCATAATTGCTTTACGCGCAGAAAAAATCCCTTTACTGTCTGAGTACGCTTCACTGTTTCGGGCGTTGGCAATCAAATCACGAATAACTTCATCTGGCGCTGTAAAACCAAATTCGGCTGGATTACCAGTATTAAGACGTAAGATTTTTTCGCCATTAGCAATCATACGATTGGCTTCGTCCAAAATCGGACCACGAATATCATATGCAACATGTTCTAGCTTAGAAGATTTATCAAATATTTTCATAGATTTTACCTCGTTTCAAATATTATAAACTTTCCCTTATAAATTTTCAATCCAAGAAAGGTTAGTTAAGCGTAAAAAATAATCAAGATAACTATTATCCGTCGCCAGATACTCCTCAATGTCCTTTACTAAGTCTGGATAATCTGTAATAATTCCGTCTGTACTAGTGTCCACGTACTTTTCAATATCATCTGTTGAATTAATGGTCCAAACATAGATTTTCTTACCATTTTTATGTGCTGTGCGAGCAAGCAATTCATTATAAGAAAAATCTTCAATTGCATAAAAATCAACTTTTTGGCTTGTGAAATTACCAATTTGCAGAGAAATCGTGTAACCTGTTTTTATTGTTGGATCGAGTTTTTCAACAGTCTCAATTGTCTTTAAATCAGCAGACATGGTCATGTAAGAATTTTCAACACCAAGTTCTTTCATCTTATCAACAAATAATTGTTCATAATTATCAGGTTCATTACCTGTCGGTTTTAATTCAACTAGCAACTTAATTCCTAATTGTTTAGCTTTCGCAACATAATCATCAAAGGAAACAATTTGGGATTGGTGACCATTTTGGGTTGTTTTCAAACCAATAACATCCTTGGCATTAGACTGTGAAATTGTAATGTCTTTTCCTGTCAAACGCTTCAAATTGTCATCATGACTAACGATAAATTGCTGATCTTTTGATAAAATGATATCCATTTCAGCATAATCAGCTCCAACGTTCGCTGCACCTTCCAGCGCTTCTAAAGAATTTTCAACACCTTGTGAAACCATTCCTCGATGAGCAATAACTTGCAAATGTTCTACAGGTTCACCAGATACTTTCAAAACGTTGTATGTATAATTAATACCACCAATGAGTAGAAGAAGTCCAGCCAAAGCTAACAAACGATGTCGCTTTTTCCCATTTTCTACCATTAAAGAACTGTCTTCTAACTTTAAGGTTTGTAATAAATAGGAAATTGACCCTAATTTAAAAAGTAGTCTTCCAGCAAATAAAACTCCCCAAGCAAAAGATAAAAACAGCGTTTCTACCCAAAATGATTTTTCCGAGCCATCAATCATCGCAGCTAAGCCAATTCCCAACAAACTCAAGGCAGTTACTACTGCCGTTACACTGACTAGCACAACAGCAAGCCCTAAGAATTTGAAAATCTTTTTACCACGTGTCAAACGCCACGATGTTAGCATATTATGCCCAAAGCGTTTCCCTTTACCTGTCACTGTCAAAGGCAAAGTATACAAGAAACGAAGATTCAAATATCCTAAAACGACATAAAGTCCATAATATAGTAATTTTCCATTAGTTGTCTTCAACAGCTCTTCTGAAATAAACTTTGGAATATAAAGATTTTCCAGCAAAGCTGATGAAAACATGACATTTAAAAACGGTATCGTTAAAATAAGATAGGCTAAAAAAGCCAAGATATGCCAGCCAGACAAAGCCTTAAAGAAATAAGCCGTATCTTCTTTTAAGCGTGCAAAAGTCAGCTGTAATTTAGCTTCCTTATGCCGAATCATCTCAACTAATAGTGAAAATTCTAGATAAACTAAAAAAGCTAACAAAAAAAGATAAATGACTAACACACTCAACGTTAGTGGGTTGGTCAAAAACGAAAAGATATTGTCCGTCGTCATTCCTGGAATATCCGAACCCACCAAAACAACCCTAATCAACAGCGACAAGACATAAGCCCCAACTGTCGTGATTAGAAGCTGCAAAATAGTTGCCCGTAAAACATACGTGTATTTGTGACGATACAAATCTTTTAAAACGCCTATCATATCTTTTCTCATTACTTTTTCCCTCGCTTTTTCTATTATAGCAAAAAATATTCAGAAAAATACTTCAAACGCTTTCATTTTTAGAACAAAAAGAGTATAATAAACTCAGGGATGATTTAACGATAATTGTAAGCGTTTAACGTTTCTTATCCATCCCATAAATAGCTTATTAAAATTATTGATATGGGCTGAAAGTTTGGAATGCGGGATGCCATCACCTAGTCGTAATGGCACACGGATAACTAACCTTAGTTCACCAAAACCAAGATTTCTTATTAGTCCTACATTTTCGGTCACTTTTACGCTCTTGCTAGCATAATTAAGGAGGCAGTTATGTCACATCATTATGAACGAATCCTAATTGCAATCGATGGTTCTTACGAATCAGAGTTAGCTTTTGAAAAAGGGGTAAACATTGCACTACGCAATAATGCTGAGTTGTTGTTAACACACGTTATTGACACACGCGCACTTCAAAGTGTTGCTACTTTCGATACTTACATCTACGAAAAGCTTGAACAAGAAGCTAAAGATGTTTTGGACGATTACGAAAAACAAGCGCGTGACAAAGGGTTGACTAAGATTAAACAAGTTATCGAATTTGGTAATCCTAAAACTCTCTTAGCACGTGATATCCCCGACAAAGAAAAAGTTGATTTGATTATGGTTGGGGCAACTGGTCTCAACACATTTGAACGACTTCTTATCGGTTCTTCATCAGAGTACATCATGCGCCACGCAAAAGTTGATTTGCTAGTTGTTCGTGATAGCGAAAAGACTTTCTAAGTCTTGTGTAATATCAATTCTCTTTAATAATAATTAATAATTTTTAATCAATCTTCTATAATTACAAAAAAGCCAAGTTAGTTTAATGACTAGCTTGGTTTCTTTTTTTACGATTTAAAGATTTTTGAATCTGACGGTCAAGTTCGCGTTTGATAGCAGGTTCTGGTGCAAAGCGTTCTTCCCAATCATCTGGTTTAAGAATCTTATGCGTTATAGGGTCAAAATGCGCTTTACCATCAGGGAAAATTTTTCCCATATTTGACTCATGAACAATATCAAAAAACGGTTTTGGGTCAACCCCCATCAAAACAAATGAGCCATAAGTCAAATACAACAAATCTGTTAAAGCATCTACCTGACCAACAAGCGGTGTTTCTGGATGTTCTTTACTTTGAACTTTTCTTGCCGCCTTATCAATAGCTGCATGCAAATCCGTTACTGATTGCTTAAACACTTCTGGATTATCTTTACTTGCCGCATATAAGAATTCAACAATTTCTTCTACTTTAAAATCAGAACGGTGATTAGCCTCTTCAGTACCGTAAAGACGAGGAGTTTCGCAAGTTTCACCGTCCATTAAATGATGAAAATCTTTGACCTTATTGAAGTTTTCATCTTGACTATCAAAACTTTCTTCCACTTCAAAATGAATCAAGCCATAATGAGCCAAGGCTTTTGAAATCCCATCATTATTATTGCTATCTGTCGTGTAATGCGCTAATTCCTTGACTGAGTCTTTAGCATTTCCCATGGCGACACCAATGCCAACCCCTGATAACATCTCAATATCGTTATCCGAATCACCAAATGCCATAACTTCAGACAAATCAAACCCAAACATTTCACCGACACGAGCAATTCCTTTAACTTTAGATTGGTCTTTTGAAATTAAATCGGCTGAATAAGGACTACTGCGCGTGATTTTGATATACGGAAAAGCTTGCTGAATATTATCTGTTTCACCTTCCGTAGCTACAAGAACAATCTGATAAATCGGCTGACGCATAATCGTTAGCAAACTATTTAAATTTTGTGGCTTAAAACGACGAATCAAATGTTTAAAACTGCGTTCAACTGCTTTAGCCCAACGTTTTGGGACAATCGTGCTAACCACCTGTCCGAAACGACTTGTTCCCATGTTGATAATACGTGAACCAACCAAACCAGATGCTGTCCCTAGTGAGATTTCGCGTCGTCTATCACTCGCATAACGAATAATACGATAAATGGTTGAAACTGGTAATTGATTGTGGTAAAGCACTTGGTCACGTGTGAAAATATACTGACCATTATAAGTTACCGCAAAATCTAATCCCAAATTTTCTAGATATGGTTGGACAAAACCTGGTCCACGACCTGTTGCCAAACCAACAAAAATCCCCTGTTTTTTCAAACTCTTAATTGCTTTTTGAGTTGACTGTTGCACATTTTTTCGGTCATTCAAAAGTGTTCCGTCAATGTCAAAAAAGACTGCTTTTATCGCCAAACCGGTTTATTGCCCTCCATCTTTATGTTAAAATAAATTATAACACATTTTTAAAGGAAGTTTTATTATAATGAAAAAAATCCTTGTCCTACATACTGGCGGCACTATTTCTATGCATGCTGACGAAGCCGGTAATGTTCGCCCTGATACTGATAATCCCATGAATCATGTTGGTGTCACTCTTGATAACATTCAAGTGACTGCCCTTGATTTTTTTAATGTCCCAAGCCCCCACATCACCCCTAAGCACATGTTAAAACTCTATCAAGAGATTAAGAAAAATGCTGAAAACTATGATGGTGTTGTTATCACTCACGGGACTGATACACTTGAAGAAACAGCTTATTTCCTTGATACCATGGAAATTCCAAACATCCCTATCGTTCTAACTGGAGCAATGCGCTCATCAAATGAATTAGGAAGTGATGGCGTTTATAATTACCTCAGTGCTCTTCGTGTGGCAAGTCATGACCAAGCTGTTGGTAAAGGTGTTCTTGTTGTGATGAACGATGAGATTCACGCTGCCAAATACGTGACTAAAACCCACACAACCAACGTTTCAACCTTCCAAACACCTATTCATGGTCCCCTTGGTTTAATTACAAAACACGACATTCTTTTCTTTAGAACATCCGACCCACGTGTCCGCTTTGATTTGCAAGATATTTCAGGAACTGTTCCTATCGTTAAAGCTTACGCTGGTATGGGTGGTGATGGCATTATCAGCTTCCTTAACCCCAACAACGTCTGTGGGGTAGTTGTTGAAGCTCTTGGTGCTGGAAATGTACCCCCACGCGCTGCCGAAGAAATCGTCGACCTTATCAACCAAGGTGTTCCCGTTGTGCTTGTTTCTCGCTGCTTTAACGGCATTGCCGAACCTGTCTATGCTTATGAAGGTGGCGGTGTTCAACTCGCAAAAGCTGGAGTCATGTTTGTCAAAGAACTCAATGCTCAAAAAGCCCGTTTAAAACTTCTTATTGCTCTAAACGCTGGTCTCAAAGGACAAGCTCTCAAAGAATACATCGAAGGTTAACTGTTTAACATACAAAAAAGTCTGAAACATTGTTCTGCCAAAACGACAGAGAATGTCTCAGATTTTTTTATTCATCAGGAATGTATTCGAGGATATCACCTGGTTGGCAACCCAATTCTCGGCAAATTGCATCCAAAGTTGTCAAACGAACAGCCTTTGCCTTCCCCGTCTTAAGAATAGAGAGATTGGCATTAGTAATGCCGATACGCTCTGCCAATTCACCAGATTTCATTTTCCGTTTTGCCAGCTCGACATCAAGATTAATTTGAATCATACCGCTCCTCCTTTAAATTGTAAATTCATTTTCTTCAGCAATATCATTAGCCTCTTTTAAAATCATTGAAAATACCCATACAACAAAAGCTGCGACTAAATAAGCGATATTAACAAGATTAAGCACACCTGAACCAGAACACAAGCTTTGGAACCATGTAACAATAAATGCTAAAGCAATAAAATCATATTCCACATAATGTGCTAACTTAACATTGTCTTGAGTAAAAATACGATTATTAATAATGTTTTGAAAGAACATTTTTACAAAAACAAGCAAGGCAACCCAAAGTGCAGATACAACAACAGTTAATCCAATAAACGCTGGTGAATGCAACAATTTTTCTGGAATATTGACTTCAAAAATAAAACCATTTCCTAGTTTATTAGTTAAATCAAGATGTGATTGTGTCAATGAAAGAGCGATTGCTAGTACTGTCGACACAATAACGGCAGCAATGGCGATATTGATAAGAACGTTAGCTACTTTCAAAGCTCTATAGTCTGTTTTTTTCATGTTATTCTCCCTTAAAATGTATCTTTTTCATTAAGCTAAATGACGTTCACGAAGCCATTTACTAATAACAACAGCAATGGCTAAGAAACCACAAATTGAAAAGTCAAATGTCATATTACTTGGATTGTTAAGGTTTGTCAAGAGGTTTTGGAAAAGTGCTACAACAAAAGTATATACAGTCGCTTTTTTCAAGAAATTATAGGTTTGATTTGATAAAACCATATCCAAAGTAAATTCTGAAACAAATTCTTTCAATTTAACAAGACCAAAAATAATTGACACATTAATTGCAGTAGTTAACAATGTAACCAACCATGTATTTGTCGTTTTATCAATAGACCACTCGATAAACGAATTTTGACTAAGGCTTATTGTATCGTAGCCATAAAAATGTGAAGCTAAACCAGCAAGAATTGTTAAAGCTGATGTGATGATAGTAATATTACAAGCGATTTTGATGATTGCTTTTGCGATGTTTTCGATAGTTTTTGTTTTCATGATAAATCTCCTTATAAATAATGTTTGATAATAAATAATATGATTAGTTAGGCTGCACGGCGGTTGCGGAAGTATTTAACTGCCAAAGTAGCTAATAGAATGTAACCACAGATTGAAAAGTCAAAGGTGATAATTGCTGAATTAGCTGAAGTTGTTAACATGTTATGGAATACTGAAACCACAAAAGTGTAAAGAGTTGCTTTTTTCAAAAAACTATAAGTTTGGTCTGACAAGACAGCTTCAAAAGTAAAAGTTAAAATGAAAGCTTTTAATTTAATCAGACCATAAATCATAGCGCTGTTAGTCACAATTGTTAATGCCGTCATTAACCAAGTCACTGTATTTTTAGCGATTGCCCATTGAATCACACCATGTTGACCAAAATGAATCGTGTTATAACCGTAAAAGTGTGATACGAACTCAGCTAGAATAGTTAAAACTAAAACAACATTTGTAACGTTGATAGTGATTTTAGCGGCTGTTTTTGCGATGTTTTCGATAGTTTTTGTTTTCATGATAAATCTCCTATAAAATGATTCTAACTAGATTTTGAAGTGAGCTCAGTTTTTAAATCTGTTTTTCAATATTTAATTATTCTTTTTCGAAAATCTTTTATCGTTTTTCGATATATTTAGTATACCACAACTTTTTTGTTTTGCAACACTTTTTTATCGATTTTCGATATTTTTTTATTTTTTTGCATTATTTTTTGATTTTTAGCATCAAAAAAGCCCAGCCACCGTTAGCTGAGCTAGATATTTTCTATGGTCTTACGTGTCTTATCGTGGGCTTGGTTCCCTACTGCCATAGCGATTTTATCAAAAAAGAGTACTCTTTTTTCAGCTTACTTTCCGTAAGCTGGTTTCACATGAATTTTTTTGGCAAAATACTTTTTGTAGGTTACTTTTACTGTCATAAGCTTTACCTCTCGTTTCTTTTGATAGGGACATTATAAGGAGCAAAGCTTAAGCAATCCTTGAAGAAATCTTTCATAAACCTTAATCAAAAGTACCTTTTTTCTTAAGATTTTGACTGATGATTTGCCATTGAGGCTTGTCTTGCCAGTTTTTATCTGAAACAATTTCACTTGCTACACGTCTAGCTTCTTCTAAAATATTGTAGTCTTCAACAATATCAGCCACTTGAAATTCTGGGATACCTGATTGTCGAGTTCCAAAAATTTCACCTGAACCACGCATTTTAAGGTCTGCTTCTGCTAGGACAAAACCATCAGTTGTTTCAGTCATGATTTTCATGCGTTCTTTTCCAGTTTGTGTTTTCGGATTGGCAACTAAAATAGCATAAGATTGTTTATCACCACGTCCGACACGCCCACGAAGCTGGTGCAATTGACTAAGCCCAAAACGGTCAGCATCCATAATAATCATAATTGTCGCATTTGGGACATTAACCCCAACTTCAATGACTGTCGTTGATACCAGAACTTGACTTTTTTGCGCTTTGAAATCCTGCATAATCGCATCTTTTTCTTCGTTTTTCATTCGCCCATGCATAAGTGTTACCGTTGCAGTTTCAGCAAAATAATCGGATAATTCCTCATGCAAAGCGACAGCATTTTTCAAATCAAGGGATTCAGATTCTTCAATTAATGGCGAAATAACATAAGCTTGTGCTCCTTTTTGAAGCTCTTTTTTCACCCAATCAAGCACAACTTCCAATTGTTCATGTTTAACCCAACGGGTAATAATTGGCTTGCGCCCTGCAGGTAATTCATCAATAATCGAAACATCCATTTCACCAAAAGCTGTGATAGCTAGGGTACGTGGAATTGGTGTTGCAGTCATCATGAGTACATCTGGATTTTCACCTTTTTCACGGAAAATACGACGTTGATTAACCCCGAAACGGTGCTGCTCATCAGTAATAACAAGCCCCAAACGATGATAGGTCACAGCATCTTGAATCAAGGCATGTGTCCCCACAATCATATCAACCGAGCCATCCTCAATCGCTGAAAGAGCTGCTTTTTTTGCTGCCGCCTTCATACCAGATGTCAAAATAGCAATGGATAAATCTGGAAAAAGTTGCGTCAAACTTTCAAAATGTTGTTCTGCTAAAATTTCTGTTGGCACCATCAAAGCAGATTGAAATCCTGCCGTATAAGCAGCATACATGGCAAGACTTGCCACAACCGTTTTACCAGAACCTACATCACCTTGTAAAAGGCGATTCATGTGGGCACCAGAGCGCATATCTGATAAAATATCCGCCAAGCTGCGCTTTTGCCCACCTGTCAAAGCAAATGGTAAACTTGATATTTTATCAGCAACTTTTTTCTCATCATAGGCAATCACTTGCCCATTCGATTCTGATTTATTATCCGCCTTTAAGACCTGCAAATTCATCTGAAAATAAAATAATTCTTCAAACTTAATTCGGCGAAGAGCTTGTTTATATTCGGCTAAATCTTTTGGAAAATGCATGGCTGCCGTAGCTTGTGCACGACCAAGCAAGCGATATTTATCAAGCAAAACTTGTGGCAAATTCTCTGGTAACCAATTCTGTGCTCCAATTTCAAAAGCTGATTTAATGGCTTTGACAAGAGCATTTTGTGAAATACCTTGTGCCACACGATAAACAGGTTGCATATCATCTTCCACTTGTGCCAAAATCTTCATTCCAGTCACCGCAGATTTGATAGCATCCCATTTACCAAAAATCGCAACATCACTACCTAACTCAACTTTGTCAGCTAAATAAGGTTGATTGAAGAAAGAAACTGCAATAACCGCTTCATCCTGTTTTATTTTAAAAGAAAGTCGATTGCGCTTATAACCATAATATTGTACATTGGCTGGTGTCACAACTGTGCCAACAATCACAGCTTTCTCACCATCAACCAACTCCGTCACACGTTTACTCTTAAAATCTTCGTAACGGAAAGGGTAATACAGCAGCAAATCTTCAATAGTATATATATCTAATTTGTGAAATTTTTCTGCGGATTTAGCACCAATCCCTTTTAATTCCACAATTGATGATTGTAAATTCATAAGACCTCACTTTGCTACTATTATAACAAAAATAGATTCTAAATCGCTGCTCGTTTTTTAGCAGCAAAATAGAATCTTTTATATTATTTTGAATAATCACGTGGAATACGGTCACTCAATAGGCAAAGAACTTCATAATTGATAGTGCCACGTTTTTGAGCCAAATCAGTAGCAGAGATTATTTTATCGCCTTCTTGACCAATCAAAGTCACTTTTGTTCCGATTGGAAGTTTTTTAGGGAGACGAATAGTAATTTGGTCCATTGACACACGTCCGACAATCTCACAGAATTCACCATTTACAAGTACTGAGAAACCTTGTAAATCACGTGTCCAACCATCTGCGTAACCAATTGGAACAGTCGCAATATATTCCTCTTTTTGAGCAGTATAGGTTGCACCGTAACCAACTGTCGCACCTGCTGGAATTGTTTTAACGTGAACCAATGATGATTCCAAGCTAAGCGCTGGTTTAATCGGATAAGGTAATTCAAGTTCTGTTCCACTTGGATTTAAACCATACATCACAATACCAAGTCTCACAAGGTTAAAAATGGTTTCGCTATGCCAAATACTTGTCGCTGAGTTACTAGCATGAACAAGTGCTGGTTTATCACTTAAATTATTAACCAAATTTGTGAAGAATTCCAATTGTTCATTGAATTTAGTGTCATCAGCTTCATCTGCTGTCGCAAAATGCGTAAAGATACCAGCCACATTGGCACCAGCTTTTTTCAAATTCGCAATCAAACTTTCTGCTTCGTCAAGACTACGCACACCGATTCGTCCCATACCAGAATCGACTTTCAAATGAACATCCAACCCATCAAGGCTAACACCTTGCTCATTTGCCAAATCAAGCCACTCTTGGCTAGCGACTGTTAGTGTCACTTTATAGTCACGTGCTAAAGCTACCTCGTCAGGCATGATAACACCCAAAATCAAGATAGTTTCTTCGATTCCTGCTTCACGCAGTTCCAAAGCTTCATCAATATTTGACACACAGAATCCGTCCACAAGATGATGTACCGCTTGCGCCACTTTTTTCGCTCCGTGACCGTAGGCATTAGCTTTTACAACCGCAAAAGCTTTTTTATCTTCTGGAATATTGGCTTTAACAGCCTCAATATTTTGACAAATGGCATCTAAATCAATTAATGCCTTTGTTGGTCTGTGTAAACTTGAAATCATTTTTTATCCTCCAAAGCTAGAAATTTATTGAATGTCTTTATAGTTCAGTAGATTTTGCTCAGCTATTATCTTCTAAAATCACACTTGCTTGAACAAAATTTCCTGTATGAGAAAGTGAAATAAAACATTTTCCCGAAAAAGGTGACTGGGTAATAACAGGAGCACCTAATTGATTGTTCAAAATCTCGATATCTTTGAAACCAACAGCTCCAATTCCAGTTCCCATAGCCTTCGCAAAGGCTTCTTTTGCCGCCCAGCGTCCTGCCAAGAATTCCATCTGTCGTTTCGAACTTTTTTGTTCCGAAAAACATTGAAATTCTTTGTCTGTCAACACTCGCTTAGCAAATCTATTATTCTTCTCATAGGCTCGTTTGATTGCATCTATTTCTTGCAAATCAATGCCATGACCAATAATCATACGTCTCCTTTAATGACAAACGATTTTTAACCAATTCAAATCTCTTATCAGCTTAATCGCTTAATGATTTCCAAAACTAAGGAGCTGAGAAAACTCTCCCCAGCCCCATACGTTATTCAATTATTAGAATAGCAATTCTTCAAAAGAATCATGACTTAGTGTAGCATGGATTTCACGAATAAGTTGTTCTGTTTTTTCCCAGCCAAGACATGGGTCTGTAATTGATTTACCAAATACCTCTGGTGTGTCTTGACGACCATCTTCTAAGTAAGATTCAATCATGAAACCACGAACATATTTTTTGATTTTCTCATTCCAATCACGGTTAATTAGTGTTTGGCGGACAATACGAATTTGTTCGAGGTAATTTTTACCTGAATTATCATGATTTGTATCAATAACGATAAATGGATTTTCTAATCCCATTTTCTCATAAAGTTTGATAGCTTTCAACAAATCATCATAGTAATAATTCGGTTCATTTTCGCCATGTTCGTTATTTGCTCCACGAAGAATCGCGTGTGCCAATGGATTTCCGTCAGTATCAACTTCAGCATTATGATAAATAAAGTTTTGTTTGTTTTGAGCAGCATAGATACCATTAAACATCACGTTTAGATTACCTGATGTTGGATTTTTCATTCCTGTTGGAACATCGATACCTGATGCCACAAAACGATGTTCTTGATCCTCAACAGAACGAGCACCGATGGCATGATAAGAAACCAAATCATCAACTAATGGAAGATTTGCTGGATAAAGCATTTCATCTGCTGTTGTTAATCCAGTTTCTGTAATCACACGATAATGAAGATGACGAACAGCCGCAATACCATTGATAAGGTCTGGTAATTTTGATGTATCAGGTTGATGCATCAAACCTTTATAGCCATCACCATTTGTACGTGGTTTTGCTGTATAAACACGCATAACAATAAAGATTTTATCTTTGACTTCTTCTTGAAGTTTTGCTAAGCGGTCGGCGTATTCAAGGACAGCATCTTCGTTATCAGACGAACAAGGTCCAATAACCAAAAGGATGCGGTCATCCTCTCCTTTGATGATTTTTGCTAATTCTGCATCGCGTGCAGTTTTCTTAGCAAGAAAATCACCTTCTAATTTTGAAAGTTCTTTTACTTGTGCAATATCAATTTTTGCACTTTTTTGATGTATTCCCATAGATTTATTTACCTAGTGTATCATAAATTTCGTGAACAAGTTTTGCTGTATTTTCCCAACCAAGACATGGGTCTGTGATTGATTTACCAAATACTTCTGGCGTATTTTGACGACCATCTTCTAAGTATGATTCAATCATGAAACCACGAACGTATTTGTTAATTTTTTCATTCCAGTCACGATTAATCAATGTTTGACGGACAATACGAACTTGTTCTAAATATTGTTTGCCTGAATTATCATGGTTAGTATCGATAACGATAAATGGATTTTCAAGTCCCATTTTTTCATATTGTTCAATCGTATCGATAACATTGTCATAATAATAGTTTGGTACGTTTTTACCATACTCATTAGTAGCACCACGAAGAATAGCGTGCGCTAATGGGTTACCTGATGTTTCAACTTCTTCGCCGTTAAACAAGAATGATTGTTTGTTTTGGGCAGCATAGATACCATTGAACATGACATTCAAATTACCTGAAGTTGGGTTTTTCATTCCTGTTGGAACGCTAATACCAGATGCTACAAAGCGGTGTTGTTGGTCTTCAACAGAACGAGCACCAATAGCAATATAAGAAACTAGATCATCAACCAATGGAAGGTTTTCAGGATAAAGCATTTCATCTGCTGTTGTTAATCCAGTTTCTGAAATAACACGGTAATGAAGATTACGGACAGCCTTGATACCATTAATCAAGCTTGGGGCTTCTGATGTATCAGGCTGATGCATCAAACCTTTATAGCCATCACCATTTGTACGTGGTTTTGCTGTGTAAACACGCATAACCATAAAGACACGGTCTTTTACTTCTTCTTGAAGCTTAGCCAAACGGTGTGCATATTCAAGAACAGCCTCTTCATTATCAGACGAACAAGGTCCAATGACCAAAAGAACACGGTCATCTTCACCTTTGATAATAGCTTCTAGTTCACGGTCGCGTGCTTCTTTTTTAGCTAAAACATCACCTGTTAATGCAGATTCTTTCTTGAGAGCATCAAAATTAATCTTTTTACTTGTAGCTTTAAATGACATTGATTTTTTTCCTCTCTAGAATAGAAACTTTAGATTTTTTCTATTATACCATTTTCAGGCGTAGTTTCAATTGATTTTTCAGAATTTTCTATCGACTTTTTAAAATTGTTTACGACCATGGCAATTTTTGAATTTTTTACCAGAGCCACAAGGACATAAGTCGTTACGTTTAACTTTAGAAAAATCAATATCGCTGTCAGCTTGAGCGCGAACAGTTTGAGCAGAGATATTCTTTTCAGCCATTGTTGTTGCACGTTGTGATGAACGTTCACGTTCTTTTTGGTGAATTTGTGCTTTCATCATTGTACGTGTGACGTCAAATTCGATAGCTCCAATCATTGCTTGGAACATACGGAAACCTTCAGATTGATATTCAACAACAGGATTATTTTGAGCATAACCACGCAAACCTACTGATTGACGCAATTGGTCAAGCGCATCAATATGGTCTGTCCACTTGTTATCAACAACCATCAAGATTAACACTTTTTGGAATTCGATAACAGCTTCTTGGTTTTGCAATTTAGCAATTTGAGCATCGTAAACTTTCAAAGCACGGTCATACAAGTCTGCTTTGATTTCTTCAAAGTCTAAGTTTTCCAAATCAGATAAGCTGATTGAATCTTCAGCAACCAAATTTGCTTTGGCAAAGTTCAAGATAGCCTTTATACCTTCTTCACGGTCAGCACGGCTATGAGCATCAACAGCACGATTAATAGTACGTTTAATCATGGCTTTGATTTCAGGTGCCAAATCACGGTCAGCTGTGATAACATCACGACGTTCTGCATAGATGATTTCACGTTGTTCACGCATCACATCATCATATTGCAAGACTTGTTTACGAGTATCGTAGTTGTTACCTTCAACACGTTTTTGAGCTGATTCAACTTGACGTGTCAACATTTTAGATTTAATAACAGCTTCTTCTTCTTCAAGATTCATACGGTCAAGGAAAGCCTTGATACGGTCTGAACCAAAGCGACGCATCAAATCATCTTCAAGTGAAAGGTAAAATTGTGATTCACCTGGGTCACCTTGACGACCTGAACGACCACGAAGCTGATTATCGATACGACGACTTTCGTGACGTTCTGTACCGATGACACAAAGTCCACCAAGTTCGCGAACACCTTCACCAAGTTTAATATCTGTACCACGACCAGCCATGTTTGTCGCAATTGTAACGGCACCACGTTGACCAGCATTCATGATGATTTGTGCTTCTTTGAAGTGGTTTTTCGCATTCAAAACTTCGTGTGGCACGCCAGCTTCAACCAATTTTTTAGAAATAAGGTCTGATGTTTCAACCGCAACAGTACCAACCAAGACCGGTTGACCTTTTTCATGACGAGCTTTAACATCCGCAACAACTGCTCTGAATTTAGAGTCAAGTGTTGGGTATAGAAGGTCTGCATGGTCAATACGTGCTACAGGTTTGTTTGTTGGAATTGGAATAACACGCATGTTGTAGACTTCGCGGAATTCGTCTTCCTCTGTTTTTGCAGTACCTGTCATACCTGCCAATTTTTTGTACATACGGAACATATTTTGGTAAGTAATTGAGGCACTTGTTTTAGATTCTTCTTGGATGCGTACGCCTTCTTTAGCTTCGATAGCTTGGTGCAAACCATCAGAGAAACGACGTCCTTCCATTGTACGACCAGTAAATTGGTCAACAATTAAGATTTCACCATTTTGACTAACCACATAGTCAATGTCCAAAAGCATAATGTAATTGGCACGAAGGGCATTGTCAATATAGTGTGTCAAGGCAACATTTTCTAAATCGTAAAGATTTTCCAAGTGGAAGTATTCTTCAGCTTTGTCAATACCATAATCAGTTAAGCCGATTGTTTTTGTTGGTACATCAATCGCATAATCAACACTTGTCAATGTTTTTACGAATCGATCCGCACGGATGTAAAGTTGGCTTGTTTCTGAGCTAACTTGACCTGAAACAATCAATGGAGTTCTTGCTTCATCAATCAAGACAGAGTCAACTTCATCGACCAATGCAAAGTTCAATGGACGTTGTACCATATCTTCTTGACGGACAACCATGTTGTCACGAAGGTAGTCGAAACCAACTTCTGAGTTTGTTGAATAAGTGACATCACAGTTATACGCTTCACGTTTTTCATATGGAGATTTAGCTGCTAAGTTGATACCAACAGATAATCCAAGCCAGCTGTAAACTTCTCCCATTTCAGTTGCGTCACGTGTTGCAAGGTATTCGTTGACAGTGATAACGTGTACCCCTTCGCCAGCAAGGGCGTTAAGGTAAACAGGCATTGTCGCTGTCAATGTTTTACCTTCACCAGTACGCATTTCAGGTACGTCACCATTGTGCATAACAATACCACCCATGATTTGAACACGGTATGGATAAAGTCCTAACACACGTTTAGCAGCTTCGCGGACAACCGCAAAGGCTTCTGGTAATAATTGATCTAATGTTTCACCATTTTGATATCTTTGTTTAAATTCTGGTGTTTTTGCTTGCAATTCTTCGTCAGACAAAGCCGCCATAGCGTCAGCGTAAGACTCAACTTTTTTTGCAATTCTTTCTAATTTTCTTAATTCACCTTTATCGTTTTCGATAACAGTCCGTAGAATATTTGCCATCCCAATTCCTTTCGATAAACTTATCATCACATTTTAACACAAAAAGCGCTTTAATTCAAGAATTCACCGTTTTAGCGATGAGGCTGCAAACATTAAAATGAGCTTAAATTCTTTTTTGATACTTTCCTTAATTTTTTTGCTTTTCAATTTCTAGGCTCATACCTCAAACTATCCATTGGATGCTTTGAGCAGACCACAACTTTACTGCAACAGAAAAGTAACGTTTTTAATGATTCCTATTTCAGAGATTTCATCTGCTACGATTATACTCTTTTTTCACCCTAACAACAAGAAAGCACATTGTCTTAGCTGTCAAAGGTTTTAGATGAAAAAAGATTGAAGAAAGCCCAGCTGGATTTTCCCCAATCTAAGTGGTTTATCATGACATTATTAATTAACGTTCAGATACTTTTTTAGCCAAGGCAAAGTTTCCAAGAGTAGCAGAACCATTTTCAGCAACACCAGGTGTTACGATGTATTCTGTTACATCTGGAATTGGCACATAGCCGTTCAACAAAGCTGTGAATTTATCACGAACACGTTTTAACATATGTTCTTGAGCCATAACACCACCACCAAAGACAATAACTTGTGGACGGTAAAGAAGTGTAGCTTGGACAGCTGCTTGAGCAATATAGTAAGCTTGCACATCCCAAACTTCTGAATTTAGCTCGATTAATTCACCGCGGATACCTGTACGCCCTTCCAATGATGGACCTGCTGCCATACCTTCAAGACACCCTTTGTGGAATGGACAGAAACCAGTGTAATTGTTAGCAACATCTTGTGGATGTGGAGCCACATAAACGTGACCTGCTTCTGTATGACCAATGCCACCGATGAATTCACCATTTTGAATAGCACCAGCACCAATACCTGTACCGATTGTGTAATAAACAAGGCTCTTAACACCTTTACGAACAATTGTTTCACCATAAGCAGAGCTGTTTACATCTGTTGTGAAATAAAATGGCACTTTAAAGTGTTTTGAAATCAATCCAACCAAGTCAACATTAGCCCAATGTGGTTTTGGAGTTGTTGTGATGTATCCATATGTTTCTGAATTTTCATCAATATCAATCGGACCAAAAGAACCAATAGCAATACCTGCTAAGTCAGCTTCAAAACGTTTAAAGAACGCTACTGTTTTATCGATTGTTTCATAAGGTGTAGTTGTTGGAAATTGCACTTTTTCCACAACTTGGAAATTTTCATCTCCAACTGCACAAACAAATTTTGTTCCGCCTGCTTCTACACTACCGTATAATTTAGTCATTTTTTCTCCCTCAATTGCTAATTTTATACTAAATATTATACACAAAAGAAAGCGATAACGCAACAGTAAAAATAGCTAAAAACGTTGTAACATCAAGCTTCGCTCCATATAAAAAAGAGGTGAATATTCACCTCTTAAAATATACATATATACTTATTTAAGTTCAAGTAAATCTGCACCCTCAGCAACAGTACCTTCAGCAACTGGAGTTACTTCAGAATAGTCAGCTGTATTTGTTACGATAATCATAGTTGTGTCATCAAGACCAGCTGCTGCAATTGCCGCAGTATCGAATGTTCCAAGAACATCACCTTTTTTAACTTTTTGATTAGCAGTAACTTTTTGTGCAAAACCTTTACCGTCCATTGATACTGTATCAATACCGATGTGGATAAGAACTTCAGCACCGTTGTCTGATTTAAGACCGTAAGCATGTCCAGTTTCAAAGGCGATTTGAACAGTACCATCAACTGGAGAATAAACAGTATTTCCGCTTGGTTTAACAGCGATACCTTTACCCATAGCTCCTGATGAGAAGACAGGGTCATTTACTGATTCAAGGGCAACTGTTTCACCAGCAAGTGGGCTAACAATAGTTTCAGCAGAAACACCAGTTTGAGCTGGTTCAGCAACAACTTCTGCTTCTTTAGCAGCTGGAGCAGCTTCTTCTGCAACTTCTTCGTCGTCTTCATAACCAAACATGTAAGTCAATACAAAGGCAAGAGCTGTTGTAGCAAGAACCATGATGATGTATTTAAGAACTTGACCGTTAAGGTAAAGAAGAGTACCTGGGATAATTGTGATACCGAAACCTGTACCAGCAAGGTTAAAGATTGAAGCTAACCAACCACCAGCAGCACCAGCAACAAGACCTAAGATAAATGGTTTACCAAAGCGAAGGTTTACCCCGAAGATAGCTGGTTCAGTGATACCAAGTCCTGCAGAAAGAGCAGCTGGGAATGCCAAAGCTTTAAGTTTAGCAGATTTTGTTTTAACACCAACTGCAAGAGTTGCACCAGCTTGGGCAGTCATAGCAGCTGTGATGATTGCGTTAAATGGATCTTTACCATCAGCAGCAATCAATTGTGATTCAAGTAAGTTAAAGATGTGGTGAACACCTGTAACCACGATAACTTGGTGAAGTCCACCAATGATAAGACCAGAAAGACCAAATGGCAAGTTAAGCAAGAATTTAGTTCCTGCAAGAACGTAGTTTTCAACACTATGGAATACTGGACCAATGACAAACAATGCCAAGACTGACATTACCAAGAATGTCAAGAATGGAACTAACAATAGATCCAAGACATCTGGAATTTTCTTATGAAGCCATTTTTCAAGTTTAGCACCAAGCAAACCTACGAAGAAGGCTGGAAGAACTGAGTTTTGGTATCCAACAACTGGAATGAAACCAAAGAAAGTAATTGGTTCTGCAGCTTTTGAAGCTACATCCCAAGCATTTGGAAGTGATGTGTTTACCATCATCAAACCAAGAACAAGACCTACGATTGGGCTTCCGCCAAATACGTTAAATGCTGACCAACAAATCAATGCTGGGAAGAAAGCAAAGGCTGTATCTGTTAATACTACAGTGTATGTGTAGAAGTTTGAAGATGAGAAAGCATCTGAAGTTGTTCCAAAAAGTCCAAGGATTGTATCATTATTGATAGCTCCACGGATACCCATGAACAAACCAGTTGCTACGATAGCTGGAAGCAATGGAACAAAGACATCACCGAACGAACGAATAGCACGTTGGAACCAATTTCCTTGTTTAGCAGCTTCTGCTTTTTGTTCATCTTTTGAAGCAGTAGGCAAGCCAAGAGCAACAACTTCATCATACATCTTGTTAACAAGACCTGTACCAAAGATGATTTGATATTGACCTGAGTTGAAGAAAGCTCCTTGAACTTTGTCTAGATTTTCAATTTTGTTTTTGTCGATTTTTTCTTCATCAACAACCATGACACGTAGACGCGTTGCACAGTGCGCGACACTACGCACGTTTTCGCGTCCGCCTAAAGCAGCGACAATCTCTTTTGCAATCTGTGCGTTATCCATTTGCAAAAACTCCTTTAAATAATTTCTTTTTTAGTGAATCCTCTGTGAAAGCGTTTCACTTGACTACATTTACATTCTATCATAAATCCATAATATGTCAAGCGTTTATCATATTTTTTTCTTTTTTGCGGAAAATAATTGATTTTTAGGCAGAAAACGTTTACTATATTAATTGTAGATAGATTAACAAAAGGAGAAAATTATGAATTTACCTCAAGAAGTGCGCTACCGCCCTTACGCCGATTGGAGTGAGGAAGAGATTGCGAAAATTAAAGACAATGTAAAGCAATCACCATGGCATGCAAGCTACCATATTGAGCCTAAAACTGGACTATTGAACGACCCTAATGGCTTTTCATTCTTCAACGGAAAATACACTCTTTTCTATCAAAATTGGCCATTTGGAGCAGCCCATGGTCTAAAAGAATGGGTTCATACTGAATCAGATGATTTGGTTCATTTCCATGAAACTGGTGCCGAACTTCGTCCTGATACAAAACATGATAGTCACGGCGCTTATTCTGGTTCTGCTTATGAAATTGATGACAAACTTTTCTTATTCTATACAGGAAATGTACGTGATGAAAACTGGGTACGTGACCCTCTTCAAATCGGTGCTTGGATGGACAAAGACCACAATATTACAAAATGCGATGAAGTCCTTATCCACCAACCAGCTGACGTGACAGAACACTTCCGTGACCCACAAATTTTCAACTATAAAGGACAATTCTATGCTATCCTAGGCGCACAAAGTCTTGATAAATCAGGATTTATCAAACTTTACAAAGCTGTTGATAACAACGTTGAAAATTGGGAAGAAGTTGGAAACCTTGACTTCGGTGGTACAGGTTCTGAGTACATGATTGAATGTCCAAACCTTGTTTTTGTAGATGAAAAACCTGTCCTACTCTACTGTCCTCAAGGGCTTGATAAAGCTGAACTTAACTACGGAAACATTTATCCGAACACTTACAAGATATGTCAATCGTTTGACACAGAAGGTGCAAAACTAATCGGTGCCTCTGAAATCCAAAACCTTGATTATGGATTTGAAGCCTATGCTACACAAGGATTTAACGCTCCTGACGGACGTACTTTAGTGGTTAGCTGGATTGGTTTACCAGACGTTGATTACCCAACAGATAAATACGATTATCAAGGTGCGATGAGTCTTGTCAAAGAACTTTCTATTAAAGATGGCAAACTTTACCAATATCCTGTAGAAGCTATCACTTCTCTTCGTGCAAGTTCTGAAAACTTTGCTGCAAAAGCTGAAACAAACAATACTTACGAACTTGAATTACAATTCCCAGCTGACCAAAAATCTGAAATTCTTCTTTTTGCTGATGAGAACGGAAACGGACTCAGCTTGACTGTAGATACTAAAGACGGTAGAATTATCCTTGATCGCAGTAAAGCTGGCGTTCAATATGCTACAGAATTTGGCACAACTCGCGAATGTTCAATTGACTCTAAAGAAACAAGCGCTAATATTTTTGTAGATAATTCGATCATTGAAATCTTTATCAATAAAGGAGAAAAAGTATTTACTAGCCGCGTTTTCCCTGAAGAAGGACAAAACGGTATTCAAATCAAATCAGGTGAACCTACTGGTACATACTTTGAATTAAAATACTAATATGGTAGCAAAATTAACTGACGTTGCTGAACTAGCTGGGGTTAGCCCAACAACTGTTTCACGCGTTATCAACAACAAAGGTTATTTGTCTGAAAAGACAAAACAAAAAGTCCATGAAGCCATGAGAACTCTCGGCTACAAGCCAAATAATCTCGCTCGTGGACTCCAAGGAAAATCAGCTCAACTGATTGGTCTTATTTTCCCAAATATTAGCAATATCTTTTATTCTGAACTTATCGAACATCTTGAAATTGAATTATTCAAGCACGGTTATAAAACTATCATTTGTAACAGTGAACACGACCCAGAAAAAGAAAAAGAATACCTTGAAATGCTTGAAGCCAACCAAGTTGATGGGATTATCTCTTCTAGCCATAATCTTGGTATTGATGACTACGAACGCGTAGGTGCACCCATTATTGCCTTTGATAGAAATTTAGCGCCTAACGTTCCAATCATCTCTTCTGATAACTTTGAAGGTGGTAAATTGGCAGCCAGAACCTTACAAAAAAATGGTTGCCAAAACATTATTATGATTACAGGGAATGATAACACAGATTCTCCTACAGGCTTACGTGCCCTTGGTTTCTCTTTCCAAATACCAGAGGGAAAAATCTTCAAAGTTCCTAACAACTTGTCCACTATTCGCCGTGAAATGGAAATCAAATCAATCATTGCAAGCAATAAACCAGATGGTATCTTTGTTTCAGATGATTTGACAGCTATCCTCACTATGAAAATCGCTCATCAACTCGAATTGGATATTCCAAACGATTTGAAAATCATTGGTTATGATGGAACATCATTTATTGAGAATTTCTTCCCACAATTGACAACCATCAAACAGCCAATCGACGAAATCGCAAGTTTAATCGTTGATGTGCTTTTGAAAAAAATCAAAGGCGAAAAAACAAGCAAAGATTATATCTTACCAATCTCATTACTTCCTGGCGGAAGCATTTAAGTACAAAACACCAACTATCATAAAGATAGCTGGTGTTTTTTCTTGAAGCTATTCACAAAAAGAGCGAAAGTCATCTAACTTTCACTCTTTTTTATTATTCTACGACAAATTGGCTCAATAAACCATTGACGAATTTTGCTGAAGTGTCGTCTGAATATTTCTTAGCAATTTCGATGATTTCATTTACTGCAACACGTCCAGGTGTTTCTTCGAAATATTTGATTTCGTAGAGACCCAAACGGAGCAAAGATCTATCAGTCAAAGTCAAACGTTCTAATGACCAGCCTGATTTTAAATGTTCTTCAATTTGTTGGTCGATTTCTGTTTTGAAATCTTGAACACCTTTGACAAGATTTAGAAGAAAGACTGGAACATCAATAATTTCGTCTTCTTCGATTGTTTTATCATAAGTGTAAGCAAATTGTGCGGCTGCTAAATATTCTCCACCAAATTCTAGGCTAAAGAGCGCTTGGAAAGCACGTTCACGAAGGTCTCGTCTCGAATTTGTAAAATTATTAGTCATCCAAGAAATCCTCATCAAATAATGCTTTTAAATCTGGTTTTGGTGTTTTTTCAGGAACAATGCCTTCAACATGAATGTTAACAGATGAAATTGTTACTTCTGCCATGTCATAAACCGCAGTTTTAACAGCTTGTTGAATTGCGATTGAGACAGCAGGAACATTAACACCGTATTGAAGATAAACGTAAATATCTGCATTAACTGTGCCATCTTCTTCTGTTTGAAGGTAAACACCTTTACCTAAAACTGTTTTGCTGAAACTGTCAGTCATGGCTTTATTACGAAGTGAATGAACGCCATCGACTTTTGTTGCAGCAATACCTGTGATAACTTCTAGTACTCGTGGTGAAATAACAATATCACCGATATTTTCAGTTGTCATAAGCATTCCTTTCTAATAAATATAAGGACTAAAAAGCAAAGAGAGCGGTGCCCTCTCTACCCGCTCTACTAGCAAGCTTAGGCACGTGATACGTAAGTACCTTCTTGCGTATTAATAACCAATTTTTGTCCGATTTCGATGAAATCTGGTACGTTAACAACAAGACCTGTTTCAAGAGTTGCAGGTTTACCTGAACCAGTAACAGTTGCTCCTTTGATTGAAGGTTGAGTGTCAGTAACTGTCAATTCAACTGTTGTAGGAACAGTAACACCGATAACTTCTGTACCGTAGAATTGGATTTTAACTTCAGAGTTTTCAAGAATGTAAAGCAATTCTTGTTCAACGTTAGCTACTGGAATTTCATATTGTTCGTAGCTTTCAGTATCCATGAAGTATGCTGTGTCATCCATTTTGTAAAGGTATTGTGCAGCACGAGTTTCAATGATTGCTTGTTCAAATTTTTCTTCTGGACGATATGTAGTGTCAAAAGTTGAACCAGAACGTACGTCACGGAGTTTCATACGCATAACAGTATTACCTTTACCTGGTTTGTGGTGGCTTGCTTCGAGAACTTTGATGAGTTTACCATCAGATGTTACGAAAGTCATACCTGCTCTAAGCTTACTTGCTTCAATCATTTATTAATTACCTCTTATAAATTATTTATCACTTCATTTTACCATAAAATACGCTATGGCTCAAATGTTTTTACTGTTTGGTGTGGAGTAGATTTTTTAGAAGACTAATAAGCAGTTAAAAAGACTTGTAACTTACCAATCTTTGAAAATACCTTGCTTTATCTTTCTTGTTAAAGAAATTTAATTCTGTTAAAATTAATTATCAAAATATTCATTTTAAGGGAGATTTATGGATGACAGTAAGACTTGAAAATACAAGTGGGCAAATTAAAGAAGTCAAAGTAGGCTTTAGTTGGACAACACTTTTCTTTTTCTTCTTTGTGCCACTTTTTCGCAAAGACTGGAAATGGCTGGGAATCATGATTGGCTCAATCATTGCAGGTTTGATTTTAACAGCAATCATCAATGTTGATACTAGCATCAGCCTTGGTCTCAATATCGCCTTTGCTATCTTATATAATAATTTTTATATCAATGATTTGCTAGCGAAAGGCTGGAAACCCGCTTCAGAAGTTGACGAAAAAATTTTAAACGATAAATTGAGATAAAGAATTTATTGATATTTTAAAGCGCACTCAGATGAGTGCGCTTTTTAGTTATCCTTTGCTAAAAAATCTAGGTTTTTTCAAATAAAATGCATCTTCGTCCACCACTTCATAGGTATTCAATTTCCAATGTTGATAAGGGTTTGAATCAGAAACATCATCTTCTTCATAAATGAATTCCATATTATAAACAGTATAGAGATGTTCTGTCGGATCACCTTGAATTAATTCGCCCGTGTCATCATTTCTGATGTAGTCACACATATAAGATGACAAAATCACTTTAATCACATCATGCTCATCTGACATCTTAAATGATTTGATGATAGCTCGATCAACACAAACTCTATCCAAATGATTAGTTGTATGATTATCAATGTACTCTTGCAACTGCATATTATGCTGGTGGAAAAGGCTCTCTGTTTCTAAATGTCGAACACGTTTCCAATCTTTGTCCATCCATGCATTTTGCAATTCTAAATACAATTCCTTAGTGTATGAAATAAAATCATATTCGTCAAAATCAGGATGAACAAGTTTGATAGCTTCAATAGCTTTCTCGTCATTTTTAGGCTCGACATTACCATTACCGCTTTTCTTAGATGCACAGAGTATGATAATCAAAAATACTGCACCAAATAAATCACCATCTCCACTAGATACCGATGTGCTACCACTTGAACTTGAACCGCTAGAAAAGCCACTGGAAAAACCATCAGAAGAGCCCCCAAAAGAACCCGAACCACCGTCGCCACCAGTCGTTATGCTACTACCACTTTCAGTATTCCCAACTCCTGCATAAACTGGCTGAGAGAGACTAAAGAATAAAACTAAAATCCCAAGCATCGTAAGAATGATTCCTTTATTTTTCATAAATCTTTTTCCCTAAAATTCATCAATCTTCCGTTTCATCCATTCCCAATTTAACTTCTGGGACGTCATGTTGGACGTATTCAACACCTTTTTGTTCCATTAATTCGATTGCAAATGGGTGCATACGGTAAGCTGTTTTATAAGTAATTTTTTTAATGCCTGCTTGAAGAAGTGCTTTGGTACAGTTGATACATGGAAAATGTGTCACGTAAATTTCTGTCCCTTTGGTTGAAATACCTTCTTTAGCACATTGAATGAGCGCATTCATTTCAGCATGAACAGTGCGGATACAATGCCCGTCTTCCATTTTATGTCCCACTTCGTTGCAGTTATCAGTTTCTGACACACCACCATTATAACCTGTGGCGATAATGCGATTATCTTTTACCAAAACAGCACCAACAAAGGCACGGTCACAAGTTGAACGTTTGGAAATCAGCTCCGCATTTGCCATAAAATAATCTTGCCAAGAAAGTCTATTTGTCATTGTTATCCTCCTTATCTAAACGTTTAATATAAAAAATTCTTACCAAACCAACTAGTGCAAGTAAAATAAAGCCAAAAGCTGCAACTTTATAAATCAAATCTGTTGAATCAAGTAAAAAGGTTACTCCAACTAATCCTAGACCAATGTTATAAACAACATCATATAAGCTCGAAAAGCGTGCTTGAGAGAAATCAATAGTAGATAATAAAAGGATTAGCAAGATTTCCCAAACAAAATAATTATTGCCACTTCCCTGCATTAAATCAATAACGAGAATAAAATAGAGCACAGCAGACAAAATCGCCACAAGGATAATTTGCATTTTCTCTTTAATAGTCAGTGTTTTCATAATATTTCTCCTACAACACAATCAATTCTTTTGGTGCTAGAGTCAAAACTTCGCAGCCATTTTCTGTCACAACCAAGTCATCTTCGATACGGACACCGTATTTGTTATCAAGGTAAATTCCAGGTTCATCCGTAATAGTCATGCCAACTTCAACCAACTCATCTGAATTGCCAAAGAATGGAATCTCATGAATATCAAGCCCAATGCCGTGTCCAATTCCGTGAGTGAATTGCTCACCATAACCAGCTTTTTCAATCACATCACGCGCCAATTTATCATAATCACGACGTGTCATGCCAGCTTTGACTGAATCAATCACCGCTTGGTTCGCGCGCAAAACCACATCATAAATTTCACGTTCTTCATCAGTTGTCTCACCAATATGAATCGTGCGTGTCATGTCGCTGACGTAATGGTTGTAGTAACAACCAAAATCAAGCGTCAACGTTTCACCTGATTGGATGACTTTCTCACTGGCTACGCCGTGAGGCATGGCAGAGCGGTAACCAGAAGCTGCAATGGTTTCAAAAGATACACCAGAAGCACCGTATTCTCGCATACGAAAATCTAAGAAATTTGCGACTTGCAATTCGGTTGTTTGCCCTGGTTTAATAAAATCAAGCACATCTGTAAACGCACGGTCAGAAATCGAACATGCTTTGCGAATTGTCTCAATCTCAGAAGCATCTTTAATCATGCGCAATTCTTCCATAAAATTGCTTTGTGCAACTAAATCGTAATCAGCAAAAACAGTTTTGACTAATTGATAATAAGCAAATGACACTTGACTATCAAAACCAATCGTCTTAATCTTATCTTCTTTAATCACTTTAGCGATTTCTTTAAGCGCATCTCTGCTTTCAATAATGTCAAACCCATGAACGGATTGTTTAGCAATCAAGGTATAACGCGCATCCGTCACAAACAGACGACGATTTTGTGAAATAAAAACAGTTGCTGATGTTCCCCAAAATCCTGTCAAATAATAAACATTATTCTGCCCAGTCACCAACATCGCATCTAGTTCTTTTTCTCTTAATTTGGCATCAAATCTTTTAAGTCTTGCTAACATATAACACTCCTTCAAGGGTATTTTAAAATTATTATACCAAAAAATTAGCAACACAATCGTATTCTACAGACTTTTTCACAAAATACTTAATCAGTAAAGAAAAAAAGAACCCAAGGGTTCTTTTTAATGATATTCATCAATGGAATCAGAGAGACTACAACTAACTTTCGATGAATAATTTTTTATGCTTATTGCAAATATGAATATGGCGATGAGCACAAAGGAAAACGAAAAAACATCAAATAATTGATTTAATAGCTGAAAATCATAAAACGAAAATAGCACAACAATATTTTTCACGGCAGAAATTGCCACTCTTGCATTTAAATAGATTAAACCTATCGCTAACCAAAATACTAGGCTATAGCTAGTAAATAACAAAAATTTAATATCACTAAATGTTAGGTCGTAATTTAGCATAGAAACTACTTCTTTTTCGATTTTATCAAATGAAAAATATTTATTAGTATTTAAAAAAGTACCAAGCACCAAAAATAAAACACAACTGATACAAAGTCCAATAAATAAAATACCACCAAAGAATTTTATTAACGTAGAATAACTAAGCACTTTAGAAGTATAATTTTCATTTATGTATCCTTCTTTATCTTGTAAAGCTATTGAAAATTCATAACAGTTTTCTTTCTTTCCTGATACGTTAAAACCAGTGACAGTCATCTGAGGAGTTTTTAAAAGATTTACATCATTTGTAATGACAAAAACTGTCTGGTGTAGTGCATGGTTGTAATTAAAACTTAGTTTGAAATCTCTTACTCGTTTTACAACATATTTTTTATTTAGCAACTCTAATTTTGTAATCTTAATGCTTGAGGGAGCATAAACATAAACCTCGTTATCCTTTATTGATAAATCTTCTTGGTATAATTTATTATAATTCTCTAACGACATTACTGAGAAATAGTTAGTCGCTGATAATGATGAAGTTGTATCCGATAATATTCCATTGTCGACTGTAGCCAACCGTGGAATACTGAGGCTTGATGAATAGACTGTTCCTAAATTCACTTGATAATCTTTTGATAGCATACCTAATGTCTTACTTGAAACATTTGAATTTATAATGATAGTATCAAGTTCACTCCCCGATTGAGTGATGTCCTTTTTATCAGTGTAAAATGAAAATACCAAGGTAACTGTCAATAACCAAAAACTTCCCAATAAAACAATAATAAATAAATTAAAACTATTTTTTAGGCAAATAGATTTAAAACGAGTTAACAAAAGAAAAGTCTTAGAATTAATACAATGTAACTTATTTAATAAGTAATCTATAAAAATAGGTATAAGATCTTTAAAAAAATGATGTAGTCCAACAATTAATCCTATTATTGCGATAAAAAGTAATATCAGCGATAGAAAATTAGCTTTAGTGAGCGTAAAAAGAT
>CAVAFU010000045.1:0-13900 GCA_963588325.1 Oribacterium sp.
AACAGAGGCTTACAGCCGAAGAACAAACCACCCGTTGTCACGGGTGGTTTTGATTTAACGAGAATTTCTAACTAACTAGTGAAAAATGATAGTTTTTGAGAGAAAATGCTTGACATTGATAGAAAAAATCAGTATAATTTATCTGGAAAACGATTTCAGTGGAGGTGATGAACATTCTTAAGTCTAAACGAAAACAGTTAATCATGGAGAAACTTTCTCATGATAAATTTGTTAAGCTGGAAGACTTAGTAGGCATGCTAGATACCTCGGAGTCCACTGTTCGTCGCGATTTGGACGAATTGGAAAGTGAGCGTAAGCTGCACCGAGTCCATGGTGGCGCAGAACTCCCCCACTCACTTCAAGAGGAATTTACCAATCAACAAAAATCTATCAAAAACATTCAAGAAAAAATGTTGGTCGCTCAAAAAGCAGCGGATTTGATTTCAGACAATGAAGTGATTTTCATTGATGCTGGAACAACAAATGAATTATTGTTGAATTACCTCTCCCAAGATAATTTAACGGTTGTTACTAATTCGATTCACCATGCTGCTAAATTAGTTGATAAAAATATCAAAACAATTATTGTTGGTGGATATGTCAAGAAAGCTACTGATGCCAGTATTGGAACAGTTGCTTATGAGCAAATCAGACAATTAAATTTTGATAAGGCGTTTTTAGGCATTAATGGTGTTGATGAACAATTTTTAACAACACCAGATGTTGAAGAAGCTGTTATCAAGAAAACAGTTATTGAAAATGCTAGAAAGACATTTATTGTTACAGATTCATCAAAGATTGGTCACATTTCTTTTGCCAAGGTTGATAAGGTTGAAAATGTTACAATCATTACCAATCAATCTAGCGGAGCACTGATGAAAAAAATTAAAGAAAAAACGAGGGTAATTGAAGTATGATTTACACAGTCACTCTTAATCCATCTATCGACTTTATTGTTCGCTTAGACAGTTTGACACTTGGTAGTGTTAACCGTATGACTAGTGATGATAAATTTGCTGGTGGTAAAGGGATTAATGTTAGCCGTATCTTGAAACGTCTTGATATTGAAAATACTGCCACAGGATTTATCGGTGGTTTCACAGGACGTTTTGTAAAAGACGGTTTAGTAGATGAAGGCATTGCAACAAAATTTGTTGAAGTTTCTGAAGACACACGTATTAACGTTAAAGTTAAAGCAGGTGAAGAAACAGAAATCAATGGTGCAGGTCCACACATTTCAACAGAAAAACTTGAAGAATTAAAAGCTATCCTTGCTGGTCTTTCAAGTGATGATACTGTTGTTTTTGCTGGTTCAGCTCCAAGCAGCCTTGGTAACCAAGTCTACAATACATTGATTCCAATTGCTAAAAAAGCTGGTGCAGAAGTTGTTTGTGACTTTGAAGGACAAACACTTTTGGATGCCTTGAATTACCAACCGCTATTGGTAAAACCAAATAACCATGAATTGGCTGATATCTTTGGCGTTGAATTGAACGGTTTAGCAGATATTGAAAAATATGCTCGTGAAATTCTTGCTAAAGGTGCTAAAAACGTTATTATTTCAATGGCTGGAGATGGTGCATTGTTGGTAACGCCAGAAGCTGCATACTTTGCTAAACCAATTAAAGGTACTGTTAAAAACTCTGTAGGTGCTGGAGATTCTATGGTGGCAGGATTCACTGGAGAATATGTAAAATCTGGTGACCCAATCGAAGCTCTTAAATGGGGTGTCGCATGTGGAACAGCAACTACATTCTCAGATGACTTGGCAACAGCCGAATTCATTAAAGAAACTTATCAAAAAGTAGAGGTAGAAAAACTATGAAAATTCAAGACTTGCTCAGAAAAGATGTCATGATTCTTGATTTGAAAGCAACTTCAAAAGAAGCTGTTATCGATGAAATGATCACAAGCCTTGTTGACCACGGTGTGGTAACAGATTTTGATACTTTTAAACAAGGTATCATGAACCGTGAAGCTCAAACATCTACTGGTTTGGGTGATGGTATTGCAATGCCACACAGTAAAAATGCTGCAGTTAAAGAAGCAACAGTTCTTTTTGCCAAATCAACTGCAGGTGTTGACTACGAAGCATTGGATGGTCAACCAACTTACCTATTCTTCATGATTGCAGCACCAGACGGTGCTAACGATACTCACTTGGCAGCACTTGCTGAATTATCAAAATATCTTTTGAAAGATGGTTTTGCTGATCAATTGCGTCAAGTGACATCTGCTGACGAAGTGATTGCAACTTTCAACGCAGCAGAAGAAGATAATAAAGCAAAAGAAGAAGTAAAAGCTGCTCCTGTTTCAGATGACAAACCACTTGTTGTTGCTGTTACAGCATGTACAACTGGTATCGCACATACATACATGGCAGAAGAAGCCCTTATCAAACAAGGTGACGAAATGGGTGTCACTGTTCGTGTTGAAACAAACGGTGCTTCAGGTGTTGGTAATCGTTTGACAGCTGATGAAATTGCTCGTGCAAAAGGTGTTATCATCGCAGCTGATAAAGCTGTTGAAATGGCACGTTTTGATGGTAAACCATTGGTATCACGTCCAGTTGCTGACGGTATCAAAAAATCTGAAGAATTGATTAACATCATTCTTAACGGTGAAGCTGACACTTACAAAGCTTCAGCAGAAGAAGCATCAACTTCAGGTGATAGTAGTGAAAAATTAAGCCTTGGGGCTGCTTTCTACAAACACTTGATGAGCGGTGTTTCTCAAATGTTGCCATTTGTTATTGGTGGCGGTATTTTGATTGCTATCTCATTCTTGCTTGACCAATTTATGGGTGTTCCTAAAGACCAATTGAGTCACCTTGGTAACTACCATGAAGTGGCAGCAGTCTTTAACCAACTTGGTAATGCTGCTTTTAATTTCATGATTCCAGTATTTGCAGCTTACATCGCTTATTCAATCGCTGAAAAACCTGGTTTGGTAGCTGGTTTCACAGCTGGTGCTATGGCAACTTCAGGTATTGCATTTGGACGTATCTCATTCTATAGCGTTTCAAGTGCAGCAAACCTTGCTGATAATCAAATCGCATCAGGTTTCCTTGGAGCACTTGTTGGTGGTTTCTTGGCTGGTGGTGTTATTCTTGTTCTTAAGAAAGCTCTTGCCTTCTTGCCAAAATCATTAGAAGGAATCAAATCAATCCTTCTTTACCCATTACTTGGTGTATTGGTAACAGGATTCTTGATGCTCTTCATCAACATTCCTATGGCAGCTATTAACAGTGCGCTTTATGGTTTCCTTGGTAGCTTGTCTGGTAGCTCTGCTGTTATCCTTGGACTTATCCTTGGTGGAATGATGGCTATCGACATGGGTGGACCTTTCAACAAAGCCGCTTATGTCTTTGGTACAAGTAGCCTTACTGCAACAGCTCTTGCTAATGGTGGTTCTGTTGTTATGGCAGCTGTTATGGCTGGTGGTATGGTTCCTCCTCTTGCAGTGTTTGTTGCAACACGTTTGTTCAAAAACAAATTTACTGCTGAAGAACGTGATGCTGGTTTGACAAATATCGTTATGGGATTGTCATTCATCACAGAAGGTGCTATTCCATTTGGTGCTGCTGACCCAGCTCGTGCTATCCCAAGCTTTATGGTTGGTTCAGCTGTAACTGGTGCTCTTGTTGGTGCATTTGGTATCAAACTTATGGCACCACACGGTGGTATCTTCGTCTTTGCATTGACAAGTAACTGGTTCCTTTACCTTGTTGCTATCGTTATCGGTGCAATTATTTCAGGATTACTCTTTGGTGCTCTTCGAAAAGCTAAATAATAAATTTTATTAATCTAACACTAGAACTCCTTCGGGGGTTCTTTTATTGTCTAAAAATACGTTATAGTTAAAAACTATAACAAAGTCTAAATGTATAGTTAAAAACTATATCAAATCATAAAAAGATAGAATGGCGGAAAGTATTGAAAAATAGCGGGTTATCCTTTACAATCTTAACTATAAAAAAATTAGTAGGTATAGTTTAAAACTAATGCTGGTATAGGAGGTAACTATGGTAAAGGTTTCAAATTTGGGTTATCCGCGTTTAGGTGAGAATCGTGAGTGGAAAAAATTAATCGAATCATATTGGGCAGGTAATATTTCACAAGATGACTTACAAGCTCAAGCAAAAGAATTGCGTCTTGAATTTTTGAAAAAACAAGCTGATGCAGGTCTTGATTTCATTCCTGTTGGTGATTTTTCACTTTATGACCATATTTTGGATTTGTCAGTTCAATTTGGTGTGATTCCAAAACGCTTCGCCAAAGAAGAGATTAACCTTGATTTGTATTTTGCGATTGCGCGTGGTAACAAGGAAAATGTTGCCTCATCAATGAAAAAATGGTTCAACACAAACTATCACTATATCGTTCCTGAGTGGTCTGGTGTTAAACCACAATTGACAAATACACGTTTGCTTGATTTGTATTTGGAAGCAAAAGAAGTTGTTGGAGACAAAGCAAAACCTGTTATCACAGGTCCAATTACTTATGTTGCTCTTTCTTCTGAAGTTAGCGATTTTACAGCATCAGTTAAAAAATTATTGCCACTTTATAAACAAGTATTTGCAGAATTGGTTGAAGCAGGTGCCACTTATATTCAAGTTGATGAACCAATCTTTGTGACAGATGAAGGGGCTGATTTGCTTGAAGCAGCAAAATATGTTTATGCTTATTTTGCTAAGGAAGTACCAGAAGCTAAGTTGATTTTCCAAACTTACTTTGAAGCTTTAATCGATGCTGAAGATTTATCAGAATTACCAGTTGCTGCATTTGGTCTTGATTTTGTACATGGTCTTGAAGAAAATGTAGAAGCAATCGAAGCAGGTTATTTTGCAGACAAAGAAGTCTTTGCTGGTGTGGTTGACGGTCGTAATATTTGGGCAACAGATTTTGAAAAAACATCAGCTTTACTTGAAAAATTACAAGCTAAAGTTGGTAATCTTGTTGTTCAACCATCTTGTTCACTTCTCCATGTGCCTGTAACAACTAAAAATGAAACAGAACTTGAACCTGTTCTTAAAAATGGTTTGGCATTTGCAGATGAAAAATTACAAGAAATCAAATTATTGAGCCAACATTTAGATGGTCAAGAATCTGATGCTTACAAACAACACGTTGCTGATTTTGATGCTTTGCAAGCGGCTGATTTCCGTAATGTGACATTAGAAAACTTGGATGACGTTCCTACTGAACGTGTTGATTACAAAGTTCGTCGCCAAGTTCAACAAGAAAAACTTGGTTTGCCAATTCTTCCAACGACAACAATTGGTTCATTCCCACAATCACCAGAAGTTCGTCGTACACGTTTGGCTTGGAAACGTGGTAATATTTCTGATGCCGAGTACGAAGAATTTATTAAATCAGAAATCGCACGTTGGATTAAAATTCAAGAAGACTTGGATATCGATGTATTGGTTCATGGTGAATTTGAACGTGTGGACATGGTTGAATTCTTTGGTCAAAAATTGGCAGGATTTACAACAACAAAACTTGGTTGGGTTCAATCATACGGTTCACGTGCTGTTAAGCCACCAATTATCTATGGTGATGTAAAACATATTCAACCACTATCTGTTAAAGAAGTTGTTTATGCACAAAGCTTGACTGACCGACCTGTTAAAGGAATGCTAACTGGTCCAATTACGATTACTAACTGGTCATTTGAACGTTCAGATATTTCACGTGCTGACTTGTTTAATCAAATTGGTCTTGCTATCAAAGATGAAATTAAATTGCTTGAAGATGCCGGTATTGCTATCATCCAAGTTGATGAAGCAGCGCTTCGTGAAGGCTTGCCACTTCGTAAGAGCAAACAACAAGCTTACCTTGATGACGCTGTTCATGCTTTCCGCGTAGCTACATCATCAGTCAAAGAAGAAACACAAATTCATACACATATGTGTTACTCTAAATTCAATGAAATTATTGATTCTATCCGTGCTTTGGATGCTGATGTTATTTCTATCGAAACAAGTCGTAGCCATGGTGATGTTATTGAATCATTTGAAACTGCTGTCTACCCTCTTGGAATCGGTCTTGGAGTTTACGATATCCATTCACCACGTGTACCAACTAAAGAGGAAGTCATCGCTAATATTGAACGTCCATTGCGTCAATTGTCACTTGAACAGTTCTGGGTAAATCCTGACTGTGGTCTTAAAACACGTCGTGAACCAGAAACAGTAGCAGCACTTGAAGTTTTGGTAGCCGCAACTAAGGAAGTCCGAGCTAAATACGGAAAATAAGGAAGGTTATGCTATGTCACGATTATTAGAACGTTTAAAAACAGATATTCTAGTAGCCGATGGTGCTATGGGAACGTTACTTTACGCCAATGGTCTTGACAATTGCTACGAAGCTTATAATCTTACACATCCAGATAAAATTTTAGCTATTCACCATGCTTATTTGGACGCAGGAGCTGATATTATCCAAACCAATACCTATGCCGCTAAACGTCATCGTTTAAAGGGCTATGGTTATGATGAGCAAGTTAAAGAAATCAACCAAGCTGGCGTCAAATTGGCTAGAGAAGCAGCAGGAAGTGATGCCTTTGTTCTTGGAACAGTCGGTGCTCTCCGCGGTCTAAAACAATGTGATTTGACACTTGATGAAATCATTGAAGAAACTTTGGAACAAGTTGGTTATCTGGTTGAAACCAATCAAATTGATGGATTGCTTTTTGAGACTTATTATGATGAAGAAGAAATTATTGAAGTTTTAAAAGCTGTCAGACCAATAACTGATTTACCAATTATCACTAATATTGCACTTCATGAGGCTGGAATCACTGAAAATGGTCGCCCATTAGTTGAGATTTTTGGAAAATTAGTCATGTTAGGGGCTGATGTGGTCGGTTTGAACTGCCACCTCGGACCTTATCACATGATTAAGTCACTTAAGCAAGTTCCGCTTTTTGCCCAGTCTTACCTATCTGTTTATCCAAATGCTAGCTTGCTATCTTTTGTTGATGACAATGGCAGTGGTCAATATGGCTTTAGTCAAAATGCTGATTATTTCGGGAAAAGTGCAGAGCTTCTAGTGGCAGAAGGTGCGCGTTTGATCGGTGGATGCTGTGGAACAACACCTGACCATATTAGAGCGGTAAAACGTGCTGTTAAAGGTTTGAAACCTGTTGAACGAAAATTTGTGACACCGATGGTTGAAGAAGCAGAGCTAATCAAAGCAGCTAAACAATCAGAAACCTTAGTTGATAGGGTAAAACGAGAAGTGACTATCATTGCAGAATTAGATCCGCCAAAAACACTTGATATTACGAAGTTTACTGAAGGGGTAAAAGCATTAGACAAGGCAGGAATATCAGCGATTACCTTGGCAGATAATTCGTTAGCCAAAACACGAATCTGTAATGTTAGCATAGCAGCTCTTCTGAAAAATGAGATTTCAACACCGTTTCTTTTACATTTATCCTGTCGTGACCATAATATGATTGGTTTGCAATCACGTCTGTTGGGAATGGATATTTTGGGATTTAACCATGTCCTTGCTATTACTGGAGACCCATCAAAAATTGGAGATTTCCCAGGAGCAACAAGTGTCTATGACGCTACAAGCTTTAAATTATTAGGGTTGATTAAGCAGCTCAATAAAGGCAAGGGATATAGTGGTGCTAGTATTAAAAAAGAAACGAATTTCACAGCAGCCGCTGCATTTAATCCAAATGTTAAAAATCTATCACGATGTGGGCGATTGATTGAAAGAAAAGTCGCTGCGGGAGCTGATTATTTCATTACTCAACCTGTTTTTAATGCAGAGATTATTGATGAATTAGCGACATTAACGAAAGATTATGAAGCGCCATTCTTTGTTGGAATTATGCCGATTACAAGTTATAACAATGCCACTTTTCTTCACAATGAAGTTCCTGGTATTCAACTATCAGATGATTTCTTAGCAAAATTGGAAGCTGTTAAGGATGATAAAGAAACTTGTCAAAGGTTGGCATTGGAGGAAAGTAAACAGTTAATTGACCGTGCTTTGGAACATTTTAATGGAATTTACCTTATTACACCATTTATGCGCTATGATTTGACGGTTGAATTGATTGATTACATTCATCAAAAAGTGGAGCAAAAGAATCAAAGAATATCTTGATAAATGAGAGCCTGATGGAATTTCAGGCTCTTTTCTTTTTTGAAAGCAAAGCTTTGTTTACAGTAGTTTTTCATAGTTTTTGTTATAATAGATGATAAATAGGAGCAATTTTTAAGGAGAAGAAAGATGGCTTTGATAAAGCACAAGAAGGTAGAGCTGACAGAACTATTTTATGATTTGGTTTTTGTTTATGCGATTAGCCAGATAACAACGCTTATTCACCATGTTCATCATGGTATTGTAGCACCATATGCTTTTTTCACGTTTATTATCGCTTTGATTATTTTTGTGAATTCTTGGATGGTGCAGACAGTATTTACGAATCGTTTTGGTAAAAATAGTTTAACCAATATTTTATTTATGTTTGCACAAATGCTGTGTTTGTTGATTTCTTCAACGGCTGTGGCGCAGGATTGGTCGACTAGCTTTGTGCCATTTATCCTACCAATGGCAGCTATTTCTTTAATTTTATTAGTGCAATACATGGTTGAGTATTTTAATACTAAAGTAGAAGCAGACCGAGGATTAATTCGTCAATATTTTTATATCTTGGGGATTCGTTCGTTAACGTTATTTGTATCGGTTTTCTTGCCTTATCAGTATGGTTTGATTTTAGCTGTTGCTGGTGTTTTGTTAACATGGGTGTTGCCAGGGATTTTGACCAATCCAAAACAAGGTCATGTCTCAAAAACAATGCGTGCCATTAATTTTCCGCATCTGGTTGAACGTTTGTCGCTTTTAGTAATCATCACTTTTGGTGAGATGATTATTGGAATCGCTCCTTATTTTGCAATGTCTAGTTTGTCGATAGCATCTTTCTTGATTTTTATCATCGTTACCAATCTTTTTATGATTTACATTGTTGAAATTGACCATATGATAGAGGTTAATCAGGATGGTGTGACGGGAAATGGGGCAATTTACTATCATTATCCAATTTTCCTAGGGCTTAGTTTTATCACGGTTTCACTAAGTTTTTTAGGTAATCAGGCAGCTAATAATCTTTTTGCCATAGTTTTACTCTATCTTGGTATTTATTTACTAATGACTGGTGTTTTTGCACATCAACATTACAATAAATCAAGTCACCAATTCACACTAGCTCTTTATGGGGTTGAATTTGGTATGCCAATACTAGGGTTGGTTTTAAGTTTATTTGTGCTACAGTCGTCAGTTGCTTTAATTGTAATAGCATGTGTGGTGACATTAATCATGATGATTGCAATCATTTCTTTCCATTTAAAACGAATTTAAGTTAAAAAGTTTGTCAGTTTTTAAAGGCTGATGAACTTTTTTTGTTAAAAAATAATGTTTTTACTTGACTTAGAGTTGACTCCAAGGTGTACAATGAAAGCGTTTAAAGAATTAAAAATTTGAGGAGGTCTCTTATGGAATATACAAAATTGGGAAATACTGGTCTTGAAGTATCAAAATTATGTCTTGGTTGTATGAGTTTTGGAGATGCTAGTCTAGGCTTTCATTCTGGCTGGCTTCTTGATGAAGAAAAGTCACGTGTGATTATCAAAAAAGCTTTAGATTTGGGTGTTAATTTTTTTGATACAGCAAATGTTTATGGTAAAGGAACTAGTGAAGAATACCTTGGGCGTGCTCTTCGTGATTTTGCTGACCGTGATGAAGTGATTATTGCGACTAAAGTCTTTTTCGGCGATGGTTTGCATGAAGGTAGAAATACAACTGGTTTGTCGCGTAAAGCTATTTTTAGTCAGGTTGATGCTAGCCTAAAACGTTTAGGTACAGATTACATCGATATCCTTTATATTCACCGTTGGGATTATAATACACCAATTGAAGAAACCATGTCTGCACTTAATGATTTAGTGCGTTCTGGTAAGGTACATTATCTTGGAGCGTCAGCGATGTACACTTGGCAGTTCCAAAAAGCACAATATGTGGCTGAGAAAAATGGTTGGACAAAATTTTCAGTCATGCAAAACCATTACAATATGCTTTATCGTGAAGACGAGCGTGAAATGATTCCATTTTGTAAGGATTCAGGTGTTGGTTTGGCACCGTATAGTCCATTAGCAGCAGGTCGTGTGGTGCGCGATTGGGATGCGGATACTGCTCGTAGTAAGACAGATGAAACAGCCAAAATGAAATATGACAGCACTGAAGAACAAGATAAAGCGATTGTTGCGCGTGTGGCAGAAGTTGCTGAAAAATACGGTGTTACTCGTGCCCAAGTTGCTCTTGCTTGGTTATGGCAAAAGGGTATTGACTCACCAATTGTTGGTGTTACAAAAGAAAAATACCTAGATGATTTCATGGGCGCTTTTGACGTGACTTTAACAGATGACGATGTGGCTTACTTAGACGAAAACTATTTACCACATAAAGTTGTTGGGGCATTATAGTGTTGGAAACTGTCTATTGGGACAGTTTTTTCACAAGTCTAGAACCAAGCTTTAGAAACGATTTTTTAAAGTTAGAATAGGAGAAATCAGTATGAAAATTTTTGTAGCAGGAGCGACTGGTCGTGTGGCAACTGAACTTTTGAAAAAATTATCAGCTAAAAGGTACCAAGTGGTTGCAGGTGCTCGTCGCCCAGAAGCAGTTGTTGAACTACCCAATGTTACGCCGCAGAAAATGAATTTGCATGCTTCTGTGGATGACATTGAGAAGCTTCTAAGAGATGTTGATGTTGTCATTTTTACAGCAGGTTCGCGTGGAAAAGACCTCTTGCAAACAGATGCTTATGGAGCGGTTAAATTGATGCAAGCTACTAAAAAAGTTGGTATTACACGCTTTGTCATGCTGAGTGCACTTTATTCCTTAACTCCTGATAAATGGCCAGATAGTCTGACTGATTATTATATTGCTAAATTCTTTGCTGATAATTATCTGGTGAATCAATCTGATTTGAATTATACGATTATTCAGCCTGGAAATTTATTAGAAGAAGCAGGAACTGGGCAAATTAGCATGGGTGACAATGGTTTTACAGCTATTTCAATTGAAGATGTTGCAGCTGTTTTGGCAGAAATTGTTGACAAATCGTCAACATTTAAGCGTGTTATTGCCATTAATCCTGGTAGCACAGCCATTTCACAACAATTTAATTAAATTCAAAAAAGTACTTGACTTGGAGTTCACTCCAAGGTGTACGATAGAGTCGATTGAAAAGTTTATCAGCTTTTAGAAGGGGGAATTTCTATGGCTAAAACATTGATTATTTATTTTTCAATTACAGGAAATACAGAACGTGTAGCACGCCAGATGGCACGTAAATTGGGGGCGGATTTGTATCCGATTGTTGCTGAAAATCCCTATACAAGTGAGGATTTAGATTGGAACATTCCAAATTGTCGTGCCAATGTTGAACAAAAAGATTTGGCAAGTCGTCCACGTTATCATGGAGATTTGCCTGATATGACTGACTATGATACGGTTATTTTTGGTCATCCGATTTGGTGGGGAATTCCACCGCGTATTGTTTACACAGTTATTGAAGATTTGGAGTTGACTGGTAAGAAAGTAGCTAGTTTTGCAACCTCAGGTGGTTCAACCTATAGTGATGCTCAGATTGAAATGGATAACTTGCTAGAAAATCCTGTTAAAGGACGTATTTTATCGAGTGAAACGTCAATCAATAGCTGGTTAGCAGACAATGGTTTGATTAGTTAGTTTATTGTTATTGAAAAAAATAAAAAAGTGCTTGACTTGGAGTCCACTCCAAGGTGTATGATAGCGTTACTTGAAAAAATTAGTGAATTTTTTGAGTATATCTGATCAATTTGAGAGCAAAAAATGATTAAAACTTTTCAAACTGATTTCTTAAATGAAAGAAGGAGAATATATGGTACTTGAAACAATTTCATCACCACAAGATTTAAAACAATTATCACGTGAAGATTTGCACCGTGTGGTTGACGAAGCACGCCAAGCTTTGCTTGAAAAAACAAGTCAACACGGCGGGCACAATGGTCCAAACTTTGGTATGGTTGAAATGACCGTTGCCATGCACTACGTGTTTAATTCACCAGTAGATAAATTTATTTTTGACGTATCACATCAATCTTATGTACATAAAATGTTGACTGGACGTGCGCAAGCTTTTCTTGACCCCGCACATTATGACGATGTGTCAGGTTATACTAATCCTAAAGAAAGTGAACATGACCTCTTTACAGTAGGTCACACCTCTACATCATTGTCACTCGCTTCTGGTGTCTCTAAGGCGCGTGATTTAAAAAATGAAACTTACAATGTCGTTGCAGTCATTGGTGATGGTTCCCTTTCAGGCGGTATGGCTTATGAAGGATTGAATCAAATTGCGACAGAAGGCACAAATGCTATTGTGATTGTCAATGATAATGACCAATCTATCGCAGTCAATCCAACAGGTGGTATTTATACTGCGCTTCGTGATTTGCGTGAAAGCAATGGTCAAGCTGAGAATAATCTTTTCGAAGCTCTTGGTTTTGATTATCATTACCTTGATGCAGGTAACGACCTTGATAAATTAATTGCTTTGTTTGAAGAGGTCAAAGATACTGACCACCCTGTCTTGTTGCACATCCATACTCAAAAAGGACACGGTGTTTCATTTATGGAAGAAAACCGCGAAGCCTTCCATGCTGGCGGACCATACAATCCTGAAACAGGTGAATACCTTGGCGGTGGAAATACTGCTGAAACTTACAACAGTATCACAACAGATTTTGTACTAGATAAAATCAAAAATGACCCAACAGTCATTGCTGTCAATGCGGGAACACCAATGTTTATGTTGAGCCAAGACCAACGTAAAGAAGCAGGTAAACAATTTGTTGATGTGGGAATTGCTGAAGAAGAAGCAGCTACTATGTCAGCTGGACTTGCTAAAAACGGTGCTAAACCAATTTGGTATGTTGCCTCTACTTTCATGCAACGTACTTACGACCAATGGTCACATGACATTGCTTTGAATAATTTACCAGTAACAGCTCTTGTTTACATGGCATCTGTTAGCGCAATGAATGATGAAAGTCACCTTGGTTTCTTTGATATTCCATTCCTTGCTCATATTCCAAATGTTGTTTATTTGGCACCAACAAGTAAGGAAGAACATCTTGCGATGCTTGATTGGGCTGTTGAACAAAATGAACATCCAGTAGCTATCCGTGTACCAGTTGGTCCACTTCGTGAAACAGGTGTCGCTGACACAACAGATTATTCTGTTCTTAACAAAAACCAAGTAACTCAAAAAGGTAATAAAGTTGCTATCTTTGGTCTTGGTAACTTCTATGGTTTAGCTGAAGAAGTGGCTAAAGAATTGGCTGATAAACACGGCATTACAGCGACAATTATTAATCCGAAATTTATTACAGGTTTAGACGAAGAATTGCTTGATAGTTTAGACAATGACCACCAAGTTGTCGTGACATTAGAAGATGGTATTTTAGAAGGTGGTTATGGTCAAATGATTGCAAGCTACCTTGGCGATACTAATCTAAAAGTCCAAAATTATGGTGTTGAAAAAGCATTCCATGACCGTTACAATGCCCAAGAACTTTTAGCCGAAAATGGTATTACCGTTGAAAATATTGTTAATAATATTTTAAAAACTTTAGCATAATAAAACCTTTTTCAGTGTAAGTAAAACTCAATAAAAAGCGAAGCTTTAAGCCTAGCTTGTTTATAAAGAAGTTGAGACAAAGTGCTCAGCTTCTTTTATTTTGTAAGCTAAGGAATTCAAGATTGTGACTAAAATTTTTGCTGGGAACTTGTCATTTATTTCACTTCATTTTTAGTTTTGTGATAATAGTTAT
>CAVAFU010000046.1:0-61058 GCA_963588325.1 Oribacterium sp.
TAATTATACAATAAAATGATTAACGATTCCATTAATAGTTTCATTCACTTATTATGGCTGACTTTATAATAATTAAAATCTTAATAAGATTAGAGCTTTTTTAGAAATGGGTATTGAAGCGATATTTAAATATTGTCACTTTGTAAACTTAATATCTTCAATTTAAAATATAAAATTACTATAAATAGCTTTTTTAGTTTTATTAAATAAAGAGCTATTGACATGTAGTCAATTTTTTAAGATGGTTTATTAAGTAAAAGAGTGGTATTCTATAGGCATTGAGGGATACTGTAAAAAAACTGATTGGAGGATGACAAATTATGAAAAGTCTTTTATTGAACAATTATTCATATTATATAACTTCTGAAGAATTTCAAAAAAGCTTAGGCTTAGAAAATATTGTAAGTTTTTCCTTTTCTCCTACTTTTATGACAATCACAGTAAGTACGACTATTACAATTTGTTAGTTTAATATTTGTGGAATGCTACACTTGATTCTATATGAAAAGGCTAAGAGAAATATAGAAGCTTTATACCTCTTCTTAATGGGTTAGAAGAAAAAACTATTTTTGAAAAGAAATAGTGGTAATTAAATGGAGATATCCCTAGAAGTTAGCTCAAAACCTCCGACCAAAACTTTGGTCGGAGGTTTACTTCTTATAAGAAAAGTGGCAAACCGATTGCGGCTAATTCCTCTTCTGGCATTTGCATGTCATCAGCCACCCAATTGGAAAGAACTGAGATAATGGCATTGCTCCAGAAAGAATTGGTGTAGCGAGAATCACGTTTCTTCTTGAATCGTTGATAAGCTTTCAACCTTTTTGAGACAATACCTGTTAATAATTTTTCCAGATGTTGTTCAAAAATGGTACGCAAAACTTGTGCCTCTTTTTTGGCTTCAGTTAAGATGAAAAGCCAAGCTTGGGAGAGCTGAGTCTTTAAATCAAAATTCTTAATACCGCGAAAGATGCGACGAACAATTTGAGTCAAAATAGACTCGAGAATAGCTTCCTTAGATTTGTAATTTCGGTAGAAAGCATTACGTGAGACACCCGCTTTAGCAACAAGTTCAGAAATCGTGATTTGATTTAGTGGTTTCTTTTCAAGAAGGAGCAAAAGTGCAGTTTCAAGTGATTCACGTGTTAATCTTCGTGATTCATGATTTGACACCTGCAAATTTTGCAAGGAATTTTGTGAAATTGTTTTTTCCGTCATGACAAAACCCTCTTACTTGTGACGTCTGATTAATTTTGATAGCTAATCTTAAGGTTCTAATGATATAATTTTAAGAAAAAATACTTTGTTTGTCAAATAATATTAAAATCAAAAGAAATGGAGGAAATAGATTTGACTTGGAAAATTGTGACTGACTCAGGATGTGATATTAGACGCATTGAAGCATTGGCAGAACATACAGAATTTCAAAATGTTCCTTTAACCATACAAATTGGCTCAGAGATTTTTGTTGATGATGAGGGGCTAGACGTTGATAACATGATGACTACCATGTACGCAAGTCCTGTGTCATCAAAATCAAGTTGTCCAAGCCCAGATGCTTTCCTACAAGCTTATCAAGGTGCTGAAAATGTCATTGCTATTACCATTACAGGAAATCTATCAGGCAGCCAAAACAGCGCTCAGGTAGCTAAAAATATGCTCCTTGAAGAGCATCCAAACGTTAATATTCACGTGATTGATTCCCTTTCAGCTGGTGGAGAAATTGACCTGATTGTCTTAGAATTAAATCGCTTAATTGCTAAAGGTCTTAGTTTTGATGAGGTTGTTGAAGCAATTACAGCTTATCAAGCTAAGACAAAATTACTTTTCATCCTTGCGCGTGTTGATAATTTGGTAAAAAATGGTCGCCTTAGCAAATTGATTGGTAAAGTGATTGGACTCCTTAACATTCGTATGGTTGGAAAGGCTAGTGACGAAGGCACTTTAGAGCTTCTTCACAAAGCTAGAGGTCAGAAGAAAGCTATTCAGGCAACTGTTGATGAAATGTTAAAAGAGGGATACGAAGGCGGCAAAGTTATGATTGCACATGCTAATAATAAAAAAGCCTGCCAACAACTAAGTGATAAAATCAAAGAAAAATTCCCACAAGCCGATGTCAACTTTATTAAAGCATCAGGGCTTTGCAGTTTTTATGGTGAAGATGGCGGTATCTTATTAGGATACGAAACAAAATAAAGCTAGTAAAAACACCCAAGATTATTCTTGGGTGTTTTGTTTATGATGATTTAAACTGCTGTATTTTTTGATAGCAATAAGCGTTGTTATTGTGATAATCGCATCCATAAGCAAAGCTGGATAAGCTTTGATGGTAAAATCATACAAAGACCAAAGTAGCATGTTTTCAATCGTTACCCAGCGAAGCCATTGCACCTTATCAGTCAAAAAAGAAATGATTGTATAAGATACTGATGAAATCAAAGGTAAACAGCCGATTAATCCTAAGGTATTGACATGAATTCCTAACGTTACTTGAATAATAACGAGAAGAATGGTTGTATAAAGAGAATCCCATTTTTTAATCATCAACACATTTCGGATAATGGAAACGCTGATAGAAATAGCTCCTGTATAACCACCCAAGAGAAAATTGGCAATCATGGTGAAAAAATAATCAGATAATTGCCAGGTGAGCATGCTCTTTTTATTTTTTGCAAAAGATGAGATTGCTAAGCAAGTTGCGCCAATGGCTGAAAAAACGAGCCCGATTGACATCATTAATAGCTGTAAGAATCGCTATCAGTTGCAGTTGAATCAGAATAAGTATCGTAAGTGTTGTAAGTTGAGCTACTTGAAGTAGTAGTGCTTGGTGTAGCTGCTGCAATGGCATTAGAAACAGCGTCCAAACGAGCTTGAAGTTGTTCTTTGACAGTTTCGTTTGTCAAAACATCAATAGCTGCTTGAGCAGCAGCGACGTTAGCGCTTGTTTGTTCAGATTCAGCAGTTGCTACAGCTGTTTCGGCATTGCTTTCGTTAGTTACTTCAGCAGAAACAGTGTCCAATTGTGATTGCAAATCAGTTTTTTTAGTTTCATCAGAAAGTTTATTGATAGCTGCTTGTGCATTAGTGACAGCTTCTGATGTAGGATTAGCTTGAGCTTCTGCTAACAATGACTCAGCGTTAGCTTCCAAATCTTCTTCACTAGCAGATGAAGATGATGAAACAGTTGTCGTTGTTTGAGAACTTGATGTGCTAGCATAATTATTACCAAAAAGAAGGTAAATACCAGCCGCAAAAGCAATTAAAATAATGCTAAGAATGAGATAAGTAACTTCACTTTTTGAGTTTTTCATGAAAGCTCCTTTTTTCCTTTTTATAAGATTAGATACTACTTCAATAACGTAGCGTTATTAGATTAGTCAAATATTAATTTTTATGATTAACAGTGCATCTTAACCTATTATACCACATAAATGACAGCGCATTAATTTTTTTCGAAAATCTCTTATAAATTTAGGGAAATTTAACCTAAAATGATTATACTTCAGAAAAGAAACTTGCAATGCTTGGTTATTATTAAAAAATCAGTTTTTTATCATTTTGGAAAAAGACCAAAAAATACTTGTTTGTTTTCTTTGAATACATTACAATGGAATTATCGGCTTTTTACGATAAAAATAATAATATTTGAGGATAAAACTGTGTCAGTAAATTGGCAGGAAATTGCTTTTAATTTTTTTGGAGGTCTAGGGCTCTTTCTCTTCAGTATTAAATACATGGGAGATGGTCTACAACAGGCTGCTGGAGACAGACTTCGTTATTATATCGATAAATATACGAGTAATCCTTTTTTAGGAATCCTTGTTGGTTTAGCTATGTCAGCTTTAATCCAATCAAGTTCGGGGGTAACGGTCATTACTGTTGGATTGGTTTCCGCAGGACTTTTGAATCTCCGACAAGCGATTGGAATTGTCATGGGTGCCAACATCGGAACAACAGTGACATCATTTTTGATTGGTTTTAATCTGGGTGATTATGCGCTACCGATGATTTTTGTCGGTGCAGCTTTGTTGTTCTTCACATCAAATCGAAGCTTGAATAATATTGGACGTATTATTTTTGGTGTTGGAGGGATTTTCTTTTCTCTTAATATCATGAGTGATGCGATGGAACCTTTAAAATCCGTTTCAGCTTTCCAAGATTATCTAGCAACCTTGGGAGATAAGCCAATTATGGGAGTGCTGATTGGGACAGGTTTAACCATGCTTATTCAGTCATCAGCTGCCATTATTGGGATTTTACAAGGTTTGTATGCTGGTAACTTGCTTGACCTTCAAGGTGCCATTCCAATTCTTTTGGGAAGTAATATCGGAACTTGTATCACAGCTGTTTTGGCATCAATTGGTTCTAACGTAGCGGCTAAACGTGTTGCAGCAGCTCATGTGCTTTTCAATGTTATCGGAACGATCTTGTTTATGATTCTGCTGTTGCCATTTACTAGTTTGATGCAATGGATGGAATCAAGTCTTGATTTGACTCCAGCAATGACAGTTGCCTTCGCCCACGGGACTTTCAACATCACAAACACTATCTTGCTCTTCCCATTCATTGGAACGCTTGCTTATATTGTGACAAAATTAATTCCTGGACAAGATGAAGTGGCAAAATATGAGGCTGTTTACCTTGATAAGATTTTGTTAAAACAAGCTCCAGCGATTGCTCTTGGAAATGCTAAAAAAGAGCTTATTCACTTGGGTGCTTATGCAACACAAGCTTTTGAAGCAGCGTTCTTGTTTGTTGAAACAAGTAATGAAAAATACGCTGACAAAACACAAAAGTTTGAAGATACGATTAATAATGTTGATGAAGAATTAACGAAATATCTGATTGATTTGTCAAGTGAACAACTAAACCAACACGAAAGTGAAATCCTTTCAAGTATCTTAGATTCATCACGTGATTTAGAACGTATCGGTGACCATAGTATTGGTTTGGTTCGTTTGATGGAACATAATATTTCAAAAGATATTACTTTCTCACAAGCAGCGGTTAAAGAAATCGACCAACTTTATCATGAAACACATCGTATGATTTTAGATGCTTTGAAAGTTGTTATTGATGATGACCGTGAGTTGGCAGAGGAATTGGTAGAGCGTCATAAAGACATCGCCCATTTGGAACGCCGTATTCGTAAAGACCATATCAAACGTATGAATAACGGTGAATGTACACCACTAGCTGGGATTAATTTCATCGACCTCATTACGCCATGCACGCGCATTACTGACCATGCTTTGAATTTAGTTGAAAAAGTTCTTGAAGCTCAAATTTAATAAATAAATTAGTGCCTTAAACAACTGTTTAAAGGCACTTTTTTGTTAGAAAAAATTTTAAAGAATTTTGGTATATACCATTTACAAAACTGACCATTTATTTTATAATATAGGTGAATGGAGGCGGTTTAAAATGACAAAATACATTAAAGCAGACGAATTTTACTACCCTTACCAAGTAAAAAAAGCAGGTTATTTAGCTATCGATGGTGATGTCTTTGGTGATTGGCAAGAAGAAGCACCAGTTGATGCTGAAATTATTGATTATACAGGTTATAGTGTAGCTCCTGGTTTGGTTGATACTCACATTCATGGTTTTGCCGGCGCTGATGTTATGGATAATAGCAAAGAAGCTTTAGAAACGATGAGTCATGCTCTTTTGGGAGCTGGTGTGACAAGTTTCTTGCCAACTGGTTTGACAGCATCATTTGAAACACTTGATGATATTTGCCATACAGCGGCTGATTTTGCAGGTCAAGAAAGTGGTGCGCGTATTCAAGGGCTTTTCTTTGAAGGACCATACTTCACTGAAAAATATAAAGGAGCACAAAATCCTTCTTACATGCGCAATCCTTCAATCGCTGAATTAGACCAATGGTTGGAAAGCTCAAAAGGATTGTTGAAGAAAATTGCTTTGGCACCTGAGCGTGATGAAGTAGAAGAGTTTATTAATTATGCTAACAAGAAAAATGTGATTGTTGCCCTAGGACATTCAGATGCTACTTACGACCAAGCGACAAGTGCTGTAGAAGCTGGTGCATCTGTTTGGGTACATGCTTACAATGGTATGCGTGGGCTTAATCACCGTGAACCTGGTATGGTTGGTGCGGTTTATGAATTGCCAAATACATACGCTGAATTAATCTGTGATGGTCACCATGTTCACCCATCAGCATGTGAAATTTTGCTCAACCAAAAACACGCCGACCATGTTGTCTTGATTACAGACTGCATGAGTGCAGGTGGTCTTGAAGATGGTGATTATATGCTTGGTGAATACCCTGTAATGGTTGAAAAAGGAACAGCTCGTTTGAAATCAAATGGTGCTCTCGCTGGTTCAATTCTTCAATTAAAAGATGCCGTTAAAAATGTGGTGAATTGGGGAATTGCCTCAAAAGCACAAGCAATTAGCATGGCAAGTCTTATTCCAGCTATTTCTGTAGGAATCGATGACAAATGTGGACAACTTAAAAAAGGTCACAAGGCTGATTTCATTATCCTAGATAAAGACCTTGATTTAAGAGCAACTTACCTAGGCGGAAAAGAAGCTTGGAAAGCCTAATAAAGAAAGGTATCCGAGGCAGCTATCTGTTGCCTTGGGTATTTTTGATAAATTGACGTTAATGAGAGATATGTCATTATTAGCATAATTTGCTTTTTCGTGTGCCTAGCCTAGACAGCTAAAGTCATTTGTGCTAAAATACTCCTTGTAAGAAAGAGGGCCTCATGGTGTTTTTCTAGCGAGTCCGAGGTGGTGGAAGTCGGATGAAACAAAAGTGAGTAGTTGGCACTTTCGCTTAGCAGAGCTAAGTTAATATCAAGATAAATGAAGTAATAAAATAGGGTGGAACCGCGTTTAAACGCCCCTTATGAGGTATCATATGGGTGTGGAGAAGTGTGGTTTTTTTGTATATAATATAAGGAGTTAGCGTTGAAAGAAGTTTTACAAGTCACCTATGAAACTAAGTATAAATTTTTGGTTTCATTGGGAGTGTTATTTATTATTTCTCCTTTTGTATTGACATGTTATATGTTTACTGTTAGTAGAGCAGATTTTTTATATAGTATTGAGCAATACAAATTACTTACAAATGCTTCAAAACAAGTAGTTGATACAACTCAATGTTTTTATCAGCATCTTATACCCATTTGTATAATTCTAATAGGATTAGGTATTATAGTAGGGGGAGTTTTTATACATAAAGGATTAAAGGATTGGCAGCCGTTTCAAGATTTTGATTTGGAAAGAAATAGGCTTACTTTGCAACAACTATCTACTGTTACATCAAAAGAAAAAGACTCGATTCAAGATAGATATAAAGAAGCTGAGATTTCAGTGAGTTATCGTTCATACTATCAGTTTACTGAGGATAAAATTGTTCGGAGAATTTATGAGACTGCTCCAGATGAATACAAAGTTATTACCAATCAAAAATTGAATTCATATTATTATGATATTATTGCATTAGGAAAAAAATTTTTTGTAAAAGATATTATTTTTGAGATAAAATATCTAAATAGAAATATTAGCAATAATCTGTATGGAAATTACATTCAAGCAGTAGATAAGTTATTTAAAAGTTTTTCTAAGGAAACGAATCGTAGATCTCATGGAAAGTTGCTTATTGTTACAGAAAATAGTAATTTTGAACAGGTGAAAAAATTTATTAATGATAAGAAAACTACAAAGAGTTTTACCATTGAGGTAGTAAATAGAAATGAAATTGAGAATTACAACTTTTTTAGTTAGAGACTATAAATGGGTGTAAAAATTTATTAATAATTTTTCTAGGAACAATTACTAGAAAAGTTTATATATAATTTAGTTACTAAAATAAGGAGTAGATATATGTCTAAAAAATTGACGTTTCAAGAGATTATTTTGACTTTGCAACAATTTTGGAATGACCAAGGTTGTATGTTGATGCAAGCTTATGACAATGAAAAAGGTGCTGGTACAATGAGCCCATACACATTCCTTCGTGCCATTGGTCCAGAACCATGGAATGCGGCTTATGTTGAACCATCACGTCGTCCAGCTGATGGTCGTTACGGTGAAAACCCTAACCGTCTTTACCAACACCACCAATTCCAAGTGGTTATGAAACCATCTCCATCAAATATTCAAGAACTTTACCTTGAATCATTGGAAAAATTAGGTATCAATCCTTTAGAACACGATATTCGTTTCGTTGAAGATAACTGGGAAAACCCATCAACTGGTTCAGCTGGTCTTGGTTGGGAAGTTTGGCTTGATGGTATGGAAATCACTCAATTTACTTATTTCCAACAAGTTGGTGGTTTGCAAACAGGTCCTGTAACATCAGAGGTTACTTATGGTCTTGAACGTTTGGCATCTTATATCCAAGAAGTAGATTCTGTCTATGATATAGAATGGGCACCAGGTGTTAAATATGGTGAAATCTTCCTTCAACCAGAATTTGAACACTCAAAATATTCATTTGAAATTTCTAATCAAGATATGCTTCTTGAAAACTTTGAAAAATTTGAAGCAGAAGCAAAACGTTGTTTGGATGAACACCTTGTACACCCAGCTTATGACTACGTTTTGAAATGTTCACACACATTCAACTTGCTTGATGCACGTGGTGCGGTTTCTGTAACAGAACGTGCTGGTTACATTGCACGTATCCGTAACTTGGCTCGTATCGTTGCCAAAACATTTGTGGCAGAACGTAAACGTCTTGGTTACCCATTGCTTGATGAAGCAACGCGTGAAAAATTATTGAAGGAGGATGCTGAATAATGGCTAAAAATTTACTTGTAGAACTTGGTTTAGAAGAATTACCAGCTTATGTTGTCACATCAAGTGAAAAACAACTTGGCGACCGTATGGCAGCATTTTTGAAAGCAAAACGTTTGTCATTTGAAGGTATCCAAACTTTCTCAACACCACGTCGTTTGGCTGTTCGTGTGCTTGGTCTTGCTGATGCACAAACTGATTTAACAGAAGATTTCAAAGGTCCTTCTAAAAAAATCGCTTTGGACGCTGACGGTAACTTCACAAAAGCAGCTCAAGGATTTGTTCGTGGTAAAGGTTTGACAACTGATGACATCGAATTCCGCGAAGTTAAAGGCGAAGAGTATGTTTACGTTACAAAACATGAAGCAGGAAAAGCTGCCAAAGAAGTGCTTGTTGACATTCCAGAAATCTTGTCAGCAATGACTTTCCCAGTAAACATGCACTGGGCAAACAATACTTTTGAATACATCCGTCCAGTTCACACATTGACAGTTCTTCTTGATGATGAAGCTCTTGACCTTGATTTCTTGGATATTCATTCAGGTCGTGTTAGCCGTGGACACCGTTTCCTTGGTCATGAAACAGAAATTGCTAGCGCTGATTCATACGAAGAAGATTTGCGCAAAGTCTTTGTTATCGCTGACGCTAAAGAACGTCAAGACATGATTGTTAATCAAATCAAAGACATTGAAAAATCACAAAACGTTCAAGTTGAAATCGACGATGAATTGCTTAACGAAGTGCTTAACTTGGTTGAATACCCAACTGCTTTCATGGGAAGCTTTGATACAAAATATCTTGAAGTCCCAGAAGAAGTGCTTGTTACATCAATGAAAAACCACCAACGTTACTTTGTTGTCCGTGACCAAGCTGGTAAATTAATGCCAAACTTCATCTCAGTCCGTAACGGTAACGCTGAACACATTGAAAATGTCATCAAAGGTAATGAAAAAGTGCTTGTGGCTCGTTTGGAAGATGGTGAATTCTTCTGGCGTGAAGACCAAAAACTTAAAATTGCTGACCTTGTGGCTAAACTTGACAATGTCACATTCCACGAAAAAATTGGTTCACTTTCTGAACACATGAAACGTAGCAAAGTGATTGCAGCTTATCTTGCTGAAAAAGCTGGCGCTTCTGCTGAAGAAAGCAAAGCTCTTGCACGTGCAGCTGAAATCTATAAATTTGACTTATTAACTGGTATGGTTGGTGAGTTTGATGAATTGCAAGGTATCATGGGTGAAAAATATGCCCTTCTTGCAGGTGAAGATGCAGCGGTAGCAACAGCTATTCGTGAACACTATCTTCCAAATTCAGCTGATGGTGTGCTTCCAGAAACTAAAGTTGGTGCTCTTTTGGCACTCGCTGATAAATTGGATACTATCTTGTCATTCTTCTCAGTTGGCTTGATTCCATCAGGTTCAAATGACCCATATGCTCTTCGTCGTGCAACAGCTGGTGTTGTTCGTATCATGGATGCCTTTGGCTTGAAAATTCCAATGGATGAATTGATTGACAACCTTTACGCTTTGTCATTTGATAGCTTGACTTATGAACACAAAGCAGAAGTTATGGACTTCATTCGTGCGCGTGTTGAAAAAATGATGAGCAAATCAGTTTCTAAAGATATTAAAGAAGCTGTTCTTGCTAGCACAAACTTTGTTGTAGCTGAAATGCTTGAAACTGCTGACGCTCTTGTTGAAGCAAGCAAAGCAGATGATTACAAAGCTGCTGTTGAAAGTCTTTCACGTGCCTTCAACCTTGCTGAAAAAGCACAAGCAGATGTAGCTGTTGATGCAAGCCTATTTGAAAATGATGAAGAAAAAGCATTGGCACAAGCTGCTCAAGACTTAACATTATCAGGTAGCGCTAGCGATAAATTGGCACAATTATTCGCTTTAAGCCCAGTTATCGACAAATTCTTTGACAATACAATGGTTATGGTAGATAATGAAGCTGTTAAAAATAATCGCTTGGCTATCTTAGCTGAATTGACAGCGAAAGCTAGCAGCGTTGCTGCATTTAACAAATTGAATACCAAGTAAGATTGGTGAACAACCAATCTACTGTGACGGAATTTTACTAGAATCTCTGATAGCTATTTTGGAGGATAAATTTTCGTCTTGGTAAATTATAAGAAAGGAAAAGACGTATGAAATGTCAAGTTTTATACGTTTGGTGAGTCTTACTCATGAATGAAAAGAAGATTCAACGCATTAATGAACTTGCGCGTAAGAAAAAAACAGTTGGTTTGACAGGTGCAGAAAAAGTTGAACAAGCTGAGCTTCGCAAAGAGTACATTGAAGGGTATCGTCGTTCGCTTCTTCACCATATCGCAGGTATCAAACTTGTCGATGAAGAAGGCAATGACGTCACACCAGAAAAACTCAAACAACTTCAACGCGAACGCGGCTTGCACGGCAGAAGCCTTGATGACCCAAATTCGTAAGAGATATAGAATAGGATAGACGAACAGAATAGTTCGTACTCCTATTCTTTTTTTGTATTTGGAACTGTTTTTTTAGTTTATTTTATTGTAAAAAATAGGCAGATTCAAAACTTTTTGAAATTGCCTAATATTTTATGATATAATAGAATCCGAACAATAATACTTTAAGTCCTTAAAAACAGAAAGGTTTCACTCATGACATTTGATGCTATTGATCAGTTGGCAGTCAATACTGTCCGCACGCTCTCAATTGATGCCATTCAGGCAGCTAACTCAGGTCACCCAGGCCTTCCAATGGGAGCTGCACCTATGGCTTATGTTCTTTGGAATCATGTAATGAATGTTAATCCGAAGACAAGCCGTTCTTGGTCTAACCGAGATCGTTTTGTATTATCTGCAGGACATGGTTCTGCCCTCTTATACAGCCTTCTTCATTTATCAGGATACGATGTTAGTATCGATGATTTGAAGAACTTCCGTCAATGGGGTTCAAAAACACCAGGTCACCCAGAAGTTAACCACACAGATGGTGTTGAAGCAACTACAGGTCCTCTTGGACAAGGAATCGCTAACGCTGTTGGTATGGCAATGGCAGAAGCGCATTTGGCAGCTAAATTCAACAAACCTGGCTTTGACATTGTTGACCACTATACATATGCTTTGCATGGTGATGGTTGTTTGATGGAAGGTGTTAGTCAAGAAGCTGCTAGTCTTGCTGGTCATCTTAAACTTGGTAAATTGGTCCTTCTTTACGATTCAAATGATATCTCACTTGATGGTCCAACTTCTAAAGCCTTCACAGAAGATATTAAAGGTAAATTTGAAGCTTATGGTTGGCAACACATCTTGGTAAAAGATGGAAATGACCTTGAAGCTATTTCAAAAGCTATTGAAGAAGCAAAAGCTGAAACTGAAAAACCATCTATCATCGAAGTTAAAACAATCATTGGTTTCGGTGCTGAAAAACAAGGAACATCAGCTGTTCACGGTGCACCACTTGGTGTTGATGGTATTGCTTACGCTAAAAAATCTTACGGTTGGGAATATCCAGAATTTACAGTTCCAGAAGAAGTGGCTAAACGCTTTGAAGTTGGTATCAAATTCCGTGGTGAAGCTGCAGAAAATGCATGGAATACTAAATTCCATGAATACGAAGCTGCTTACCCAGAATTAGCTGCTGAATATAAAGCTGCATTTGCTAACCAACCAATTGATGTGACACTTGAAGACTTTGAACTTGGAACAAGCCTAGCTAGCCGTTCATCAAGTCAACAAGCTATCCAACAAATCTCAGCACAAGTTCCTTCATTCTGGGGTGGTTCAGCTGACCTTTCTGCATCAAACAATACAATGGTCAAAGTAGAATCTGATTTCCAACCAGATAACTATCTTGGTCGCAATATTTGGTTTGGGGTACGTGAATTTGCTATGGCAGCTGCTATGAATGGTATTGCTCTTCATGGTGGTACTCGTGTTTACGGTGGTACATTCTTCGTATTCTCAAACTACCTTCTTCCAGCTGTACGTATGGCAGCACTTCAACAATTGCCAACAGTCTATGTTATGACTCACGACTCAATTGCAGTTGGTGAAGATGGTCCAACACACGAACCAGTTGAACAATTGGCAAGTGTTCGTTCTATGCCAAATCTTAACGTGATTCGCCCAGCTGATGGTAACGAAACAAACGCTGCTTGGAAACGTGCTCTTGCAGAAACTGATCGTCCAACAATGCTTGTTTTGACACGTCAAAACCTTCCTGTTCTTGAAAATACAAAAGAATTGGCAGAAGACGGTGTAAACAAAGGAGCTTATGTCCTTTCAGAAGCTAAAGGTGACCTTGATGGTATCCTTATTGCAACAGGTTCAGAAGTGAAATTGGCTCTTGATACACAAGCTGCTTTGGAAGCTAAAGGTGTTCATGTTCGTGTGGTTTCAATGCCAGCACAAAACATCTTTGATGAACAAGACGCTGCTTATAAAGAAAGCGTCCTTCCAGCTGCTGTTACAAAACGTTTAGCTATCGAAGCTGGTTCAAGCTTTGGTTGGGGCAACTACGTTGGTCTCCAAGGTAAAACTCTTACAATTGATACTTGGGGAGCATCAGCACCAGGTGCTAAAATCTTTGAAGAATATGGATTCACAGTTGACAACGCTGTTAACCTTTACGAATCTTTGTAAACCTATAAATATCAAACTCCTTGCTTTAGGCAAGGAGTTTTTTGTATGACTTGCAATTTTGCAAATAAAACGAAAGAAACAAAAAATATGATAAAGTAAAAGACACAATAAATTAACAGTTATATATTAAAAGATTATACTTTTTACGATAAACATTTGACAAAAAATAGGTGAAAAGGTAAGATAGAGGAAAATATTTTGTGTTATTTTAGTAGTACAAAGAAAAAGGGGAGATTTTTATGGAAGAAAAGTGTAATGAATTGTACAAAGCAATCAGAGTTGCCTATGAAGATATGACAATTCGTCAGGATAGTGAGCTATCAAAGATTTTATTATCTGCTTCAAATGAGGTAATTAGGTCTGGAGATGCTGGTTTAAGTGCTTTGCGTCTTGACCGTCAGCTAAGCTTGTATAGTACAAGACATGATTTTTCTCTACCAGATAGTGCAAAGTCATTGAAACATTTAACGCAAGATTTGGCTGCAGACTATCGAAAGAGTAAAGAAGTTTCAAAATGGATTAAACCATTGTTGTGGGATTGAAAAAGGAGATTGAAATGATTCGATTTGATCATGTTTCAAAGTTATATGGTGAAAAAGAAGCGCTTAGTGATTTGAATATGACGATTGCTAATGGTGAAATTTTTGGTTTGATTGGCCATAATGGTGCAGGAAAGACAACAACAATTAGCATTTTAACGTCAATCATTGAAGCAAGTTATGGTGAGGTTTATGTTGATGAATTAGCGCTTTCTGAACACCATGACGAGATTAAAAAACGTATTGGTTATGTGCCAGATTCACCAGATATTTTTCTAAATTTGACAGCCTTAGAATATTGGCATTTTTTGGCTAAAATTTATAATGTTGAGGACAGTCTTGCAGAAGAACGTATCGAGCGTTTGTCACGTTTGTTTGATATTGCAGAGCAGCGCAATGATTTGATTGATAGTTTTTCACATGGTATGCGTCAAAAAGTGATTCTTATCGGTGCTTTGATTTCAAATCCAGATATTTGGATTTTAGATGAACCGTTGACAGGGCTTGACCCACAAGCATCTTTTGATTTGAAGGAAATGATGAAAGAGCACGCGCGTGGTGGTAATACAGTTCTTTTCTCAACACACGTTCTTGCAGTTGCTGAGCAATTGTGCGACCGTATTGGCATTTTAAAAGATGGAAAATTAATCTTTGTGGGAACTTTGGAAGAATTAAAAGCTAATTACCCTGATAAAGATTTGGAAACAATCTATCTTGAGTTGGCTGGACGTAAATCACATGAAGAGGGGTGATGAGATGAATTGGTCAACTGTTTGGGAATTAACCAAAATTAACATTCTGTATTCAAGTCCGCAATCACTTACCGCTGCTAAACGAAAACAAGAACGTCGACCAAGTAGTCAGTTTTCAGCTTACAAAAGCGTGATGCGTCAACAGATTATTCTTAGTCTTTTGTTTGCGGTGATTTATATTGCCGTGTATGCAGGACTTGATTTTAGTCGTTATCCAGGTTATTTCTCTTTTTACACAGCGATTTTCTTTATAATGGCTACGTTGAATGCTTTCTCAGCGATGTACAGTATTTTCTATGAAAGCAATGACCTCAAGCTGTATGCGCATTTGCCAATCAAATCAAGCGAACTTTATGCAGCGAAAGTCATTTCTAGCTTTGGCATGGGGATTACCTTTTTAATGCCGCTTATCTCGCTATTCTTTTTGGCTTATTGGCAAATAGCAGGGCTGATTTGGGCAATTCCGTTGACAATCCTTCTTTTCCTAGTTTTGTTTGCTTCAACGATTTTGCTGGCGCTTTATGTGAATAGTTTTGTGGGAAAATTGATTCTTCGCAGTCAACATCGAAAATTAATTTCTACCATTTTAATGTCTATTTCAACAATCGGTGCGGTTGGGGCGATTCTTTATATGAATGTTGTTAATAGTCAAAGCCGAGTTTATGATACATTGATGATTGAGGATAGACCATTATTGCCATTCTTTAGAGGGTTTTATGATGTGGTCAAAGCGCCAATTGGTTTGCCAGCTCTGCTTAATTTTTGGTTGCCACTGGTGGTTTTAGTCGTTTTACTTGTTGGTGTTGTTAAATGGATTATGCCAACTTATTATAGAGAGGTTCTTTACACGACAGCAAAGAGCTCAAAAACGTCACAATCCAAAAAAGAATCAAAAAATGGGTCATTGAAAAATATGATGATTCGTCACCATATATCAACACTGCAAAATGCGACACTTTTAACACAAACTTACCTCATTCCTCTGATTTATGTAGCTATTTTTATCACACCGAGTGTCACAGGTGGCATTAGTTTAGCTAAGATTTCAAATGATTACTTTGGTATTGCTTTACTCGTTGGGATTATCTTGGGGAGTATTTGCAGTATGCCAACTTCATTTGTTGGTGTTGGGATATCTTTGGAACGGGACAATCTCACCTTCATCAAGGCATTGCCAGTGAATTTCAAGAGTTTTCTTGTTCAAAAATTCATTACTTTGGTAAGCTTGCAAGCTGTTATTCCAGCTGTGGTGTATTTATTGGTTGGCTTGTTGTTTTTAAAAGCTTCGCCATTATTGGTTAGTTCCTTTGTTTTAGGACTTCTTATTAGTATTTTACTGCAAGCTCAGCTCATGTATCGTCGTGATTACAAATTCCTTGATTTAAAATGGCAAGATGTGACACAACTCTTTAATCGACATGCAGGGCAATGGCTTAGTTTAGCCATTATCTTAATTGCTTTGATAGTTGGGGGAAGTCTTGGAGCGGCAACGATGTTATTAGGAGCCATTCTTAAAGATGCTCTTTTAGCCAATCTCCTTTTGACAATACTTATCGTGGGATTAGGCAGCATTTTCCAACTGTTGCTTTACCGAATGTTTTGGAAGAAATTATAAGAAAATTTCCCTTTCAAAATCTCCTAAAGGGTATTGTGTTAAATCCCATTGATTTCTTGATAAAGCTAGTAAAAAACAGTTCCTAGGACTGTTTTTTTAGTGTATAATAGGCATATGAAACGAAATTTTGAAACTGTTAATCGAATTGTTATAAAAATTGGGACAAGCTCGCTTGTCATGCCAAATGGAAAAATTAATCTTGAAAAAATCGACCAGCTAGCATTTGTGATTTCTAGCTTGATGAATAAAGGAAAAGACGTTATTTTGGTGTCATCTGGTGCCATGGGCTTTGGGCTTAACGTTTTGAACATGGACAAACGTCCGACAGAAATTGCACGTCAGCAGGCGGTATCAAGCGTTGGGCAGGTTGCCATGATGAGCCTTTATTCTCAAATCTTTTCACACTATCAGACAGAAGTTAGCCAGCTGTTGATTACACGTGATGTGATTGAATATCCTGAAAGCTTGGAAAATTTCACTAACGCTTTTGAAATGTTATTAACAATGGGGATTGTTCCAATCGTTAATGAGAACGATGCTATTAGCGTTGATGAAATGGACCATACGACAAAATTTGGTGATAATGACCGACTTTCAGCGATTGTAGCTAAGGTAACCAAAGCAGATTTGTTAATCATGTTGTCAGATATTGATGGACTTTATGATAAAAATCCAAATATCTATGATGATGCCAAACTTCGTGAACATGTTACTGAAATTACGGACGAAATCATTAAATCAGCGGGCGGTGCTGGAAGTAAATTTGGCACGGGAGGCATGCTCAGCAAGATTAAGAGTGCTCAAATGATTTTTGACAACAACAGTCAAATGATTTTAATGAACGGTGCAAATCCGCGTGATATCTTAAAAGTTTTAGAAGGTGCCAATATTGGAACGTGGTTTTCACAAGTGAACTAAAAGGAGGACCAAAGATGGGCTATATTGATGAATTAGGTAAAAATGCTAAAGTAGCTAGCCAAAGTCTGGTAAAGCTTGGAACTGCTGAAAAAAATCAGATTTTAGGACAAGTTGCGGATGCTCTGCTTGCAGAGACAGACTATATTTTGGCTGAAAATGCACGTGATGTTGATCAAGCACAGGAAAATGGTATTTCGCCTGTTATGGTTGACCGTTTGCGTCTAGATGCTAAGCGTATTGAGGGGATTGTTGAGGGCGTCCGTCAAGTTGCGGATTTACAAGACCCGATTGGTCAAGTTGTCCGTGGTTATACTAATCTTGATGGCTTGAAAATCGTTCAAAAACGAGTACCACTTGGCGTGATTGCCATGATTTTTGAAAGTCGTCCAAATGTATCTGTTGATGCCTTTAGCCTTGCTTTCAAAACAAGCAATGCCATTATTTTACGTGGTGGTCGTGACGCGATTTATTCCAATACAGCCCTTGTGACGGTTATCCGAAAAACTCTTGCTAAAGCAGGTGTAAATGAAAACGTCGTCCAGCTTGTTGAGGATACTAGCCATGCCGTTGCTGAAGAATTAATGCAAGCCGTTGATTATGTGGATGTTCTTATCCCACGTGGCGGTGCTCGCTTGATTCAAACGGTCAAAGAAAAATCAAAAGTTCCTGTCATCGAAACAGGTGTTGGAAATGTTCATATTTACGTTGACGATTCGGCTGACCTTGATATGGCAACGAAGATTGTTATCAATGCCAAAACACAACGTCCAAGCGTTTGTAATGCTGCAGAAAGCCTGCTCGTTCATAAAGCAGTAGCTGAATCATTCTTACCACAGTTAGAAGAAGCAATTGCAAAAGTTCATGCGGTCGAATTCCGAGCTGATGATAAAGCGCTAGCTATTTTCAAAAATGCGGTAGCAGCGACAGATGAAGATTATGCCACAGAATTTTTAGATTATGTTATGTCTGTTAAAGTTGTTGATTCTGTTGATGAAGCTATTGATTGGGTAAATCGTTACACAACACATCACTCAGAAGCGATTATCACCAAAGACCTTGAACACGCTGAACGTTTCCAAGATGAAGTAGATGCAGCTGCGGTTTATGTCAATGCTTCAACACGTTTCACAGATGGTTTTGTCTTTGGATTGGGTGCAGAAATTGGTATTTCAACCCAAAAAATGCATGCGCGTGGTCCCATGGGATTGGAAGCTTTGACAAGTACAAAATTTTATATTAATGGTAAAGGACAAATTAGAGAATAATCGTAAATTTGTTCAAACTTGCTATGATGCAGATGGTAGCATTTTCAGAAGATAAAAGTGACCAAAAGCTTGATTTTTCGGGCTTTTGGTTTTTATATTTCTGTTAGAGGTTTTAAGGAAGAATCTTTGGTTTTATGATATAATGAAAGGTATGACAACAGATTTTCATCATATTACAGTACTTCTACATGAGACCGTTGATATGCTTGATATCAAACCCGATGGAATCTATGTAGATGCAACGCTTGGAGGAGCAGGTCATAGTGAGTACCTTCTTTCTAAGCTTGGTCCGACTGGTCACCTTTATGCCTTTGATCAAGACCAGACGGCTATTGATAATGCACAAATTCGTTTAAAAGATTATATTGAGAAAGGACAAGTCACTTTTATCAAGGACAATTTCAGAAACCTAGCGTCTAATTTGGCAGCTTATGGTGTAACTGAAATTGATGGTATTTTGTATGACCTTGGAGTGTCAAGTCCACAGTTGGATGAGCGTGAGCGTGGTTTTTCATACAAGAAAGATGCACCACTTGATATGCGTATGAATCGCGACCAAGAGTTATCAGCTTATGAGGTGGTTAACACTTATGATTATCATGACTTGGTTCGTATCTTTTTCAAATACGGCGAAGACAAATTCTCAAAACAAATTGCACGTAAAATTGAGCAAGCGAGAAAAGTTAAGCCGATTGAGACAACGACAGAATTAGCAGAAATCATCAAATCAGCCAAACCTGCTAAAGAACTCAAGAAAAAAGGACACCCTGCTAAGCAAATCTTCCAAGCTATTCGTATCGAAGTCAATGATGAGCTTGGTGCGGCAGATGAATCCATCCAACAAGCAATTGATTTATTGGCAGTTGACGGGCGTATTTCAGTGATTACATTCCATTCTTTAGAAGACCGTCTAACAAAACAATTGTTTAAGGAAGCTTCGACAGTAGACGTGCCGAAAGGGTTGCCTTTTATCCCTGAGGATATGCAACCGAAGCTTGCCTTGGTAAATCGAAAACCTATTTTGCCAAGTGAGGAAGAATTAGAGGTTAATAATCGTTCTCACTCAGCTAAGCTACGTGTGGCTAGAAAGGTTCGTAAGTAACATGACAGATAAACATCGTAATGAAGCTATTTCTAATGCGCTCAAGAAACGAATTAGAAAATTTTCGAGAATTGAAAAAGTTTTTTATGGTTCTATTATTTTGACGGCTATTACCATGGCTGTTAGTATTATTTACCTACAGAGCCGTAATCTACAAGTGCAACAAGAAATCACAAGTCTCAATAGTCAGATTAGTGATATGCAGACAGATTATGATAATGCTAAACAAGAAGTTAGTGAATTGACAAGTCGTGACCGTATTGAGCAAATTGCAGGAAATGCGGGCTTGACAAGCCAACAGGATAATATTAAACAGGTGGAGTAGAAGATAGTCTATGAAGAAATTAATGAATCGTTTTTTAGACTATGTGGTAAAGGACAGACGAACGCCCAACAAAAACCGTGAGCGTGTTGGTCAGAATCTGATGATTCTGGCAGTCTTCCTTTTCTTTGTGTTTATTATTAATTTTGCCATTATTATTGGTACAGACACAAAGTTCGGACACAATTTGTCAACAGAAGCGTCAGAAGTTTATCAAAAAGAAGTGGTTGTTCAAGCTAAACGTGGTACAATTTATGACCGTAATGGTGTTGCCCTAGCAGAGGATTCAACAACTTATAGTATCTATGCCATTATTTCAACATCATATGTTTCATCAACAGGTGAAAAACTTTATGTTAAAAAATCTCAGTATGATAAAGTGGCAGAGATTTTGAATGAACAGCTCGGTATTGATAAGGATGAAGTATTAACACAGCTCAAACAAAAAGGACTTTTCCAAGTTTCATTCGGAAGTGCGGGTTCTGGTTTGTCATATAGTACAAAATCAGCAATCGAAACAGCGATGGATGAAGCCGGTATTAACGGAATCGGCTTTACGTCAACACCTGGACGTATGTATCCTAACGGTGTCTTTGCTTCACAATTCCTTGGCTTGACACAACTAAAAGAAAATAAAGACGGAACAACATCAAGTCTTGTGGGAACATCTGGTCTTGAAGCGTCTCTAAATGATATTCTTTCAGGTACAGACGGTAAAGTGATTTATCAAAAAGATAAAAATGGTAATCTGTTACTTGGTACAGAGACGACTGTAAAAGAAGCAGTTGATGGAAAAGATGTTTATACTACTCTTTCTGAACCATTGCAATCATACTTAGAGTCTCAAATGGATATCTTCGAAAATGAGGCTCAAGGAACATACGCTAGTGCAACTGTTGTTAATGCTAAAACAGGTGAGATTTTAGCAACAACACAACGCCCAACTTATAATGCCCAAACGCTTGATGGTTATAATTCAGACAATTTAAAAACTTGGGATACTATGCTTTATCAAGGTTACTATGAACCAGGGTCAACCATGAAAGTTATGACTTTGGCTTCAGCAATTGATGATGGTGTTTTCAATCCTAATGAGGTTATTTCAACAATTAATGGTATTACCGTTGCTGATACGACAATCAATGACTGGAATGTTAACGAAGGGATGACTTCGGTTTCCTCTTTAACGTATGCGCAAGGTTTTGCTTGGTCAAGTAACGTTGCCATGACCAGTCTTGAGCAAAAAATGGGAAATGATAAATGGCTAACTTATCTTTCTCGTTTCAAATTTGGTTACCCAACACGTTTTGGTATGTTAAATGAAGGAAGTGGTTTATTATCTTCTGATAATGAAGTAACAGTTGCCATGACCTCATTTGGTCAAGGTATTGGTGTGACACAGGTGCAAATGTTGCGTGCTTTCACAGCTATCTCTAATAAAGGGGTTATGCTTGAACCACAATTTATCAGTCAAATTTATGACCCAAATACCAATTCAACACGTATAGCAACATCAGAAGTTGTTGGTAATCCTGTTTCAGAAGATGCTGCTGAACAAACATTAGATTACATGGTAACTGTTGGTACCGATTCACAATATGGTACATTGTATAACAATACAACAGGTCAACCATATATCCAAGTTGGAGATTATTCAGTCGCTGTTAAATCTGGTACTGCCCAAATCGCAGCCTCAGCAGAAGATGGTGGTGGTTACTTAACAGGAGACAATGATTACATTTATTCTGTTGTTGCGATTGTACCATCAGATGACCCAGAGTTCATCATGTACGTTACTTTGCAACAACCATCAGAAAAATTCAAGGCAGCGTATTGGGAAGATGTTGTTAATCCAGTACTTGAAAGAGCTATGATGATTAAGGACACATTGACAAGTACAGCCGAAACAGGAACAGATACAGAAACAGAATACACATTAAAAGATTATATCGGCGAAAGCCCTGGCGATACTGCCCAAGAGCTTCGTGATAATTTAGTACAACCAATTGTTGTTGGTTCAGGTAGCAAGATTAAGAAAATGTCTAAAAAAGTTGGTAGCAATCTTTCTGCCAATGAACAAGTCTTGCTTTGGACAGGAAGTCTAAAAACAGTACCAGACATGTATGGTTGGACTAAGGAAAATGTTGAAAAATTTGCTAAGTGGACAGGAATTAAGATAACCTTTAAAGGCTCCGATTCAGGAACGGTCACGAAGCAGAGTGTCGAATCCGAAACAGATATCGACGGTGTTAAAAAAATTACAATTACTCTAGGAGAATAAACTAAGATGTTTTTAAGTTTAATTGCAGGTATTGTCGCCTTTGTGTTGACAGTATTTGCCATGCCCCACTTTATTCGTATTTACCAAATCAAAAAAATCGGTGGGCAACAAATGCATGAGGATGTCAAGCAACACTTGGCAAAAGCTGGGACTCCAACCATGGGAGGAACAGTCTTTCTAACTGTTGGAATCCTTGTCAGTCTTGTTTTTAGCTTGTTTGTTGAAAAACAAAATGGTGCTTCAATGGGAGCAACAGCAGGAATCCTTTTGGTAGTTCTTATTTATGGAATTATTGGATTCCTTGATGATTTCTTGAAAATCTTTAAACAAATCAATGAAGGTTTGACACCTTGGCAAAAAATGAGTTTGCAAATCATTGGTGGGTTGATTTTCTACTTTGTTCATGTACGTCCAAGTGGAACAGATGATTTAAATGTTTTTGGTTTTGATCTTCACCTAGGAATTCTTTACGTTTTATTTGTTCTCTTTTGGGTTGTTGGTTTTTCAAACGCTGTTAATTTGACAGATGGTATTGATGGTTTGGCTTCTATTTCAGTTGCTATCAGTTTAGTTGCCTATGGCATCATTGCCTTTGCTCAACGACAATTTGACGTGCTTTTGATTATCGTGACAATGATTGGTGCTTTATTTGGTTTCTTCGTTTTCAACCACAAACCTGCTAAAATCTTTATGGGTGATGTGGGAAGTTTGGCTTTGGGAGCAATGCTTGCTGCTATTTCAATCGCGCTTCGTCAAGAATGGACACTACTTATCATTGGTATCGTTTATGTCTTTGAAACTAGCTCTGTAATGCTTCAAGTGTCATACTTCAAATACACGAAGAAAAAATATGGAGAAGGACGTCGTATCTTCCGTATGACCCCATTCCATCACCATTTGGAACTTGGTGGACTAACAGGAAAATCAGAAAAATGGTCAGAATGGAAAGTTGATGCTTTCTTATGGAGTGTTGGAGCTATTGCAAGTATTCTCACGTTAATTGCTCTTTACGTATTTTAATAACTAAAAACGAGTTGGATGTTAGTTATTCCAGCTCGTTTTTAACTCTAAAACATAAGGGATTTTGCTTTAATTACCCTTTTAATGATATAATAGAAAAGAATGAATTAATTTACCTAGCATTCTAGCTAGGTGTGAACGATAAGTCAAAGAAGAGAAATATTCAAGTAGAACTTGATGAGATAAGAAATTGAGGTAAAACATGTCTTTTAACGATTTTAATTTTAAGCCCTACATCCGTGAGGCGCTCGCAGAGCTTAAATTTACTAACCCGACAGAAGTACAACAAAAATTAATTCCTGTTGTACGTTCAGGTCGTGATTTGGTCGGAGAATCAAAAACAGGCTCTGGGAAAACACATACGTTCTTGTTGCCGATTTTTGAAAAATTAGATGAAAACAGCAACACTGTTCAAGTAGTTATCACAGCACCTAGTCGTGAATTAGCAACACAGATTTATCAAGCGACAAAACAAATTGCAGACAAATCTGAAACACCAATTCATGTTGCTAACTACGTAGGTGGTACTGATAAATTACGTCAGATTGAAAAATTAAAAACAACGCAACCACAGATTGTTATTGGAACACCAGGTCGTATCTATGATTTGGTTAAATCAGGTGACTTAGAAATCTACAAAGCTCATACGTTTGTTGTTGATGAAGCAGATATGACACTTGATATGGGATTCCTTGATACAGTTGATAAAATTGCAGGAACATTGCCAAAAGATGTTCAAATTTTAGTCTTTTCAGCTACTATCCCACAAAAATTACAACCATTTTTGAAAAAATATTTGACAAATCCAGTCATGGAAAAAATCAAAACAAGCACTGTTATCGCTGATACAATTGATAACTGGTTGGTATCAACTAAGGGACGTGATAAAAATGCGCAAATCTTAGAAATGACCAAAGTGCTTAATCCTTACCTTGCCATGATTTTTGTCAATACTAAAGAACGTGCTGACGAATTGCACAGCTACCTTGTGTCAAATGGTTTGAAAGTCGCAAAAATTCATGGTGGCATTCCTCCACGTGAACGTAAACGTACCATGAACCAAATCAAAAAATTGTCATATGAATACATTGTGGCAACAGATTTGGCAGCGCGTGGGATTGATATTGAAGGGGTTAGCCATGTTATTAACGATGCTATTCCACAAGATTTATCATTCTTTGTTCACCGTGTTGGACGTACAGGTCGTAATGGATTAAATGGTATTGCCATTACGCTTTACCAACCAAGTGACGATTCTGATATTCGTGAACTTGAAAAAATGGGCATTAAATTTGTCCCTAAAATGCTAAAAAATGGTGAATTTCAAGATACTTACGACCGTGACCGTCGTGCGAACCGTGAAAAATCTTACCAAAAATTAGATACTGAAATGATTGGTTTGGTTAAAAAGAAAAAGAAAAAAATCAAACCAGGTTACAAGAAAAAAATTCAATGGAAAGTTGATGAAAAACGTAAACGCGAACGCCGTGCTGCTAATCGTGCTAAAGGACGTGCAGAACGCAAAGCTAAAAAACAAACTTTCTAGAAAAGAAATCCCGAACTTGTTTTGGGATTTTTTATTTTTCCGCTTTTAATTCCATAACTAATCTTGTCAAGAAATGTGACTTATTTCCTTGATAGTTTTTTCTTATCAACCCCATAGAAAAAATGTATTGGGAAAGTCAGTCTAAGTTTGATAGACTGGAAAAGAATTATTAGAAAAGAGGAAGATAGATGAAAAAGAAGAGATTACTATCGTTTGGTTTCTTGTTTCTGATGACGCTCGTTCTGGCAGCTTGTTCAAATCAATCCCAATCTAGTGGAAAAACGGTTGTGACGGTAGCGACAGATTCAGATACAGCACCATTTACTTATAAAGAAAATAATACTTTTAAAGGATATGATATTGATGTGTTGAAAGCCGTTTTTAAGGATTCTAAAAAGTATCAAGTTAAGTTTGTGACAACGGCATTTGATTCTATTTTAACAGGGGTAGATGCAGACCGTTATCAAATTGCAGCAAACGACTTTAATTATAATGAAGAACGTGCTAAGAAATACCTTTTCTCAGACCCTATTTCAAAATCAAACTATGCTATCACAAGTGCTGAAGGGACAAGTTATGATAGTTTGGATGATTTATCAGGAAAAACTACTGAGGTGATTTCAGGTTCTAATTACGCTCAAGTTTTAGAAGAGTGGAATAAAGCTAACCCAGATAAAGATCCAATTCAAATTAACTATGTTTCTAGTTCAACAGGTTTGACAACTCGTGTTCAACACATTGAAAATGGCACGATTGATTTTATCTTGTATGATGCCATTTCATCAACTTATCTTGTTGATGACCAAGGATTTAATTTGACGGTTACCAATGTGACAGATGATATCAGTGGTGAAACAGATGGCTTAGAATATCTGTTGTTTGCAGATACAGATGAAGGCAAAGAGTTGCAAGAATTTGTCAACAAACGTCTTAAAGAATTGAAAGAGGACGGAACTTTAGCTGAATTAAGTGAACAATATTTTGGTGGAGACTTCGTTTCAACAATTGATTAGAAATTAAGAGAGAAAAAGAAAAGGATTAGGTGATAGGACTATTTATAGAGTTAAGGGAATAGAAAAAAGGAGCTCATATGACTTTTATAACAGTAGCAGCAGGTTTATCTTGGTATGATAAGCTGATTGAAAAAATTCCAGAAGGTCAATTATTCAGTTGGCGTGCGGTGTTTGATGCCATTCCATCGTTGATTGAACGGTTGCCGATAACGCTTGGCTTGACAATAGCTGGTGCCGTATTTGGTTTATTGCTAGCTTTGCTATTTGCCATTGTAAAAATCAATCGCACAAAGGTTTTGTATCCCATTCAAGCTGTTTTTGTTAGTTTTTTACGGGGAACACCAATTCTTGTTCAGCTCATGTTGACTTACTATGGAATTCCACTTTTCTTGAAATTTTTAAAACTAAAATATGGTTTCGATTGGAATATCAATGCCATTCCAGCTTCTGTATTTGCGATAACAGCATTTGCTTTTAATGAGGCAGCTTATACTAGTGAAACCATCCGTGCAGCAATCCAATCTGTCAATGTCGGTGAAATTGAAGCGGCACGTAGCTTGGGAATGACTTCTTTTCAAGTCTATCGCCGTGTGATTATTCCAAATGCGGCTGTCGTTGCGACACCAACATTGATTAATAGCTTGATTGGTTTGACTAAAGGAACTTCCTTGGCGTTTAATGCGGGGATTGTTGAAATGTTCGCTCAAGCACAGATTTTGGGTGGTTCAGATTATCGTTATTTTGAACGTTATATTTCTGTTGCCCTTGTTTACTGGGTAATCAGCATTGTTATTGAACAAATCGGTCGTTTAATTGAAAAACGAATGGCTATTGATACGCCTCAAGCAAGTCAAGAAGAAGTGGCAGGAGGTATTCGCTGATGATTAAAATTACAAATTTAACCAAAGAATTTTCAGGACAAAAAGTTTTGGATGGATTGGATGTTGATATTCAAAAAGGTGAAGTTTTAGCCCTTGTCGGTGCATCTGGGGCAGGAAAATCCACATTTTTGCGTAGCTTGAATTACTTAGAACAGCCTGATTTTGGTAGCATTGCGATTGATGATTTTAAGGTTGATTTTCAAACAATTTCTAAAGAGGATGTCCTTGTTTTACGTCGTAAATTGGCTATGGTTTTTCAACAATTTAACCTTTTCGAACGTCGAACAGCCCTTGAAAATGTCAAAGAAGGTTTGAAGATTGTCAAAAAGCTTCCAGATAGTGAAGCAACTAAGATTGCAAAAGAAGAACTAGCTAAGGTTGGTTTGTCTGACCGCGAAAATCATTACCCACGTCATTTATCAGGTGGTCAAAAACAACGAGTGGCTTTAGCGCGTGCATTAGCTATGAAACCAGATGTGCTTTTGCTAGATGAACCGACTTCGGCACTTGACCCAGAGCTTGTTGGTGAAGTTGAAAAATCAATTGCTGATGCAGCTAAAGCAGGTCAAACCATGATTTTAGTTAGCCATGATATGAATTTTGTGTATCAAGTGGCAGATAAGGTTTTGTTTCTTGATAAGGGACATATCCTTGAAGCTGGCAAACCAGATGATGTTTTTAATCATCCAAAAGAGGCGAGAACCAAAGAATTCTTTGCAAATTATACAAAAACGTATATTTAAGAATACAGATTTGATATAATAGAGCTGAAAGACTTTTTCAGCTCTATTTAGACTGATAAAGCAAAAACTGATTTAAGTATAGGTGAGATATGTTTTTAGAAATTTTTGGTCTATATATTAGAGGGTTATTATTAGCCATTTTATTTGTTTTCTTAATTGGTATCATTTGGAATTTTTGGCGTGCTGCCCGTAAATTAGATAAAACAGCCAAAGAACGCCAAGCTTTTTTATATGATATTTTGATGATGTCAATTATGACCATCCCAGTTTTATCATTTGCATTCATGGCGATTTTATTAATGTTCAAAGCGTAATAATTGCAATTTTAGTACCTGATTGATACAATGAAAAAATAATCGAGATATTGAGGTGAACAAATGTACGATACATTAATTATAGGCTCAGGTCCTGCTGGTATGACTGCAGGGCTTTATGCCGCTAGATCTAATTTGAAAGTTGGTATTATTGAACAAGGAGCTCCAGGTGGGCAAATGAATAATACCTCAGAAATTGAAAACTATCCAGGATATGACCATATCTCAGGACCAGAGTTATCAATGAACATGCACGCTTCCTTGGAAAAATTCAACGTTGAAAATATCTATGGTATTGTTCAACGAATTGAAGATGCTGGCGCTGTTAAACGTGTCATTACTGAGGATGCTACTTACGAAGCTAAGACAATTATTTTAGCAACAGGTGCTAAATACCGTACGCTTGACGTACCAGGTGAAGAAGAATATACAAGCCGTGGCGTTTCTTATTGTGCCGTTTGTGATGGTGCTTTCTTCCGCAATCAAGATTTATTGGTTGTTGGTGGTGGCGATTCAGCTGTAGAAGAAGCTGTTTACCTAACACAATTTGCTAAATCAGTAACCATTATTCATCGCCGTGATGAATTGCGTGCTCAAAAGATTTTGCAAGACCGTGCCTTTGCTAACGATAAAATCAAGTTCATTTGGGATTCTGTCGTCAAAGAAATCAAAGGAAATGATATTAAAGTATCTGGTGTGGTTGCCGAAAATGTCAAAACTGGTGAACTTAGCGAACTTGAATTTGGTGGTATTTTTATCTATGTTGGCGTTAATCCAGTAACAAGCATGGTAGCAGACCTTGGTATCACAGATGAGTCTGGTTGGGTTATTACTGATGAGCATATGATGACACCGGTTCCAGGTATTTTTGCTATTGGAGATGTTCGTCAAAAAGAACTTCGTCAAATTGCAACAGCTGTTGGTGATGGTGCTATCGCTGGACAAGGTGTTTATCAATATATCGAAAACATGAACTAATATGCAAATCCGAGAAAATTTCTCGGATTTTTTTAGATAAGTTGAATAATGAATGAAAATTCTTTCAGAAAATCAAGTTTTTTTCAAAACTTTGCGCGAAACCTCACAAAGTTTTAGCCAGTCTTTTGGAAATGTGCTATAATATGGGAGATAAATTAACTTTGAGCTGAAGATAGAAAATCTTGTGAGGCTGATAAGGTCTTAGCAAGACTTATCAGAGCTCATATTTCTTAAAAAGGGGATACCACATGTATCAAGATGATAGTTTAACTCTCCATACAGATTTGTATCAAATTAATATGATGCAAGTTTATTTCGATAAAGGCATTCATAATAGAAAAGCCGTTTTTGAAATCTTTTTCCGTAATGAACCATTTGCAAATGGTTATGCAGTTTTTGCAGGTTTGCAACGTATGGTTGAATACCTTGAAAACCTTCGTTTTACAGAAACTGATATTGCTTATTTGGAAGATTTAGGTTATCCAGCTGATTTTATTGCTTATTTAAAAGATTTTAAATTAGAATTAACAGTTCGCTCAGCTCAAGAAGGTGACTTAGTCTTTGCTAAAGAACCAATTGTTCAAGTTGAAGGACCACTTGCACAATGTCAATTGGTGGAAACAGCCTTGCTTAATATTGTTAATTTCCAAACATTGATTGCAACAAAAGCTGCTCGTATCCGTTCTGTTATTGATGATGAACCATTGCTAGAATTTGGTAGCCGTCGTGCTCAAGAAATGGATGCTGCTATTTGGGGAACACGTGCTGCTGTTATTGGTGGTGCTAATGCCACATCAAATGTTCGAGCTGGTAAAATGTTTGACATTCCAGTATCTGGTACGCATGCTCATGCTTTAGTTCAAGCATATGGCGATGACTATGAAGCCTTTATGGCTTATGCTGGTACACACAAAGATTGTGTATTCTTAGTCGATACTTATGACACTCTTCGCCTTGGCGTGCCCGCTGCAATCCGTGTTGCCAATGAATTAGGTGACAAGATTAATTTCCTTGGTGTTCGTATTGACTCAGGGGATATGGCTTACTTGTCTAAAAAAATTCGTGAACAATTAGACGCTGCAGGTTACCCAGATGCTAAAATCTATGCTTCAAATGATTTGGATGAAAATACTATCCTTAATCTTAAAATGCAAAAAGCTAAGATTGATGTTTGGGGCGTTGGTACAAAACTAATTACAGCTTACGACCAACCAGCACTCGGTGCCGTGTACAAGATTGTCTCTATGGAAGACGAAAATGGCGTTATGCAAGATACTATTAAATTGTCAAATAACGCTGAAAAAGTTTCAACACCAGGTAAAAAACAAGTTTGGCGTATTACTAGCCGTGAAAAAAGTAAAACAGAAGGTGATTATATTACCTTCGCTGATACAGACGTTAACGAACTAGATGAAATCTATATGTTCCACCCAACATATACTTACATCAACAAAACAGTAAAAGATTTTGAAGCTGTTCCTCTTCTCGTTGATATTTTTGACGAAGGAAAATTAGTTTATAACTTGCCTTCACTTTCTGAAATTCAAGCCTATGCTCGTAAAGAGTATGATAAACTTTGGGACGAATACAAACGTCTACTTAATCCACAAGATTACCCAGTTGATTTGTCGCAAGAAGTTTGGCAAAATAAAATGGACCTCATTGACCGTATTCGAAAAGAAGCTCAAGCAAAAGGAGAAGTTAAATGACATTACAAGAAAAAATCATTGCTGAATTAGGGGTAAAACCAAGCATTGACCCTAAAGAAGAAATTCGTGTATCTGTTGATTTTCTAAAAGAATACATGAAAAAACACACTTTCCTTAAAAGCTATGTTTTAGGGATTTCTGGTGGACAAGATTCAAGCTTGGCAGGACGTTTGGCACAAATCGCTATGGAAGAATTGCGTGCTGAAACAGGTGACGATAGCTATAAATTCATCGCTGTTCGTTTACCATATGGTGTTCAAGCAGACGAAGAAGACGCTCAACGTGCTCTAAAATTCATCCAACCAGACGTTAGCCTTGTTGTTAACATCAAAGAAGGTGTTGACGGACAAGTAGCAGAGCTTGAAAAAGCAGGTATTACTGTTTCAGACTTTAACAAAGGAAACATCAAAGCTCGTCAACGTATGATTACACAATACGCTGTTGCTGGAGCAAATAGCGGAGCTGTTATCGGAACTGACCACGCAGCAGAAAACATCACAGGATTCTTTACAAAATTTGGTGATGGTGGAGCAGACGTTATTCCACTTTATCGTTTAAATAAACGCCAAGGAAAACAATTATTGGCAGAACTCGGTGCAGACCCTGCAATCTACGAAAAAATTCCAACAGCTGACTTGGAAGAAAATCGTCCAGGTATCGCAGACGAAGTAGCACTTGGTGTGACTTATAACGATATTGATGATTACCTCGAAGGAAAAACAGTTTCACCAGAAGCTAAAGAAAAAATCGAAAACTGGTGGAATAAAACAGAACACAAACGTCACCTACCAATCACAGTATTTGACGACTTCTGGAAATAATACAGAGATAGATAAATAAATAAAAAGGCCCAGTGGGCCTTTTTATGTTCGAGCCTGAAAACAGGAAAGCGAGAAGGTCTAGTGGGCCTTTTTATGTTCGAGCCTAAAAACAGGAAAGCGAGAAATCTCAGTGAGTCTTTTTATGTTTGAGCTTGAAAAAAGAAAAATGAGAAGGTTCTAACATGCCTTTTTAGCTAATTTTACGATTTTTAATACAGATGTGTTATAAAATATTACGTGTTATTTAGAAAAACGAACAAATATTCTGAAAAAAGCTCCTCAAAATCTTGCATTCTTAGTAATAAGCGATATAATGGATATTAGTTAAGTTAGGTTAAGTCATAAAATATTACATTATATGATGATTAACCGACAATATAGGAGGAATTATGTCAGAATTATCATCAACATTTACAGATAAACTATTTGCTGATTATCAAGCTGATAGCAAATTACGTGCTGTTGAAAATGCTGTAACTCACAATGGGTTGTTAAAATCACTTGAAACACGTCAAAGTGAAATGGAAAATGACCATGCTTTTTCAATTGATTTAACAAAAGATAAGGTTGCAAATCAAAAATCATCAGGTCGTTGCTGGATGTTTGCGGCTCTTAATACTTTCCGTCATAAAATTATTTCAGAATGTAACATGGAGAACTTTGAACTTTCTCAAGCACACACATTTTTCTGGGATAAATATGAAAAATCAAACTGGTTTTTAGAACAAGTGATTGCGACAGCTGACCAAGAACTTGGTAGCCGTAAAGTAAAATTCTTACTTGATGTGCCACAACAAGACGGTGGACAATGGGATATGGTTGTTGCCCTTTTTGAAAAATATGGTGTCGTGCCAAAAGCAGCTTATCCAGAATCAATTTCATCAAGCAACAGTCGTGAATTGAACCAATACCTTAATAAATTATTGCGTCAAGATGCTCAAATTTTACGCGAAGCTATTGCAGCTGGTGCCGATGATAAAGCTATTCAAGCGAAAAAAGAAGTCCTTCTTCAAGAAGTTTTCAATTTCTTAGCTATTAATCTTGGCTTGCCACCACGTTCATTTGACTTTGCTTACCGTGACAAAGATAATAACTATCATTCAGATAAAGGTATTACACCACAAGAATTCTTCAAAAAATATGTTGGTTTAGAGCTTTCTGAATACGTATCAGTTATCAATGCGCCAACAGCTGATAAACCTTATGGTAAATCTTATACTGTTGAAATGCTTGGTAATGTGGTTGGTAGCCGCGATGTTCGTTACCTTAACCTTGATATGTCACGTTTCAAAGAATTGGCTATCGCTCAAATGCAAGCTGGTGAAACTGTATGGTTTGGTTCTGATGTCGGTCAAATCTCAGACCGTCAAAAAGGTATCATGGCTACAAACGTTTATGATTTTGAAACAGCTATGGATATTAGCTTTACTCAAGATAAAGCTGGACGCCTTGATTATAGCGAAAGCTTGATGACACACGCGATGGTGCTTACAGGTGTTGATTTGGACGAAAATGGCAAATCTCTTAAATGGAAAGTTGAAAATTCATGGGGAGATAAAGTTGGCAACAAAGGTTACTTCGTTGCCTCTGATGCTTGGATGGACGAATTCACATACCAAATCGTTGTTCGTAAAGAATTTTTGACAGCAGAAGAACGTGCAGCTTATGAAGCTGAACCAATCGTTCTTGCACCATGGGATCCAATGGGAGCTCTTGCAAGTAAATAAAAGAATGACATCAGCTGTTTGGCTGATGTCATTTTGCATATAAGAAACACCCTCTGAAATATCCAGAGAGTGTTTGTTTTTTTGGGGCTAGTCATCACTAGATTCTGTGTTACTATTATCTGAATTGTTGTCAGCTTCATTTGATTCGGCTGAAGAACTATCTTCATTAGTAGATTCAGTTGTTGATGATTCTTCTTCAGAAGAACTTGAACCATAGATGTTACTATAAACAGAGCTTGATGTTGATGAGTAAGTGTAGTTATTACTTGAACCACTTAGGTAAACATAGCCGCCGCTAGTATAAACACCACTTGGTACAGTGAAGTCTTCGCTACCACTACCATATTTTTCATTTAGATAGCTTTGCATTGCTTTATAAACATCAGCTGCGACATTTAATCCATCACCATAAATTGGCGTCATCCTATCTTTATACCCTGTCCAAACTGCCATTGAGTATTGTGTGGTGTAACCAACAAAGAGTTCATCTGGAGCCATTGTACCAACGACACTATTGTAGATGCCAGTTGATTCTTCGATTTCTTCTAACTCATCATCAGAGTAGTTAGAAGTACCAGTTTTACCAGCTTGGTAAACGCCAGAAATAGCAGCTTCAGTACCAGTACCGTAAGTCAAAACAGTTTTCAGCATTGATGTCATCATATATGCTGTTGTTTCTTTCATGGCACGTGTACCAGAAGAGCTGTAAGTTTTCGTTGTACCATCGTTAAATTCAATCTTATTGATGTATTGAGGTTCGTAGTAAATACCACCATTAGCAAATGCAGCGTAGGCAGCAGCCATTTTTTCACTACTTGCACCATATTTTTCATCAGAGTCACTAGTAGAACTTGAAATGGCATTTGAGTAGTAAAGTTGAGGGTAGTAGATGCCAAGACCTTCAAGGAATTCTTTGGCAGAATCTAGTCCAACAGCTTCAAGAGCTTTGACGGCAGGCACGTTACGTGATTGTTGAATAGCCGTTTGAATGGTCATTGTACCATAGTATTGACGGTCCCAGTTGTAAATCTGAGTAGAAGTACCAGGCCAATAAGCTTTAGTATCACTTGTTGTGGCAGCAGTACTTGTGTAGACACCATTTTCAATAGCAGGGGCATAGTCAGTAATAGGTTTCATTGTAGAACCCCAGTCCCTATCAGTCAGAACTGCTTGGTTTGTACCAAGTGAGACTGTTGTGTCTTGGTTACGTGAACCAAGTTGGGCGATAACATTACCATTTGTGACATCAATGATAGTTGAAGCGACTTGGAGGTCAGAGTCTGGATAAGAAACATAAGTATCAGTATTATAAACATCCCAGAGATATTGTTGAACATCAGTATCAACGTTTGTATAAACCTTGAGTCCTGCTGAGTAAATATCTTGCCCTGTCTTATCAGTAACTTCTTCGATAACTTCCTTGATATAGTTATCAAGATAAGGTTCATAACTAGAAGTTTCTGTGAGTGTTTGCAAACCGTCTGTGACAGGTGTTGCTACCGCAGTGTCGTATTCGTCTTTTGTGATGTTACCATCTTCATACATTTCTGCGAGGACGGTATCACGACGACTTTGTGCTGCATCAGGATTTGTGTAAGGGTCATATTGACTAGGAGCTTGAGGAATACCTGCAAGTAAAGCTAACTGTGCGATAGATAAATCTTTCAAATCTTTACCGTAGTAAGATTTGGCAGCAGTAAGCATACCGTAGTTACCGTTTCCCATGTATACCTTATTAATGTAGAAAGTTAAAATTTCCTCTTTGGTATATTTGCGCTCCATTTGTAAAGCAAGCCAAGCTTCTTGAGCTTTACGTTTGAAAGTTTGGTCGGATTCGCTTGTTGAGAAATAAGCCAGTTTAATCAACTGTTGGTCAAGCGTTGACCCCCCCTGGGTACTTGAACTAGTAAAGTTGTTAAGAGCAGCTCCAAGAATACGATAAACATCAATACCACGGTGTTTGAAGAAACGTTTATCTTCAATAGAAGTAATGGCATTTACCAAATTCAAAGGAATGTTATCAGCTGTAACACTCTCACGTTTTTCAGAACCAAGGTCTGCAATCAAATTACCGCTTGAATCGTAAATCAAACTAGAGTTAGTAGATGATAACTTACTTTCAGATAGTTTTGGGGCACTACTTACATAGTAAGCAAAGAGAGAACCACCTGCTAAAACAGCTACAATGATAAGTGATAGTACAGCAATTAAGCCATATTTAAACACTTTAAGAGCAGTTGCTTTTTTGGAAGCAGGAGTAGTAGAACGTGTTTTCTTTCGTTTTCTTGTTAATTTCTTATTGAGTTTAATTGTGATCACCGCCTAAAATTTTTTGATCGATAATATCCAAATAAGGAACTTGAGGTAGTGAGCTTGTTGTCACCACATAACCATTTTTTCTGATATAATCAAGTGGCATGGATTTGGTGCCAAGATTGATTTGGTAAAAATCTACTAGAGCGCTAGCAGGTAAAAAGTAAGTTTCCTTAAGTGTCGAGAAATGAAGTAGAACAAAGCAGATGCCATCTTGTTTTAAGACGCTAGCCATATGCTCGATTTGATGAGCGTGAAAATTTTTCAATGGCATAGATGTCTTTTGCCGCGTTTCTTTGGCTTCAAAGTCAATGTAGTGTCCTTTGTAGACACCAGAATAATCGGTCGTGGAAGCTTGTCGAAAATAGGCCTCTACAATTTTGGCACGGCTTCTTTTAGGATAATCAACTTTTACAATTTGAATCGGTGTGGGCTTTTTATGAATAACAGCAATATCACGAGATAAATAATAATTATTGGTTTCATTGATTGCTGCCTCAAAACTCATCCCACGATTAGCAAAATTAACCGTTGATTTTTTTACTTTTTTAGAAGCAGAAACTGCTTGTTTTCGAATAAGATGATGAGGGTAATTAACCATAGAACTCCTAACATTCATGCTTAAGTCAATATAAGCACTTTTATTATAACATATTTTTGGAAAGGAAACAGAATATGGCTGCAATTCTAATTACGGGCTATAAGAGTTTCGAGTTGGGAATTTTTCAAGATAAGGACGAACGTATTAGTGTTATCAAAAAAGCCATCCGACATGATTTGATTCGTTATTTTGACGAAGGTGTGGACTGGCTAATTTTCATGGGAAATCTTGGTTTTGAATATTGGGCTTTGCAGGTAGCAAAAGAATTACAAGACGAATATGATTTCAACATAGCAACGATTTTCACTTTTAAAAATCATGGACAGAATTGGAATGAAGCTAATCAAATTAAATTAAGTGAATTTAAGCAAGTTGATTTTGTAAAATATACCTATGAAAGTTACGAAAATCCAAGTCAGTTTAAAAACTATAATCAATTTTTGGTGAACAATACTGAAGGAGCTTACCTTTTTTATGACACTGAAAATGAAACAAATTTAAAATATCTGCTGCAAGTTATGCAAGAAAAAGAGGATTATCCAATTAATTTTCTAACTTTTGACCGCCTTAATGAATTCTTAGAGGATTGGTAATAAAATTTTAATAATGAAATAAAGGTAAATGCTTGATTTTTCATTAATTTTTCTGTAACATATATCTTGATATGACGATTTCATATTCTTACTTTTAACTAGAATAGTTTTGTTTGGAGAGATAGAATGGCAAGTATTATTTACAGTCCTAAGGACATTTTTGAACAAGAATTTAAAACCAGCATGCGTGGTTATGATAAGAAAGAAGTAGACGAATTCCTTGATGATATCATCAAAGATTATGAAAGTTATATTTCACAAGTTCAAGAACTACGCGCTGAAAATGAAAAATTAAAACAACAACTTGCTGCAAAACCAAAAGCAGCACCAACACCATCGTATGTTGGTTCACATACGGTTAATACAGAGCCAACACGCGTTGCTCAATCGGCGACAAATATTGATATTTTGAAACGTATTAGCCGTTTGGAAAAAGAAGTATTTGGAAAACAAATCACTGAATAAACAGCCTAACTAACGACAGTTAGTAAGCTGTTTTGATTTTGCATTCAAATCGATTTTTTGATATGATTTGAATAGTAAATTATAATCAATTGCAATTTTTGGATAATCGCGTGGTATCTCAATACCATGAGGAAAGTCCATGCTAGCACTGGCTGTGATGCCGGTAGTGTTTGTGCTAGGTGAATTAATAAGCCTAGGGACATCTTTTTAGATGTTACGGCGGGTGAAAGGGCTAAGTCTTTTGATATGTCTAACTAACCCTGAAAGTGCCACAGTGACGGAGTTCTCGAGGAAACTTGGGAAGTGGAACGCGGTAAACCCCTCAAGCTAGCAACCCAAACTTTGGTAGGGGCACGGGATAGTTGGAATCCGAACAATCTATCCTGACTGGAAACAGTAGACAGATGATTATCGAAGGAGATAAGACCTAGTTATCTCTGGAACAAAACATGGCTTATAGAAAATTGCATATAGGTATATAGCTAGCTTAGGCTAGCTTTTATTTTTGCTTGTATTTTGATACTAGATAATCATAAAAAATAGTATCTAAAAATAAATTGATTTTTACTAGCTTAAAGCCAGTAAAACGTGTTAAACTTATAGATAAATATTGGATGAAAAATAGGAATTAATGAATGAAAAAAACGTTTAATTTAGTAGCAACTGCGGCAGCAGGGCTTGAGGCGGTTGTAGGACGTGAAATCCGTGATTTAGGGATTGATTGTCAAGTTGAAAATGGAAAAGTTCGTTTCCAAGGTGATGTTAGAACAATTGCGACAACAAACCTCTGGTTACGCGCAGCTGACCGCATCAAAATTGTAGTAGGCGAATTTCCAGCACGCACATTTGAAGAATTGTTCCAAGGTGTTTTCGCACTTGATTGGGAAAATTATTTACCATTGGGAGCTAAATTTCCAATTTCAAAAGCAAAATGTGTCAAATCAAAACTTCACAATGAACCAAGTGTTCAGGCTATCAGTAAAAAAGCAGTTGTTAAGAAACTTCAAAAAGTTTATCATCGTCCAGATGGTGTTCCTTTGCAAGAAAATGGTGCTGAATTTAAAATAGAAGTTTCTATCTTGAAAGATAAAGCAACCGTTATGATTGATACGACTGGTGCAAGTCTTTTCAAACGTGGTTACCGTGTGGAAAAAGGTGGAGCGCCGATTAAAGAAAATATGGCAGCAGCAATCATTGAATTGTCAAATTGGTATCCTGATAAACCTTTTATAGACCCAACTTGTGGTTCTGGGACATTTTGTATCGAAGCAGCTATGATTGGGATGAATATTGCACCAGGTTTTAACCGTGATTTTGCTTTTGAAGAATGGAATTGGGTTGATGCTGATTTGGTTCAACAAGTGCGTGATGAAGCTGAAGAAAAAGCTAATTATGATATTGAACTTGATATTTCAGGATTTGATATCGATGGACGTATGATTGAAATCGCGAAAAAGAATGCTGAGGAAGCAGGACTTGCAGATGTCATCAAATTGAAACAAATGCGTCTTCAAGATTTAAAAACCGATAAAATCAACGGTGTTATCGTGTCTAACCCACCATATGGTGAACGATTGCTGGATGACAAAGCTGTTGACATCTTGTATAATGAAATGGGACAAACTTTCGCTCCTCTAAAAACATGGAGTAAATTTATCCTAACAAGTGATGAACAATTTGAACGAAAATATGGTTCACAGGCTGATAAAAAACGAAAACTATATAATGGTACGCTTAGAGTGGATTTGTATCAATTCTATGGCGAACGTGTTAAACGCTCTGCTATTAAACCAGTACAAGAAAAATAATACAGAGATTTTTACAGCCAAATTAATAGTATGACAATCTGATTTAGAGAGGTGAACAAGCGTGTCAGACAAGAAAGAATTGCCGTCTTCTGAAGAGCAAGAAGGGCTTAATTTAGAAGATGTAAAAAATATGACCATTGAAGAAGCTGTTCGGAAGGATTCTGAATTAAAAGCAGGAGTGACTGAGTCTGACGGTGTTTTGGACAAGTATATTAAACAGCACCGTGATGAGGTAACATCGCAAAAATTCGAAGCTAAGTTATCTGACTTTGATGATTTAGATACCAAACCTTTGGACACTTTTATCAAAAAACAACGCGAAGAATTAGTTAATAGTGGTATTGTAGGCAAGGGTGCCTTGAAAGAAGATGCACCAACAGCGGCAGAAAGTGAAGCTAACCTAGAAAGCGTAGAAGAATCAGAAGCTGTTTCTCAAGAATTACCAGAACCTACAGAATCTAACGTAGAAACTGAGACTCCAAAAGAAAATCCTAGTATTGAAATACCAGCTGTTGAGTCTCCTGCTTCAGAAGAACCAACAGCAGCAGTTACATCAGAGGTAACTTCTGAGGACAAGATTGCGGATTCTATTGCTCTTGATGCTGCAGATGAGAAGCCAACTTACAAAAATAAACGTGTGATTATCGGAGGTTTAGCGGCACTTATTGTTGCAATTTTTGGTGTGGCTTATGGATTGAATTACACGAAACAATCAAGTGCGAATGCTGCCAGCTCATCAACATCAACAAGTAAAAAATCAACTTCATCTAGTTCATCGGCAGCGGCTGCTAAGAAAGCTAAGACAGCTTTTGACAATGCTTATGCAGCATTCTTCACTGATGATAGCAAATCGAAGTTGAAAAATAGTGAATTTGATAATATCTCAGCATTGAAAGAAAAATTAGATGCTTTAAAAGATACAGATTACTATGATGAGGCTAAAAAAGAATACGATACATTAGCTGCTCAAATTACAGCTATTCAAAAAATTAACGCTTTATTTGAGTCAAATGTTATTGTAGATGGTGAAAAAGCCTCAGCAACTGTAAAATCAGATGCTGACTTTGATAGCTTATCAAGCGATGTTTTAAACACAGGTAATGCGACTTTAGACACATTATTACAAACAGCTATTACCGATGGTAAAAATCAATTGGCAGCTTTGGCATCATCAAGCAGTCAAGCAGATAGCAGTTCTAGCCAAACAGAAAGTTCAACAGAATCATCAGATTCTACATCAACAGTTTCTGGTGCGACTGGATATGGTATCACTTCTTACGATGCATCAACATTGCAACGTAGTTTGAGCCGTGTTCCATATAGCGATTCAGCAATTGCGGATTCAAGCAATTCTGCTTGGACATTTGCTGATGGTGTATTGGACAAAATTGTAGCAACTTCACAATCACGTGGTTATTTCTCAGGAAATGATTACATTCTTGAAAAAGTTAATATTATTAACGGTAATGGTTACTACAATATGTTTAAAGCAGATGGTACTTACCTCTTCTCAATTAACTGTAAAACAGGTTACTTTGTTGGTAATGCTTCTGGTAACTCAGATGCTCTCGATTACTAAGAAAGATAACTACAAAGCTCTCCTATCGGAGGGCTTTTTTGTTTGATTTATAGAAGTAATGAAAAGAGTGTTGAAAAAGTTTCAAAAAATTGACAGAAAATTTTGTAAGCGCTATAATCAAAGTAACTTATAGAATAAGGGGTGATATTTATGGTAAAAGTTGCTATTGTAACAGGTGCGGGTCAAGGAATTGGCTTTGCTATTGCTAAACGTCTACACGAAGATGGTTTTAAGGTTGGGATTCTAGATTATAATAAAGAAACGGCTGAAAAAGCTGTTCAGGAAATCTCGCCAGCAGATACATTTGCAGTGGTAGCCGATGTATCAAAACGTGACGAAGTAGCAAAAGCTTTCGCAGAGGTTGTTGACCATTTTGGGGATTTATCAGTTGTTGTTAATAACGCTGGCGTGGCTCCAACAACACCATTAGATACGATTACTGAAGAAATCTTTGAACGTACTTTTGCCATCAATGTTGGAGGTACGATTTGGGGAGCTCAAGCAGCTTTGGCTGAATTTAAAAAATTAGGACATGGTGGGAAAATTATCAATGCCACTTCACAAGCTGGTGTGGTTGGAAATCCAAATTTGACAGTTTACGGTGGTAGTAAATTTGCAGTGCGTGGAATTACACAAACGTTAGCACGTGATTTAGCGAAGGATGATATTACTGTCAATGCTTATGCACCAGGTATTGTTAAGACACCAATGATGTATGATATCGCACACGAAGTTGGTAAAAATGCTGGTAAAGACGACGAGTGGGGAATGCAAACTTTTGCTAAAGATATTACCCTTAAACGTCTTTCAGAACCAGAAGATGTTGCTAAAGCTGTTAGCTTTTTAGCGGGTTCAGATTCAGACTACATCACAGGCCAAACCATTATTGTTGATGGTGGTATGCAATTCCATTAATATATAGCAAACAGAGAAGTCACTTTCTCTGTTTTTTAGTATAAAAAAGCCAGCTAAGCTGACTTTTCTTTGTATTATTAGATGACGTGACGTTCAAATGGATCGTCTGAAATACCATCTTTTAAAATAAGTTTTGCCCATTCTTTAGCTGTGAATAAGCTGTGGTCTTTATAGTTACCGCAAGATTCAATCGTTGTTCCTGGAACGTCTTCCCAAGAAGTCACGTTGGCAATTTCTTCCAAGCTTGATTTGATGACTTTGGCAATTTCAGTAGTGTTGTGTTTTCCCCACATAATCAAGTGGAAACCTGTACGGCATCCAAATGGTGAGCAATCAATCATTCCGTCAATACGTTCACGGATTAATTTAGCTAGCAAGTGCTCAATGGTATGCAAACCAGCGGTTGGAATAGCATTTTCATTGGGTTGAACTAGACGAATATCAAAGTTTGAAATGACATCTCCCATAGGACCAGCTTCTTCTGAAATAAGGCGGACATATGGTGCTTTTACGATAGTATGGTCAAGTTCGAAACTTTCCACAGTAACTTCTTTTTTAGACATATTGCACTCCTTTTTTATTTGTTGTAAATATCATAACACAAAATTTAGTAAAACGCTTTACAATTTTAAATTGTGAAAAAACTTATTTTATGATAAACTTGAAAGTAGCTTTCTATAGATGAAATCTAAAATTTTTATTGAGGTAAAAACATGCCAAATATTATTATCTTGATTGTTTTTGCCCTCATTGGTTTGATAGTTGGTTATGCGCTAATTTCAGTTAGACTCAAGTCAGCGAAAGAAGCGGCAGAACTCACTCTTTTAAATGCAGAACAAGACGCTGTTAATTTACGTGGTCAAGCAGAACTAGAAGCTGAGCACATCAAAAAAACGGCTGAACGTGAAAGTAAATCACATCGTAAAGAATTACTGATCGAAGCAAAAGAAGAGGCTAGAAAATATCGCGAAGAGATTGAAAAAGAATTTAAATCTGAAAGACAAGAGTTAAAACAAATGGAGACTCGTTTGACTGAACGAGCGTCTTCTCTTGATCGCAAGGATGAAAACTTAACCAGCAAAGAGAAAGTGCTGGATAGTAAAGAACAAAGTCTATCCGATAAATCTAGACACATTAATGAGCGTGAAAAACAAATCGGAGAACTAGAAGAACAGAAAAAAGCAGAACTTGAACGCGTAGCGCTCATGACAATTGCAGAAGCGCGTGAAATTATTTTGACGGAAACTGAAACTAATTTGACGCACGAAATTGCTACACGTATCAAAAATGCTGAATGTGAAATTCGAGATAAATCTAGCAAACTTGCTAAAAATATTCTCGCACAAGCAATGCAACGTATGGCAGGTGAATATGTCACTGAACAAACAATCACGACAGTTCATTTACCAGATGATAGCATGAAAGGTCGTATCATTGGTCGTGAAGGACGCAATATCCGTACACTCGAAAGTTTGACAGGAATTGACGTTATCATTGATGATACACCAGAAGTGGTTGTTCTTTCAGGGTTTGATCCGATTCGTCGTGAAATTGCTCGAATGACTTTGGAAGCTTTGATTCAAGACGGACGTATTCACCCAGCTCGCATTGAAGAGTTGGTTGAAAAGAACCGCTTGGAGATGGATAACCGTATTCGTGAATATGGTGAAGCTGCTGCATTTGAAATTGGAGCGCTTAATTTACACCCAGATTTGATTAAAATCATGGGACGTTTGCAATTTAGAACTTCTTACGGTCAAAATGTTTTACGACATTCTGTTGAAGTTGGTAAGATGGCAGGTATCCTTGCAGGTGAACTTGGCGAAAATGTCACACTTGCTCGTCGTGCTGGTTTCTTGCACGATATGGGAAAAGCCATTGACCGTGAAGTTGAAGGTAGCCACGTTGAGATTGGAGCAGAATTTGCTCGCAAATATAAAGAAAATCCAATCGTGGTTAATGCAATTGCTAGTCACCACGGTGATGTAGAGCCAGAAAGTGTTATCGCTGTCATTGTTGCAGCGGCAGATGCGCTTAGCTCAGCTCGTCCAGGTGCTCGTAATGAATCAATGGAAAATTACATCAAACGTCTTCGTGATTTGGAAGAAATCGCAACAAGCTTTGATGGCGTTCAAAATAGCTATGCTTTGCAAGCTGGACGTGAAATCCGTATTATGGTGCAACCAGATAAAATTACCGATGATGAGGTAACAATCTTAGCTCACAAAGTTCGTGAAAAAATTGAAGGTAATCTTGATTACCCAGGAAACATTAAAGTTACTGTTATTCGTGAACTTCGTGCAGTTGATTATGCAAAATAAAAGATTTTTGAAGAAGTGTTTATTGGCACTTCTTCTTTTTTTGTAGTGATAAAAAATTCAAGCTCGACTATTGGTCAAAAATCATAGCGAATATTAATTGCAAATAAAACTTTCTTTTTTATAGAATTGGTCTTAAGGAAGCTTCTAAAATTCCTTGAAAAATAGCCATATTTTTGATACACTAGTTTGTAGTCTAATTGATAAAAAGCAAGTCTTAGCTTGTAGTCTATAATAAGGAGAGTGGCATGACCGAACGTGGTTTGTTAATTGTTTTCTCAGGACCTTCTGGGGTTGGTAAGGGAACAGTTCGCCAAGAAATTTTTTCAACACCAGATCATAAATTTGAATATTCCGTTTCTATGACAACACGCCAAAAACGGCCAGGAGAAGTCGATGGCGTTGATTATTTCTTCCGAACTCGTGAAGAATTTGAGGAGCTTATTAAAAATGGTCAAATGTTGGAATATGCTGAATATGTAGGTAACTACTATGGCACACCACTGACTTATGTTAATGAAACTCTTGATAAAGGGATTGATGTGTTCCTTGAAATTGAAGTACAAGGTGCCCTTCAAGTTAAGAAAAAAGTTCCAGATGGGGTGTTTATTTTCTTGACACCACCAGATTTGGATGAATTAAAAGATCGTTTGGTAGGACGTGGTACAGATAGCGAAGAAGTTATCCGTCAACGTATCGAACGTGCTAAAGAAGAAATTGCTTTGATGCGTGAATATGATTATGCTGTTGTTAACGATGAAGTACCTTTGGCAGCTGAACGTGTTAAACGCATTATTGAAGCAGAACATTTTCGTGTTGACCGTGTCATTGGACGCTATAACGACATGATTAAAGATATTGATTAAAAGAGAGAAAAGAGAAAAAAGCTATGATGTTAAAACCTTCTATCGACACTTTGCTTGATAAAGTGCCATCAAAATATTCACTTTGTATTCTTCAAGCCAAACGTGCTCACGAACTTGAAGCAGGTGCAAAACCAACACAAGAATTCAAGTCTGTAAAAGCAACTCTACAAGCACTTGAAGAAATTGAATCTGGTAACGTTGTTATCCATCCAGACCCAGAAGCAAAACGCGCTGCTGTACTTGCACGTATTGAAGCAGAACGTCTAGCTAAAGAAGAAGAAGAACGCAAAATCAAAGAACAAATTGCAAAAGAAAAAGAAGAAGGAGAAAAAATCTAAGGTATTTTATCTTAGATTTTTCTTGTAATAAATCATTGTGATAAGCTAAACAATTGGTGACTGTTGGTGATTATCATAATGATTCTTCTTTTTTCATTGCGAAAAGTCTCATTGATTAGAAAGGAACGTTATGGTAAAAATTGCGCAGGTTATCGTTGATGTACCGCTTATGCAGACAGATAAGCCTTTCTCATATATTGTTCCAGCTGATTTTGAAGAGCAGGTAATGGTTGGCTCGCGCGTTCATGTGCCCTTTGGACGTGCTAACCGTCTTTTGCAGGGCTTTGTTGTTGGTTTTTCTGATACTTTCGATAATACTGTGGCTGATTTGAAAGCTATTCGTGAAGTCTTGGATTTTGAACCTGTTTTAAATGCAGAACAACTAGAGCTAGCAGACCAAATGCGCCATACGGTTTTTTCTTATAAGATTTCTATTTTGAAATCAATGATTCCTAATTTGCTTAATTCACAGTACGATAAGCGATTGACACCAGAAGAAACATTGCCAGAAGAAGAACGTTTGGCTTTGTTTGGTGAAAAGGACAGCCGTCTTCATTCATCTTTATCGGAGGAAGAAGCAAAAAAAGTTGCACGTTTGGTTCAAGCAGGAAAAATTACTGTTGACTATGTAGCCAAAGACAAGAAAAATATCAAAACTGAAAAATTCTATCAGGTGAAATCTGATGATATTGCTGCGGCTGATATTTCTAGTCGAGCTAAAAAACGTTTAGAATTACGTGATTATTTGTTAGAACATCCTGAGGAAGGAAAGCTCTCAGATTTACATCACCTTTTTTCACGTGATGTTGTTAAATTCTTTGTGGATAACCAGTTGATAACTGTTATCGAAAAAGAAAAAAAACGCTCAGATGCTTATTTTGATGTCGCAACGACAGACTTCCTTGAGTTGAATGAAGAACAAGCAGCTGTTGTTGAACAAGTAACTAGCCAAATTGGTCAGGAAAGTAAACCATTTTTACTTGAAGGTGTGACAGGTTCAGGAAAGACCGAAGTTTATTTGCATATCATTGACAAGGTTTTAAAACTTGGAAAGACAGCTATTGTTTTAGTGCCAGAAATTTCATTGACCCCACAAATGACTAATCGCTTTATTTCACGTTTTGGGAAACAAGTGGCGATTATGCATTCGGCTCTGTCAGATGGTGAAAAATTTGACGAGTGGCGAAAGATTAAATCTGGTCAAGCGCGTGTTGTGGTTGGTGCTCGCTCTGCTATTTTTGTGCCTATTGAAAATATCGGAGCTATTATCATTGATGAAGAGCATGAAGCAACTTATAAGCAAGAATCCAATCCGCGTTATCATGCGCGTGATGTGGCTTTGTTACGTGCTAAGTACCATAAAGCAGTATTGTTAATGGGCTCTGCTACACCAAGTATTGAAAGCCGCGCGCGGGCTAGTCGAGGTGTTTATCAGTTTTTACAACTAACACATCGTGCTAATCCAATGGCAAAAATTCCGAATGTCGAAATCGTTGATTTTCGTGACTATGTTGGACAGCAAGAAGTGAGCAACTTTACGCCTTATCTTTTGGAAAAAATTGCTGACCGCTTAGAAAAAAATGAGCAAGTAGTCTTAATGCTTAATCGTCGTGGTTATTCTAGCTTTATCATGTGTCGTGATTGTGGATATGTTGATGAATGCCCAAATTGTGATATTTCATTGACATTGCATATGGATACCAAAACTATGAATTGCCATTATTGTGGTTTTGAAAAATCCATTCCCCACACTTGTCCAAACTGCCATAGCCGTAGCATTCGTTATTATGGAACAGGAACTCAAAAGGCTTATGATGAATTGAGTGAAGTACTGCCACAGGCACGTATTTTACGCATGGATGTTGATACCACACGTCAAAAAGGTGCTCACCAACGGATTTTGGATAAATTTGGCAATCATGAAGCTGATATTTTGCTTGGCACCCAAATGATTGCTAAGGGACTTGATTTTCCAAATGTTACCCTTGTTGGGGTTTTAAATGCGGATACTTCTTTGAATTTACCTGATTTTCGTTCTTCTGAACGGACATTCCAATTGTTGACACAGGTTGCAGGGCGTGCAGGACGTGCTGAGAAAGAAGGAGAGGTTCTAATTCAAACCTATAATCCTCAGCACTATGCCATCCAATTAGCCCAAAAGCAAGATTACGAGGCTTTTTATGCCTATGAGATGGCTATTCGTAGACAATTGTCTTATCCACCTTATTATTTCACGGTTGGCTTGACATTGTCTCATAAGGATGAGCAAACTGTTATTCGTAAGTCTTTTGAACTCTTGCAACTCTTGCGTCAGCAATTATCGGATAAGATTAAAATCCTTGGACCTACACCAAAACCAATTGCCAGAACGCATAATCTTTATCACTATCAAATTATTGTCAAATACCGTTTTGAAGACAATTTAGAAGCTGTGTTAAATCAAATTTTAGATTTGACGCAGTTACCAGAAAACAAAAATTTACGCTTAGTGATTGATTATGAGCCACAAAATTTTATGTAGCGCGCTACTATGCTATAATTAAAGAAAATTTAAGTAAGAAAATCCTTTGAAAGGAACTGAAATGACAAAATTAATTTTTATGGGAACACCTGATTTTTCAGCGACTGTTCTAAAAGGTTTGCTAGATGATAGCAACTATGATGTCCTAGCCGTAGTGACACAACCTGACCGTGCTGTTGGGCGTAAAAAAGAAATCAAAATGACACCCGTTAAAGAAGTTGCTTTAGCGCATAATTTGCCAGTTTATCAACCTGAAAAAATGTCTGGTTCAGAAGAAATGGCAGAGCTGATGACTTTAGGTGCAGATGGTATTGTAACAGCTGCTTTTGGTCAATTTTTACCAACAAAATTGCTTGATTCAGTTGATTTTGCGGTCAATGTCCATGCCTCTCTTCTTCCTAAATATCGTGGCGGTGCACCAATTCATTACGCTATTATCAATGGTGAAAAAGAAGCTGGTGTGACAATCATGGAAATGGTTAAAAAGATGGATGCTGGTGATATGATTGCCAAAGCATCAACACCAATTACTGACGAAGACAATGTTGGTTCAATGTTTGAAAAATTAGCCGTTATCGGACGTGATTTGTTGTTAAAAACATTGCCAGATTACATTGCTGGAAATATCACTCCTGAACCACAAGATGAAAGTAAAGCCACTTTCTCACCAAATATTACACCAGAACAAGAACGTATTGATTGGAATAAATCAGCACGTGATGTCTTTAATCACATTCGTGGCTTGTATCCATGGCCAGTTGCACACACACTTCTTGATGGTAAACGTTTCAAGATTTATGAAGCAACTTTAGCAGAAGGTCAAGGAAAACCAGGTGAAATCATCGAAAAAGGTAAAAAATCTCTAGTGATTGCAACAGGTGATGGTGCGATTTCACTCAAAACAGTGCAACCAGCTGGGAAACCTCGTATGAGTATTGTGGATTTCCTTAACGGTGTTGGACGTAAACTTGAAGTAGGTGACCTTATTGGCGAATGATTGGAAAAATCAGGCACGCGGCTTAGCATTGCTTATTCTTGAAAATGTTTTTGATGAGGGAGCGTATTCTAATATTGCTCTTAATCAAGAATTGAAACACACAAAATTATCATCAAAGGATAAGTCATTAGTAACAGAAATTGTCTACGGGACGGTTGCTAGAAAAATCACGTTAGAATGGTATTTAGCACATTATATCGAAGACCGTGATAAACTGGAACCTTGGATTTATTACCTACTGATGTTGAGCCTTTATCAGTTGTTATATCTTGATAAAATTCCTGCCCATGCTGTTGTTAACGATGCGGTAAATATTGCCAAAAATCGTGGTAATAAAAAAGGAGCTGAAAAGCTAGTTAACGCTGTTTTGCGTCGCCTTTCTCAGGAAAAATTGCCAAACCCTGAAGCAATTAAACGTAAAAATAAACGGTATTCTGTTCTTTATTCGTTACCAGTTTGGTTAGTTAAGAAATTGATTGACCAATTTGGAGAAGAACGCGCGACAGCGATTATGCAAAGCCTTTTTGTTCGTAATAAAGCCAGCATTCGTGTGACTGATTCTGCTAAATTAGAGGAAATCCAAGCCAGTACAGGAGCTGAAAAATCAATTCTATCTCCTGTTGGCTTAGTGAAAACCTCTGGGCATTTTGCAGGAACAGATTATTTTGCCAATGGTGATATCACGATTCAAGATGAATCAAGTCAATTAGTAGCACCAACACTTGATATTCAAGGAAATGAAACGATTTTAGATGCTTGTGCTGCTCCAGGTGGTAAAACAACACATATGGCTTCTTATCTAAAAGATGGTCATATTACAGCTTTGGATTTATACGACCATAAGTTAAATCTTGTTATGGATAACGCGAAGCGTCTGCATGTAGCTGATAAAATCTCTACACAAAAAATGGATGCGACAACCGTTCATGAACATTTTACACCAGATACTTTTGATAAAATTTTAGTAGATGCACCTTGTTCAGGAATAGGCTTAATTCGCCGAAAACCAGACATTAAATACAATAAAGAAAACCAAGATTTCTCAGCTTTACAAGAAATTCAACTGCAAATACTTGATAGTGTTTGTCAAACGTTGCGTAAAGGTGGTATAATAACTTATAGCACTTGTACAATTTTTGATGAGGAAAATTTCCAAGTTATCCACAAGTTTTTAGAAACTCATCCAAATTTTGAACAGGTAAAACTGAGTCATACGCAAGAAGATATTGTCAGAGATGGTTGCTTAGCCATTACACCAGAACAATATCAGACAGACGGGTTCTTTATAGGACAAGTCAAACGTATCTTGTAATCTCAAGGAGGAAACTGACACAGTCAGAAGAAAAACTATGAAAATTTCACTTGTAACTGATATCGGACAAAAGCGTTCAAACAATCAGGATTTTATTAATAAATTCGATAACAAAAACGGCATTACTTTAGTTATTCTCGCAGATGGCATGGGTGGTCATCGTGCTGGTAATATCGCTAGTGAAATGACCGTTACTGATCTTGGACGTGAATGGATTAATACCGATTATACTGAGTTAAGTCAGATTCGTGATTGGCTTTTAGTCACACTGGAAGCTGAAAACAAAAAAGTCTATGAACTTGGTCAAACCGATGAGTATAAAGGTATGGGAACAACAGTAGAAGCTTTAGCAATTGTTGATAACAATGTCATTTATGCTCACGTTGGGGATTCACGCATTGGGTTGCTCCATCAAGGAGAATACCGATTGTTGACAAGTGATCATTCTTTAGTTAATGAACTGGTAAAAGCTGGTCAATTGACTGAAGAGGAAGCTGCAAATCATCCTCAAAAAAATATCATTACACAGTCTATTGGACAAGCAAATCCTGTTGAACCAGATTTAGGTGTTCAGGTACTTGAAGAAAATGACTATCTCATTATTAATAGTGATGGTTTAACCAATATGATTACAAACGACGAAATCGTTGGTATTTTAAATCAAGATAAAAATCTTGATGACAAAAATAAAGAGTTGGTTACTCTTGCCAACGATAGAGGAGGTCTTGATAACATCACCATTGCATTGATCCATGCCGAAAGTGAGGAAGCTTAATGATTCAGATTGGCAAATTATTTGCTGGTCGTTATCGGATCCTTAAATCTATCGGACGGGGTGGAATGGCAGATGTTTATCTGGCAAAAGATCTAATTCTTGATAATGAAGAAGTAGCGATAAAGGTGCTTCGAACCAATTATCAGACCGATCAAATTGCTGTAGCACGTTTCCAACGGGAAGCGCGTGCCATGGCAGAACTGAACCATCCAAATATCGTCTCGATTCGTGATATTGGAGAAGAAGACGGACAGCAATTCTTAGTAATGGAATATGTTGATGGCTCGGACTTGAAAAAATACATTCAAGATCATGCCCCACTTTCTAATAACGAAGTTGTTAGAATCATGGAAGAAGTCTTGTCTGCGATGACATTGGCTCACCAACAAGGAATTGTTCACCGTGATTTAAAACCACAAAATATCTTATTAACCAAAGAAGGTACTGTTAAAGTTACTGACTTTGGGATTGCCGTTGCCTTTGCGGAAACTAGTTTGACACAAACAAATTCAATGCTAGGTAGTGTGCATTATTTATCACCAGAACAAGCGCGTGGTTCAAAAGCGACTGTTCAAAGTGATATTTATGCGATGGGGATTATGTTGTTTGAAATGTTAACAGGTCACATCCCATATGATGGTGATTCTGCTGTTACCATTGCGCTCCAACATTTCCAAAAACCACTTCCTTCAATCATTGATGAAAATAAAAATGTGCCACAAGCACTGGAAAATGTTGTTATTAAAGCGACAGCAAAACGTTTAAGTGACCGTTACGCCTCTACTTTTGAAATGAGCCGTGACTTGATGACGGCACTTTCTTACAACCGTAGTCGCGAACGTAAATTAGTCTTTGAAGATACTGAAAATACCAAGACACTTCCAAAGGTAACAACATCAACATCTGTTCCTTCAACGACAGAACAATTGTTGAAGAAACAAAAAGCGGCTAAAGAAGATAAAGCAGCAACAGAAAACAAAACACCAAAAGGTAAAACAAAGAAGAAAAAATCACGTCGTATGTTTGGGACATTGATGAAGGTCTTCTTTGCTGTTGTGATTGTAGCTCTTGCTATCTTCACTTACTTGACGTTAACGTCACCATCTACTGTAAGTGTTCCTGATGTTGCTGGTTCAAGTCTATCAGAAGCCAAAACAACCATTAAATCATCAGGTCTTAAGGTCGGAACCGTTCATAAGGTATCAAGTGATACTGTTGAAAGTGGCTATGTTATTAAAACAAGCCCAACTGCAGGTTCATCGAAAAAAGAGGGCTCATCAATTGATATCTACGTCTCAAAAGGTTCATCAGGCTTTAAGATGAAGGACTATACTGGTCAAGATTATCAAACTGCCATCAAGGATTTGGTAAACAATTATGGCGTTTCAGAATCACAGATTGAGGTTGAAGAAGTCACAACATCAGACTACGATGACGGTGTCATTATTAGCCAAACACCAAGTGAAGGCGAAACCTTCAAAGTGAGTGGTGATGATAAGATTACCTTTAAAGTAGCCACAGAAAGCACAATCACGATGCCAAATCTGACTGGTTACACGTATTCAGAAGCTATTGCTGCTTTGACTGCCTTAGGTGTGTCAAGTTCACACATTACGGTTTATCAAGCAGATCCAAATTCATCAACAGGTTATACACAAGTAACGTCACCATCGTCATCGGCGACAGTTACTGCACAAACACCTTATTATGGTGATACTTTGAGTGATAATGTGGTGCTTTACCTAGCAGCAGCTAGTGATGACCAAAGCTCACAAGCCCCATCATCAAACTCAGAATCATCTGAATCAAAAGAATCAAGTAGCTCATCATCAAGTAGTAGTACAGAGACAAGTAGCTCGACAGAAACCGATGAGTAGCAATACTAAGTGCGGATTAAGAAGTTATTCTTAATCTGCATTTTTTTGGTTAGAAACCTGCAATTTTGACAGCTTTTTGGTAAAATACAGAAAAAGAAAGGGTTAGACATGCGAAAAGTTCAATTTTTTCTAGTTGTGGAAACTATTTTGCTTGTGATGGGCTTGATGACCATCATGGCAAATAATCTATCGAGTTTTATCCTTATTTTGGTTTTAATTTTATTAGCATTGCGATTTTATAACCAAGATAAGCGAAATAATTTTTTGTTAACCGTTGGTTTGGTTCTTTTATTTTTAATTCTTATGTTGAATCCTTATATTATCATGGCGGTAGTATTAGGGGTTGTTTATGTGGTTATCAACCATTTTTCACAAGTAAAGAAAAAGAATCGTTATGCTTTGATACGTTTTCGTGAAGAGGAGTTAAAGGCAAAGCCTGTTCGTAACCAATGGATTGGGACAAATACACATGATAGTGATTTTTATGCTTTTGATGACATTAACATCATCCGTCTGACAGGTAGTGATACGATTGATTTGAGTAGTGTTATTGTTACTGGAAAAGATAATGTTGTTGTCATTCGTAAGATTTTTGGACCAACTAAAATCTTAGTGCCTATCGATGTTGCTGTAAAATTGGATGTTAGTGCTATTTATGGTAGTGTTCGTTATTTTGATTTTGAAGAGTATGATTTACGAAACGAATCCTTGAAATTATGGCACAGCGAGGATGAAGAGTATTTAAAAGCAGTGAAAGTTATTGTTAGCACATTGGCTGGAGATGTTGAGGTGGTACGCAAATGAAAAAATATCATTTTTTGTTGTTTATTCTTTATGCGAGCATCATTATCATCTCAATTGTTGTCGTTGTTTTAGATAGTTTAGATTTGCATTTGAAAAATCTTATCACAGATTTTTGGATGGCAGAACAATTCGTATTTTCGATTGTTTTTTTGATTTTAGCAGTGACTATTTTATTGCTTTTGCTTTGGGTTATTTTAGATGACAATAGCAAACGTAGCATCAACCAAAATCTACGTCGTATCTTAAATAATCAGCCTATCAGTTTGGATGAAGATACTGAAATCAATACAAATTTATCTCGCTTGTCTAAAAAAATGACGCATTTAACCAATAGTTTGCAAAATACGGAAAATAGTCGAATTCAAAACAGCCAAGAAATTGTTGAACAAGAACGAAAACGTATTGCGCGTGATTTGCATGATACTGTTAGTCAGGAGTTGTTTGCTTCATCAATGATTCTTTCTGGTGTGTCAGTTAACCTTGACCAAATTGAAAAAGAACAGCTGGAATTTCAATTGACGGCTGTTGAAAGCATGCTTCAGAATGCTCAAAAAGACTTGCGAATTTTGCTTTTGCACCTACGACCAACAGAATTAGAAAATAAAACCCTTTCAGAAGGTTTTGATATCCTCTTGAAAGAATTGACAGATAAGAGTAGTATAGAGGTTGTTTATAAGAAAAATATCGGTCAACTACCTAAGAAAATAGAGGATAATGTTTTTCGAATTGCACAGGAATTTATCAGTAATACCTTGAAACATGCCAAAGCAAGTCGTTTAGAAGTTTATTTAAATCAAACAGAAACCGAACTTCAGCTAAAAATGGTCGATAACGGTGTCGGGTTTGATATGGATGAAAGCCATGACTTGAGTTATGGTATTAGCAATATTGAAGATCGTGTTGATGATATGGCGGGAACAGTCACATTACTGAGTCAAAAAGGAAAAGGGGTATCAATGGATATCCGATTACCTTTGGTAAAGGGAGGAAACGAGGAGAAAGAAGATGACCCAGAAAATTAGAGTTATTCTAGTCGATGACCACGAGATGGTACGCTTAGGTTTGAAAAGTTTTTTGAATTTGCAACCAGATGTCGAAGTTGTTGGTGAGGCTAGCAATGGTTTAGAAGGTATTAATTTAGCCTTAGAATTAAAACCAGATGTCGTTGTGATGGATTTGGTAATGCCAGAGATGAGTGGCGTTGAAGCAACCTTGAAACTTTTAGAAGAATGGAAAGAAGCCAAAATTCTTGTTTTGACATCATATCTTGATAATGAAAAAATTTATCCTGTTATTGATGCAGGTGCTAAAGGGTACATGTTAAAGACATCTAGCGCAGCTGAAATTTTAAATGCTATCCAAAAAGTATCACGTGGCGAATTAGCTATTGAAATGGAAGTTGATAAGAAAATTAAAGCTCATGACATGAGACCAGAATTACATGAAGATTTGACAGCACGTGAACGTGATATTTTGAGCTTATTGGCTAAAGGTTATGATAATCAAACAATTGCAGATGAGCTATTTATTTCGCTAAAAACCGTCAAAACACACGTTTCAAATATCTTAGCGAAGTTAGAAGTTGATGACAGAACACAAGCTGTTGTCTATGCCTTTAAGCATCATTTAGTTCCGCAAGATGACGAATAATGATATAATAGAACCATGGTTTTTCTTTGATTTTTAATTAGAAAGGAAAATGGGTAAAAAGTGTTTTCGCTTTTTATGGAAAACGTGATTTTAAACTGTTTCCTTTCCCATAATTTTCAGATGGATGTAAAAACGAAATATAAAGCTAAAAAAACAAAAATCGTTTTTTTCGATATTGATGATACTTTGCGCGTGAAAGCAACAGCTTACATGCCAGAATCAATCAAATATGTTTTTAAAAGCTTAAAAGCAAAAGGTATTTTGACTGGAATTGCAACAGGACGCGCTCTTTATGGCGTCGTGCCAGAAATTCGAGATTTAGAACCTGATTATTTTGTAACGATTAATGGCACATATGTTATTGATAAAAAAGGCACAGAAATTGTCAATGATCCGCTGCCACGTGATATCGTTGAAAAATATGTTGCCTGGGCTAAATCAGAAGGCATTGAATATGGTTTTGCAGGAAAAGACAAACCAGTTGTCTCAGCTCGTTGTGAATTGATTGACGAAGCAATGGCGCCAATCTATGGTATTTGTGATGTTGAACCTGATTTTTATTTAACAAATGATGTTTATCATATGTGGACATTCACAGAAAACAATGCACAACTACAATTACCTGACGAATTAGCTGCAGAAATTCGTGTAGTCCCTTGGCATGAACATTCATCTGATGTGGTTAAAAATGGTATTTCCAAGGCTTCAGGTGTTGCACATGTTCTTGAAAGTCAAAATTGGAAACCAATCAATGCCATGATGTTTGGTGATGGTCCAAATGACATGGAAATTTTTGATTATGTTGGTTTGAAAATAGCTATGGGTAATGCAGTACCCGAACTCAAAGAAAAAGCAGATTTTGTAACAAAAACAGTAGAAGAAGATGGCATTTTATATGCTTTGGAGGAACTCGGTTTGGTAGAAAAACAATTAAATTTCCCACAAGTTGACCTTTCAACAGTTGATGGTCCAGTAGCGACAATTAAAACAAATCACGGTGATATGAAGATTAAACTCTTCCCAGAACACGCACCAAAAACAGTTGCAAACTTTATTGCTTTGTCTAAAGATGGCTACTATGATGGCATTATTTTCCACCGTATTATCCCTGAATTTATGATTCAAGGTGGAGACCCAACTGGTACTGGTATGGGTGGTCAATCTATCTATGGTGATAGCTTTGAAGATGAATTCTCAGAAGAACTTTACAATGTTCGTGGGGCACTTTCAATGGCTAATGCTGGACCAAATACAAACGGAAGTCAATTCTTTATCGTGCAAAACAGCAAAATTCCGTATGCTCAAAAAGAATTAGAACGTGGTGGCTGGCCAAAACCAATTGCAGAACTTTATGCTGCTAAAGGTGGAACTCCACACCTAGACCGTCGTCATACTGTCTTTGGTCAAATTATGGACGAAGATTCTTATAAAGTCTTAGATGAAATTGCTAACGTTGAAACAGGTGCACAAGACCGCCCTGTTGAAGATGTTGTTATCGAAACAATTGAGGTAGTGGATTAATGAGAATTGGCGACAAAATCACTGGAACAATAACAGGAATAAAACCTTACGGTGCCTTTGTTGCATTGGATAATGGGACAACAGGTCTTATTCATATCTCAGAAATAAAAACAGGCTACATTGAGAATATTTACCAATTGCTCAGTGTCGGTGAGAAAGTTTTAGTTCAAGTGGTGGATTTTGATGAATTTACGCAAAAAGCAAGTTTATCTCTTCGTACACTTGAAGAAGAAAAACATCATCTACACCGTCGCCATCGTTTTTCAAATAGTCATTATAAAATTGGTTTTAAACCCTTAGCTGATAATTTGCCAGAATGGACAAAAGAAAGCTTAGAATTATTAACCAAGGATTAACAAAAATTCCTTATCACAGATGTGATAAGGAATTTTTTTAGATAATTACTTTATTGGTGAGGAGAGAAATGCAACTTAAATTAAAGTTGGCATACTATCATTTATCATTAGTCGTTAAAATCATAAAGAGATGTTGAAAGGTAACGTTCTCCATTATCTGGGAGAAGAGCGAGAACCTTTTTACCTTTTCCAAGCTCTTTAGCTTTTTCAATAGCAGCATAAATAGCTGCACCAGAAGAAATACCAGCAAGGAATCCTTCTTGACCGCCAAGATTACGGCTAGTTGCGATAGCATCATCAGAAGCTACACGAATAACACCATCGTAAGCTTTGACATCAAGGGTATCAGGAATAAATCCAGCTGAGATACCTTGAATTTTATGTGGACCAGGTTTTTCACCTGAAAGAACAGCAGATTCATCAGCTTCAACAGCATAAACTTGAACATTTGGATTAGCTTTTTTGAGAGCGTGAGAAACACCTGAAACAGTTCCACCTGTACCAACACCTGAAACGAAAGCATCAAGTCCAGTTGGACCAAAAGCTTCAATGATTTCAGCACCTGTTGTGTCTTCATGAACAGCAGGGTTAGAAGGGTTAGCAAATTGAAGAGGTACCCAGCCATTTTTTTCTTTGGCAACTTCTTGGGCTTTAGCGATAGCCCCCTTCATTCCTTCACTTCCAGGAGTTAAAACAAGCTCAGCTCCATAAGCTTGAATGATTTTACGACGTTCAACACTCATTGTTTCAGGCATAACAATGATTACTTTGTAACCTTTAGCAGCGCCAACCCAAGCAAGTCCAATCCCAGTGTTACCAGAAGTTGGTTCTACAATAATATCACCAGGTTTGATTGTGCCAGCTTTTTCAGCATCTTCAATCATACGAAGTGCAATACGGTCTTTGACAGAAGACCCAGGGTTGAAAGCTTCAATTTTGACATAAACATCAGCAGCATCTTCGGGAACGATGTTGTTAAGTTTTACAATCGGTGTATTTCCAATTAATTCAGTGATTGAATTATAAATTTTCGACATATGTTCACCTCTCGTTGATTAAAAATTTATAGATACCAGTATATGCCCAAATATTCTTATTGTAAAATACATTTTTTTTATCAAGGTGATAAGAAAATACTATCACAAAGGAATTTCAACGATTTTTGAGCCAGATTTTTTGAAAGTCACTTTTCCTTGGTAAAATTCAATCAAACGTTCGCTAACGTCTTGGACGTTTTCTGGGTCAAGATAAATATGTGTTGTGACGTTTTCAAGAAATTCAGTATCAAATTCTTGTAAATTCTCAGCTTGTAAAAAATTAGCAAAAGTTTGATATTGTGGATAAGAAAGTGTAATTTCAAGACCGTCTTGTTCCTTAACCTCAACAATGCCAATTTCTTTAAGAGCATTAGCCACACTACCTGAATAAGCACGAATAAGCCCACCAGCACCCAATTTAATACCACCAAAATAACGTGTCACTACAGCAACAACATTGGTCAAACCTTGCTTTTCTAGAACAGTTAGCATTGGAACCCCAGCCGTTCCACTTGGCTCACCATCATCGCTAGAACGCTTAATTTCAGCATTTTCACCGATAATCATAGCTGAACAAGAATGGGTCGCTTTGTAGTGTTCTTTTTTGATTTGAGCAATAAATTGACGCCCCTCATCTTCAGTTTCAACGCGCTTTAGTTGACAAATAAAGCGTGATTTTTTTATTTCTTCTTCTGAAATACCATCATTTTTAATCGTTTTATAGTTCATACCAAAATTTTACAAGATTTCAGGGGATTTAGCAAAAGTTTTCGAATAAATAAAGTATGGAAAACTTGGATAAGTATTATGGACGATTATTTACGGGAAATCAGCTCTCTGCTACTCTGAAAAAACATGCTCAATGTTTACCAGCCATGAAAAAAGTGAATCATCAGTATAGTTGTAATCGTTGTGGAAGTAAAATTTCCTCACAAGATAAGCTTCAAACCAAGCTTTATTACTGTCGTGAGTGTTTGGTTTTTGGTAGAAATGTTAGTGATGACCAGCTCTATTATTTTCCACAACAAACATTTCCACAGATACATTCTCTGATTTGGAAAGGTGAATTGACACCATATCAAGCTGAAGTTTCTAAGGGAATGTTAAAAGGAATTGCTGCTAAGAAAGACTTGCTAGTTCACGCTGTAACAGGAGCTGGAAAAACGGAAATGATTTATCAATCAGTTGCTAAAATAATAGATAATGGTGGTTGTGTCTGTATCGCAAGTCCGCGAATTGATGTTTGTTTAGAACTTTATAAGCGTTTATCACGTGATTTTTCATGCCCAATTACTCTGTTACATGGTGATTCTGAGCCGTATAAACGCGCCCCGTTGATTATTACCACAACACACCAATTATTAAAATTTTACCAAGCATTTGATTTGTTGATTATAGATGAGGTAGATGCCTTTCCATTTGTGGACAATAAAATGCTCTATCGCGCTGTTGATAATGCTGTAAAAAATAGTGGAAGGAAGATTTTTTTAACGGCGACATCAACAGATGCTTTGGATAAAAAAGTTAAAAAAGGAATCCTAACAAAACTGCATCTTGCCAGACGTTTTCATGCTAACCCTTTAGTTGTTCCGCAAAAAATTTGGCTAAGCGGAGTTCTAACTAAGATGAAAAAGAAAAAAATGCCAACCAAATTAATAGTTCTTTTGAAAAAGCAACGTCAAACCAAATACCCATTATTAATCTTTTTTCCAAATATTGAACAAGGACAGGCTTTTACCAAAATATTGCAAACTTATTTTCCAGAAGAAAAGATAGCATTTGTATCAAGTAAAACAGAAAATCGCTTAGAGATAGTAGAAAAATTCAGGCAAAAAGAATTATCCATTTTAGTGACCACAACCATCTTAGAACGTGGTGTTACTTTTCCATGTGTTGATGTTTTTGTTTTATTAGCCAATCATAAATTGTATACAAAAAGCGCATTAGTACAGATTTCAGGACGTGTCGGAAGAGCTGCAGAAAGACCAACAGGAGAACTATTATTTTTACATGATGGCACGACAAAAGACATGCAAAAAGCTATTGCGGAAATTAAAGCTATGAATAAAAAAGGAGGCTTTGCATGATTTGTTTACTTTGCGGACAAAATTTTTCGGAAAAAGAGCACTTTTTAAATATTATTCTAATGAAGAAGGAAGAAAGTGGTGTGTGCCATGAGTGTCGAAATACATTTGAAAAAATCGGAAATGCACATTGCCCAAATTGTTACCGTAAGGGATTTTCAGAGAAATGTCCAGATTGTCAAAATTGGGAGAAGGTCAATCACTATGTTCAGCATGAAGCACTATTTACTTACAACGAATCAATGAAAGAATATTTTTCGAAATATAAATTTCAAGGAGATATTCGTCTTAGCCAAGTTTTTGCATCAAACATCAAAAAAGCTCTAAAAAAATATAAGGATTACACATTAGTTCCAGTTCCCGTAAGTTCAAAACGACTAGAAGAAAGACAATTTAATCAAGTGACAGCATTTTTACAAGCAGCTAATCTTTCTTATCAAGAGTTGTTAGTAAAAAAAGACATCCGTAAACAATCTGATAAAACACGAAAAGAACGCCTTGAAACCCAAAATCCATTTGTTTTAAAAAAGGGCATAAGTTTACCGGAAAATGTTTTAATCATTGATGATATTTATACAACAGGGGCAACTTTGAGAGGAATTTATCAACTTTTATATGAAAACGGCTCAAAAAATGTAAAAAGTTTTACGATTGCGCGGTAAAAGCTTGCAAATTTTCATGAAAGCAGTATAATAAAAGAGTAAAGAAAGCGCTTTATAGCGAGAAAGAGGTGTTTTATGATTAAATATAGTATTCGTGGAGAAAACATCGAAGTAACAGATGCTATCCGTAACTATGTCGAATCAAAACTCGGAAAGATTGAAAAATACTTCCATGCTGAACAAGGTTTGGACGCTCGCGTTAACCTTAAAGTTTATCGTGAAAAAACTGCAAAAGTTGAAGTAACCATTTTAGTTGATTCTATTACGCTAAGAGCAGAAGACGTGTCACAAGATATGTATGGTTCAATTGATTTGGTAACTGACAAAATTGAACGCCAAATTCGTAAAAACAAAACTAAAATTGCGAAAAAACATCGCGAAAAACTACCAGCTAGCCAAATTTTCACAAGTGAATTTGAAGCAGAACCTGTAGAAGAAGGGCCAGCTGTAAAAGTTGTTCGTACAAAACATGTCAGTCTAAAACCGATGGACATCGATGAAGCGCTTCTCCAAATGGAACTTTTAGGACATGATTTCTTTATCTACACAGATGCAGAAGATGGCGTTACTAACGTTCTTTACCGCCGTGAAGACGGTGAACTTGGCTTGATTGAAGCTAAATAATAATGACAATAATGAAAATCCGCTAAATTTTAGCGGATTTTTTTGTAACTAGAAAACCACTAGCTATGCTAGTGGTTCTAATACGCTTATAGCGTTG
>CAVAFU010000047.1:0-12680 GCA_963588325.1 Oribacterium sp.
CAGAGGCTTACAGCCGAAGAACAAACCACCCGTTGTCACGGGTGGTTTTGATTTTTTAGAAAACTTTTGAAAATTATAACAGTTATTAAAAAAGAATCATTTAACAAGAGAAAAGGACTTTGAGGAAGATTGCACACACAACTTTTTCAGGTCTTTTTTTCTTGTGTTTTTGTGGTAAAAGTGGCTGAAATTCCTTTATATTATTGACTTCTAACGCATTTATGTTAGGTTTCCTGACATAAAACTAAAAAATATTGTAGAAATTTTCAAAAAAGTATTTATTTTTTAAAAGCTTAGGTGTATAATAGCTCTATCGTTGTAAAAGCGGTCACGAAATACAAAATTATCTCACTATCTTTTTTATCATTTTGGTATTTCAATAAAAAAATTTTTAAGGAGGAGCATATGAAGAAAAGCTTTATTCATCAACAGCAGGAGATTTCTTTTGTCAAGAATACTTTCACTCAATATTTGATTGATAAACTTGACATCGTTGAAGTGCAAGGACCTATTCTCAGTCAGGTCGGGGATGGTATGCAAGATAATTTGAATGGTATTGAAAATCCCGTATCAGTGCACGTTAAACGTATTCCTGATGCTGAATATGAAGTTGTTCATTCACTTGCTAAGTGGAAACGTCATACCTTAGCACGTTTTGGCTTCAATGAAGGAGAAGGGCTTTTCGTACACATGAAAGCTCTCCGACCAGACGAAGAAGAATTAGACCCAATCCACTCTATTTATGTTGACCAATGGGATTGGGAAAAAGTTATTCCAAATGGTCGTCGCAACATCGAATATTTGAAAGAAACAGTTGAACAAGTTTATAAAGCTATTCGTTTGACAGAATTGGCTGTTGAAGCTCGTTTTGATATTGAAGCTGTTTTGCCTAAGAAAATCACATTTATTCACACAGAAGAATTGGTAGAACGTTACCCTGATTTGACACCAAAAGAACGTGAAAATGCTGCCGCTAAAGAATATGGTGCAATTTTCCTTATCGGTATTGGTGGTATTTTACCAGATGGTCAACGTCATGATGGTCGTGCACCTGACTACGATGACTGGACTTCTGAATCAGAAAATGGATATCATGGTCTTAACGGTGACATTATTGTTTGGAATGAAGCTCTTGGTTCAGCGTTTGAATTATCTTCAATGGGAATTCGTGTTGATGAAGAAGCTCTTAAACGTCAAGTTAAAATTACAGGCGATGAAGATCGTTTGCAATTAGAATGGCACAAAGCTCTTCTAAATGGTCTCTTCCCACTTACTATCGGTGGTGGTATTGGTCAATCACGTATGGCAATGTTCTTGCTCCGTAAGAAACATATCGGAGAAGTACAATCAAGTGTTTGGCCAAAAGAAGTTCGTGATACTTACGAAAACATTCTTTAATGACTGAAACATTATTTTAAGGACAAAAAAAGTCGACTAGGATAACTAGTCGGCTTTTTAAAATAAAAAATCTGGAATGACAATTCCAGATTTCTAAATTATTATCTGATATAAATTTTTTACCAATCTAGCCCTGCGGCTGCGATTTCAGCTTTTGAAGCGTATTGTCCATTTGGACGATGCCATCTATACTCCTTTGTCCTAAAAACTTTGAAAGATAAAACTTTCTCAAATATCATATCAAATCAGTAAAGTAGTGTAAACCCTATCAATAACTTTTTAAGGCATTTTATGTGAATTTTGCTATAATAGTTTTTATGAGAGTTGTAGCAGGAAAATTTGGTGGGCGTCCGTTGAAGACGCTCGATGGAAAAATTACGCGCCCGACAACAGATAAGGTTAAAGGGGCTATTTTTAATATGATTGGTCCATTCTTTGATGGTGGACGTGTTTTAGATTTGTTTTCTGGTAGTGGGAGTTTAGCGATTGAAGCTATTTCGCGCGGGATGGATGAAGCTGTGCTGGTTGAACGTAATCGTCAAGCGCAAGCTATTATCTCAGAAAATATCAAAATGACAAAATCTGAAAAGCAATTTCATTTGTTGAAAATGGATGCGAATAAAGCCATTGGTGTGGTAAGTGGACCGTTTGATTTGGTGCTTTTGGACCCACCTTATGCTAAGGAAGAAATTGTCAAAAATATTACGGAATTAGAAGAAGCGGGGCTTTTGTCTGAGGATGTCATGCTGGTTTGTGAGACGGATAAGGCTGTTGACTTACCAGAAGAAATTTCAAATTTTGGTATCTGGAAACAAAAAACGTACGGCATTAGCAAGGTGACGGTTTATGTTAGATAGAATATCATTTATTTTAAGTATTATCTCTTTAGTTCTTGGTATCGTTGTTTTAGGGTATGGCTTGCATAGTTTATATAGTTTAAAAAAGCAGGGGAAAGAACGTTCTAAAAAAGGAAATAGATTTTGGCTGCTAGTTTCGCTAGCTTACTTCATTTCGATATTGTCGGAACTTCTTCAAGGAGAGACAATCATGCATATTTTACCGAACGTGGTTTTCGTACTTTGTCTATTGAGCTTTTATTTTATATATGAGAGGGAATAAATGGCTAAAATTGGTTTATTCACGGGTTCTTTTGATCCTGTGACAAATGGGCATCTTGATATCATAACGCGTGCGAGTCGTTTATTTGATACCCTTTACGTTGGGATTTTTTATAATAAAGATAAAAAAGGTCTCTTTACTATTGATGAAAGAAAGCAGATGCTTGAGGATTCGTTGGCACAGTTGCCAAATGTTAAGGTGATTACGGCGCGTGATTCTTTGGCGGTTGATATTGCTAGGCGCTTAGAGGTTGGTTATCTTGTGCGTGGTATTCGAAATAGCAAAGATTTAGATTATGAGGCTGATTTGGCTTTTTATAATCATCATCTGGCAACAGAAATCGAGAGTGTCTTTTTGTTGAGCTCTCCTGAATTGGTGCATGTGTCGTCAAGTCGTGTTCGCGAGTTGATGTATTTCCATTCAGATATTTCAACTTTTGTTCCAGAAAGTGTTGTCAAAAAAGTGGAGGAAAAATATGACAATCTTAAAAAGATTTAAGAAGATTTTGAAAAAGTTAGGTCGTATTTTATATCGCTTTAAATGGTGGATATTAGGTGTTGTAGGGATTGTTTTCTTGCTATTTAGCTTGTTATACCCGCTTGATTATTATATCGAAATGCCAGGCGGTGCTTATGATATTCGTAGTGTTTTGACGGTTAACAATGAAGATGATGACGAAGACGGTTCTTATAATTTTGTAGCTGTTACGGTCAGTCAGGCGACTTTGGCACAATTAGTTTATGCCTGGTTGACACCATACACGGAGATTTCAACAGCTGCAGAAGTAACAGGTGGTTACAGCAATGCTGATTATCTCCGTATCAATGAATATTATATGGAAACCTCACAAAATACAGCTACCTATCAAGCCTTAACCTTGGCTGGGAAAGATGCGACACTTAACTATCAAGGTGTTTACGTTTTAAATGTTAGTGATAATTCAACATTTAAAGGTGTTCTAAATATTGCTGACACGGTAACAGGTGTTAATGGTCAGACTTTCAGCAGTTCGGCAGAATTAATGGCGTATGTGGCTGATTTGGATTTGGGTTCTGAAGTAACTGTTCAATACACTTCAAATGGTAAAGAAAAAGAAGCTACTGGTAAAATTATTGAATTGTCAAATGGTAAAAATGGTATCGGAATTGGCTTAGTAGACCATACAACGGTATCGTCAGATGTTGACGTTGATTTTGATACGAGTGGTGTTGGTGGTCCAAGTGCTGGCTTGATGTTCACCCTTGATATTTATGACCAATTAAACAGCGAAGATTTACGTAAAGGTCGTAAAATTGCTGGTACAGGTACGATTGAATCGGATGGTTCAGTTGGTGATATTGGCGGTGCAGCGCTCAAAGTTGTGGCTGCTGCGAAAGCAGGTGCGGATATTTTCTTTGTTCCAAATAATCCAGTAGATGAAGAAACATTGAAAGAAGATCCCGATGCGAAAACGAACTACGAAGAAGCAAAAGAAGCTGCTAAAAAAATTGGTACAGATATGAAAATTGTCCCTGTAACAACGGTTCAAGAAGCTATCGATTATTTACGAAATACAGATTAAAATCATCACCTCACTTGGTTTTAAAATCCAAGGAGGTGATTTTTTTACTCATCCTAGGTTAATCTTTTCTTAAGCTTTATTGGGTAAAATCTTCTTAAAATATAGCAGTAGATTAATAATGGATAGGAGGGAGTTATGACGAACTGGCAAAAGCGTTTTGTAATTTGGTTTAATATTGCCATCTTATTTATTTTTTTAGATGTCACTTTGCTGATATTTATTCGGTCAATTAATAGTGAAGGTGTCTATCAGACAATGGAAATGAAATGGTTGACCTTCTTAATGTGGACTCTCTGTTATGCGTTTGTGTGGATGTGTCAAGGGGTAGGGTATATGTTTTTTAAGCATGTTCAACAAGCAAGAAAACAAGAAGATAGGCATATTATTTAAAAGGAGTTGATGAGTTGGATTACGATAATCTAACTTCTTTTTTTATGTATTTGTTACAAAAAAATCGGTTTAGCAATTGAGAAATTAGCTTAGTATTTAAAATGATTATAAATAATGAGCCGTTTTATTTTCTAATTTTTGTGAAAAGTGCTATAATAGCACATAATTTTATAAGCATAAACTGCATTAGTGTTTACTAGTGCAGTTTGCATATACGGTAATTATTAAAAAAGGGTTTTATTTATAAAATTAAGGAGAATAAGAATAATTTTATGATAGTTAAGGTTTGGAGAAGTGAAAATGTCGGTTAAGTCAAAGCGGTTGTTGGTAGCTGTGACACTTATCGGCATTACAGTTTGTTCTGCTGTTGGGTATTACGTTTATCGTCAAAATGATTTTCGAAGAGTTTATAAACAGGGAACGATATTTGAACAATTGGATGCGTTGATGAACAGTAAGCGTTATGCAAAAGTTATCAAAGAAGCTGGGTATGAAGTGGATAAGCTCGATTATACAATGTACAACAGGATTTTAACGTTAACCACGACAGGAACGCCAGCTATTACGATTGAATCGTCTAGTGATAGCAGTGCTTTCTTTGTGACGTTTGAGACGACTTTGGATAATCAACAGGTTTCTGTTTATTTTGAATTGGATAATGAGTTTGATATTGCTCACCAAACAATAAGAGACGCATCAGGAAACGATGTCACCATAACAACGGAGCAACAAACAGAGTTGTTGAACTTAGTCAAAAAAGAAGTGAAAAAGTTAATTAAAAAAGTTTACCACACCATGTATCCTTAGTTTTTGAGTGGGGTTAAAAAGTTGAGATGAGTTAGATATGATATCTGGCTTATTTTTTTGTTAAGAAAGGGTTAAAAAGCGCTAGAATATCACTATTTACACGGAAAATGCTATAATAGAGCTATGACAGAAAAGCTAACGATTTTACATTTGAATGATTGGCATTCGCATTTTGAAACCTATCCTAAAATAAAACGTTTTTTTCAAGATTATCCTAAAGAGTCTGAGGTTATTAGAGTTGATGTTGGGGATAACATTGACCGTTGGCATCCTATGACTGACGTGACACAAGGCAAATTTAATGTCCAATTGATGAATGAACTTGGCATTGATTTTGCAACAATTGGTAACAATGAAGGCATTGGTTTGGCTAAAAAGATGTTAAATCAAGTTTATGACACTGCGGACTTCGATGTTATTCTTGGAAATCTTGAAGATGAATCTGGTCGTCCACGTTGGGCGAGTCCTTACAAGATTTATGAGACTGATGCGGGAACGAAGCTTGCTTTTTTGGCTTACACATTTCCGTATGAGTTAACCTATAAACCAGGTGGTTGGCAGGTTTTAGACCCAATAGCGTGTTTGAAACGTGATTTGGAACTTCCAGAGGTTAAGGCTGCTGATTTTCATATTTTATTGAGTCACCTTGGTTTGCCTTTTGATGAAAAAATAACGGCAGAAGTCCCAGAAATTGATTTAATCATCGGGGCGCACACGCATCATGTTTTTGAAGATGGTGCTTGTCTTAATGGGACTTATTTGGCAGCTGCTGGGAAATATGGTCAATTTGTCGGTGAAATCAATCTAACGTTTGATGAGCATGAATTAAGCGATATTACCATCCACGCTCACGAAACAAGTCATATGTCAAGTAAACCAGGTGATAAGGAATGGATAGAAAAAGTTGAAGATGATGGTCGTACTCTTCTAAGTCAACAATTGGTAACCTATTTTGATAGGGACTTAACTTTAGAAGAATCTTGTCAGTTAGTTATGGAAGCAATGAAAGATTATGCTAAAGCTGATATTGCCATGATTAATTCAGGTTTAGTTGTAACTCCTTTTTCAAAGAAAATAACGAGAGACACATTGCACCACTCGTTGCCACATCAAATGCGTTTGGCGAGGTTAGAAGTGACGATTGATGACTTAACGACCATTTGCCGAGATGTCTTTTCACAAGCAAAATTGTTAGCTAATCAGCAAATCCGTGGAATGGGCTTTCGCGGGAAAGAATTCGGGACGGTTTTAACCAGTGGCTTTGATTACAAAAACGGAAAAATAGTGTATAATAAAAAGGTTACGAATGAAAAGGACACTATCAGTTTAGTCTTGGTTGATCAATATTACTTTGCACGTTATTTTGAGACGATAAAATCTCACCAAGCAGAGTTGCTCTTTCCTGAATTACTACGAGAACTGGTAGAGACCTACCTTAAAAATAATATGAAGTTTTACGATGGATTAAGAGAGGAGACCGATGAGAAAAGATATCTCTCCTGAAATGTACAATTACAATAAATTTCCTGGTCCACAATTTGTGGCATTTTCTGACCGTGTCAAAAGTGAAAATATTGAATTGTTGATTTTAGAAAATGAGAAAAATGCTTTTGATGCAACTGTTTTTAGTCAACGTTTTTCTGAGATTTTACTGAAATATGACTACATTGTCGGTGACTGGGGAAATGAGCAATTACGTTTGAAGGGATTTTACAAAGACGACAGAGATGTCAAAAAAACAAACCGTATCTCACGTCTAGATGATTATATTAAAGAATATTGTAACTTTGGCTGTGCTTATTTTGTTCTTGAAAATTTAGAACCACGTCAGGCTAAATCTGATGATGATAAGTCAACAAAACGTCATAAATCACAGAAACGTTCATCACAAAAGAAAAAATCAGAGCATAAAAAATCTGACCGCTCAAACAATAAACATTTTACAAGTCAAAAACGTAAAGAGACAAAAACACGTGGTGAGCGTCATCAAAAACGAGAACAACAAAAAGAAATACAATCGGCAAAACAACATTTTGTGATTCGTCGAAAAGATAAATAGGAAGGATTTGGTATTTACAGAATGCAAACAGAAACTAAGGACATGAAGCCCTCAATTTACGGTTTAACACGCGATGAGTTGATTGAATGGGCAATCGAACACGGAGAAAAGAAATTCCGTGCGACACAAATTTGGGATTGGCTCTATCGTAAACGTGTCCAATCTTTTGAAGAAATGACAAATATCTCAAAAGATTTCATTGCTGTTTTGAATGAAAATTTCTGCGTTAACCCATTGAAACAACGAGTGGTTCAAGAAGCTTCTGACGGAACAGTCAAATACTTATTTGAATTACCTGATGGCATGTTGATTGAAACAGTTTTAATGCGTCAACATTATGGCTTGTCTGTCTGTGTGACATCACAAGTTGGTTGTAACATGGGCTGCTCATTCTGCGCCAGCGGATTGATTAAAAAACAACGTGATTTGACAAGTGGTGAAATCACTTCACAAATCATGATGGTTCAAAAATACTTTGACGAACGTGGTCAAGATGAACGTGTTAGTCACGTGGTTGTCATGGGAATCGGTGAACCATTTGATAACTATGATAACGTGCTACGTTTCTTGCGTACTATTAATGATGATAATGGTTTGGCAATTGGTGCGCGTCATATTACGGTTTCAACATCAGGGTTGGCGCATAAAATCCGTGATTTTGCACACGAAAGCTTGCAAGTTAATCTTGCCGTATCACTTCATGCGCCAAATAATGAACTACGTTCACAAATCATGCGTGTTAACCGCTCATTCCCACTTGAAAAACTTTTTGCAGCGATTGAATATTACGTTGAAACAACTAATCGTCGTGTGACATTTGAATATATCATGCTTAACGAAGTTAATGATTTCCCAGAAAACGCACAAGAATTAGCTGATTTAACGAAAAAAATTCGCAAATTATCTTATATCAATTTGATTCCATACAACCCAGTATCAGAACATGACCAATACAGCCGTTCAAGTAAAGAACGTGTAGCGGCATTCTATGATGTTCTTAAGAAAAATGGGGTTAACTGTGTGGTTCGTCAAGAACACGGTACAGATATTGATGCTGCTTGTGGACAGTTGCGTTCAAATACTATGAAACGTGACCGCCAAAAAGCAGTTGCCGAAAAAGCCAAATAAGATGTCACGATTTTTTGATAAAACAGCAGAATTAACTTCAATAGGACGATATGTGACCAAACTACTCGTGGTTTTGTATGCTATTGCCGTTTGTTTAATGTGCTTTAGCCCACAGCCGATTATGATTGATGGTGTTGAAACACCCAATATTATTTACCTAGGTCGCTTGCGTTTGTTGTTGGTACCGTTCAATACTTTCGTTAGCTTTGGGCAGTTAGAAGGATTTCTTGAGATTTTTTGGGTTATTGCACAAAATATGATGAATATTTTCTTGCTTTTTCCATTAATGCTAGGAATCATTGCTTTATTTCCAAATATTCGGACATGGCAAAAAGCGACAGCAGTTGCTTTTGCGATTAGTCTTGGTATCGAGACAACACAACTGATTGTTGATTTGCTTTATAATGCCAATCGTGTTTTTGAAATTGATGACCTTTGGACAAATACCTTGGGTGGTTTGCTTGCCTTTTTAGTGTATCGCTGGTTTGCCAAATGGTATCAAAAACATCAAAAAGTAAAATAGGTTATAGGGAGTGAGATAGAACTACTCTGATAGAAGTAGTTTTCTCACTCTTTTCTTTTTATCTTGGTTATTTTTGCTTGACTTGGAGTTTGCTCAAAGGTGTATAATAGCAGCTAGAAAGCAGGTTTTATGAAAATTATAAAAGATCTTTGGTGGTTTTTCCGTCAGGAGAAACGACGATATATTATAGGAATTGTTGCCTTGAGTTTGGTGGCAGTTTTAAATCTAATTCCTCCGAAAGTGATGGGGACGGTTATTGACCGCGTGACGACTGGTGATTTGACGCAAGCAGAATTATTGTTGAATCTGTTGTGGCTAGTTTTATCAGCAGTTGCCATGTATTTTTTGCGTTACATTTGGCGGATGTATATTTTTGGAACGTCTTATCGTTTGGGTCAAATTATGCGTTTTAGACTTTTTGACCATTTCACAAAAATGTCTCCTAGTTTTTATCAAAAATACCGAACAGGGGATTTGATGGCGCATGCGACAAATGATATCAATGCCTTGACACGTTTGGCTGGTGGTGGGGTAATGTCAGCAGTAGATGCTACAATTACAGCTTTGGTGACGTTGGTAACCATGTTTTTCACCATCTCTTGGCAGATGACTATTGTGGCGATTATTCCCTTGCCTTTCATGGCTTATGCAACAAGCCGTTTAGGACGCAAGACGCACCAAGCATTTAGTCAATCCCAAGCAGCTTTTTCAGAACTTAATAATAATGTTCAGGAATCTGTTTCTGGTATCAAGGTGACCAAGTCATTTGGGTATCAGGCAGATGAGCTTGAAGCATTTCAGAAAACAAATGAAATGACTTTTAAGAAAAACATGACGACCATGAAATATGATGTGATGTTTGACCCCTTGGTACTTTTATTTATCGGGACAAGTTATGTATTGACATTATTTATGGGGGCTGTGATGGTTGCGGCTGGTCAAGTGACTGTCGGAAATCTGGTAACGTTTATTACTTACTTGGATATGCTTGTTTGGCCATTGATGGCGATTGGTTTCTTGTTTAATATGGTGCAACGTGGTTCGGTTTCTTATGAACGAATCAGTCAACTATTACAACAAGAATCAGATGTCAAAGAATCAGAAAATCCACTTTCAGAAATCAAAAATGGTCGATTAGTCTATGACATTGGTGCTTTTCATTATGAAAATGAAGAGACACTTTCTGATATTCATTTTGCGCTTGAGCAAGGTCAAACCTTGGGCTTAGTTGGGCAAACAGGTTCTGGTAAAACAACGCTTATCAGATTGTTATTGCGAGAATATGATTTGCAAGAGGGACAAATTACCCTTGATGGGCATGATATTAAGGATTATAAATTAGCAGACTTGCGACGTTTGATTGGTTATGTGCCACAAGACCAATTTTTATTTGCGACAAGTATTTTAGACAATATTCGTTTTGGAAATCCAGCAGCTTCATTGGTAGAGGTTGAAGAGGCGGCTAAATTATCTCGAGTTTATGAGGATATTGTGGCTATGCCTGATGGATTTGAGACGTTGATTGGTGAAAAAGGGGTCAGTCTGTCTGGCGGGCAAAAACAACGGATTGCTATGAGTCGTGCGATGATTCTCAATCCTGATATTTTGATTTTGGATGATTCTTTGTCAGCAGTAGATGCTAAGACAGAGCATGCGATTATTGAAAATCTTAAGGAAACACGACAAAATAAATCAACCATTATTACGGCTCACCGTTTGAGTGCGGTTGTGCATGCTGATTTGATTTTGGTGATGCAAGATGGGCATATTATCGAGCGTGGTCGCCATGAAGATTTGATTAAACAAGGCGGCTGGTATGCAGATACCTATGAAGCGCAGCAATTAGAAATGGAAGGAGAAGCTGATGAAGAATAATGCAAATCAATGGCGTGTTTTTAAACGTCTCATGAGCTATCTCAAACCATATAAATTTTTGACAGTATTGGCGTTAGCTTTGCTATTGTTGACGACGGTGGTAAGGAGTGTCATTCCTTTGATTGCTTCTTACTTTATCGACCATTTTTTGACTAATATGAATCAGACAGCCATGTTGATTTTGGTTGGTTATTACCTCATGTATGTCTTGCAGACGATTATCCAATATTTGGGAAACTATTACTTTGCTCATGTGTCTTACAGTATTGTGCGTGATATTCGTCGTGATGCTTTTGCTAATATGGAAAAGTTGGGAATGGCTTATTTTGACCAAACACCAGCTGGTTCGATTGTATCGCGTCTGACAAATGATACGGAAGCTATTAGTGATATGTTTTCTGGTATCTTATCAAGTTTTGTGTCAGCGATTTTCATTTTTACAGTGACTTTACTAACCATGTTAAAATTAAATGCCGTTTTAACGGGCTGGGTAGCGCTCTTTTTACCATTTATTTTTATTTTGGTTAATCTTTATCGTAAAAAATCTGTTGCGGTCATTGAAAAAACACGCGCATTATTATCTGATATTAACAGCAAACTTTCTGAGAGTATTGAAGGGATTCGAATCATTCAATCTTTTAGTCAGGAAGACCGTTTGAAAGATGAATTTGAAGCAATTAATGAAGAACATGTTCTCTACGCTAATCGCTCAATGGCATTAGATAGTTTATTCCTTCGCCCTGCCATGTCATTGTTGAAACTGATGGCTTATGCTATTTTGATGGCTTATTTTGGTTTTCGAGGCATGGAAATTGGGATTTCAGCAGGGTTGATGTATGCTTTTATCCAATATGTCAATCGTTTGTTTGATCCATTGATTGAGGTGACGCAGAATTTTTCTACACTTCAAACGTCAATGGTTTCAGCTGGGCGCGTGTTTGATTTGATTGATGAACGACAATACGAACCAAAACAAGAAAATGGCGAAGTGGCTGTACAAGAAGGAAATATTGAATTTAAAAATGTCAGCTTTTCGTATGATGGCAAACGTCAAATTCTAGATAATATTTCATTTAAAGTCAATCAAGGAGAGACCATTGCTTTTGTTGGTTCAACAGGGTCTGGAAAATCTTCGATTATCAATGTTTTCATGCGTTTTTACGAATTCCAAGCTGGTCAAGTGTTACTAGATGGTGTTGATATCCGCCAGTATCCTAAGGAAGAATTGCGACGTAATATTGGACTCGTTTTACAAGACCCTTTCTTGTATCATGGGACAATCAAGTCAAATATTAAAATGTATCAAGATATTTCAGATGAAGCTGTTCAAGCAGCTGCAGAATTTGTGGATGCAGACCAATTTATCCAAAAATTACCTGAAAAATACGATACAAAAGTTACCGAGCGTGGTTCAAGTTTTTCAACTGGGCAACGTCAATTGTTAGCTTTTGCCAGAACAGTGGCTAGTCAGCCTAAGATTCTTATCCTTGATGAAGCGACAGCAAATATTGATTCAGAAACTGAAAATATTGTTCAAGAATCATTGAAAAAAATGCGCCAAGGGCGAACAACGATTGCTATCGCACACCGTTTATCAACGATTCAAGATGCGGATTGCATTTATGTGTTGGACAAAGGAAAAATTATTGAATCGGGTAATCATGATGAATTGCTTAGCCGTAAAGGCACTTACTATCGCATGTATCAATTACAAGCTGGTATGATGGAAAATTAACTAATCTGCGAAAGCAGATTGGTTTTTTTATTGTAACTAGAAAACCACTAGCTATGCTAGTGGTTCTAATACGCTTATAGCGTTG